>CAZVZP010000036.1:0-17203 GCA_964631625.1 uncultured Hyphomicrobiales bacterium | reverse complement strand
CGCGGGCCTCGCAGAATTCACCGGCCTTGACCGGCGCATACTTCGCCGGATGCTCGCGGTCCCGGCAGCTTGCAAGGCACGCAATCTCGGTGTGGTAGTCGGGACCGAAGAAATAGCCGATCGAATAGCGCGGGTTAGCGAAGCGGTTGAGCACCCGGTGCAGCGTCGACTTGTAGCGGTCGTTCGTCCACCGGGCCATGAGATCGCCGATGTTGACGACCACGGTGCCCGGGATCGGGCGTGCCTCGATCCAATCCCCCGTCGTATCCCGAAGCTGCAGCCCGCCCGTTTCGTCCTGCACGAGCATGGTGAAGCACTCCTGGTCGGTGTGCGCGCCGATGCCCCAACTCGCGAGATCGGCCAGATTTTCCTGGCGCGGGTAGTGCATCAGGCGAAACCCCGCCATAGGCTTCGTGATCTTGTCCTCGAAGTAGTCCTCGGGCAGATCGAGCGCGATGGCAAAGCCCTGGAACAGCGTACGGCCGAGCCGGTTCAGGGCCTCGTAGTAGCCGTACACCGTCTCCCGGAACCCGGAGAGGCTCTGGGGCCACTGATTGGGCCCGTAGAGCCTGATCCCGGCTGCGTGATCGGGATCGTCGCTCGGCAGCTCGAGCGCGCTTTCGAAGGATTCATGGAAGTCGGGCTTGGCCGACCGGTCGGCATGAACCTCCATCATCGGCACGTAGCCGCGCGTCAGCGTCGGGACCTTTTTCACGTGAATCTTCATCTTCTCCGCGAGCGGGAGAGCGAAGAAGCGCCGGGCCTCGGCGAACACCCGCTCGGTGTGCGCGGGCGAGAGGCCGTGGTTCACCGCGTAGAGAAACCCGATCGTGCGGCAGGCCATATCGATGCGGGCAGCGGCCGCTTCCTTGGCGCGACGGTCGGAGCCGAACAGAGCCGCGATATCGACGATGGGCACCCGCTCCGCCGACAAGTCTTTGGCGCCGCGGGATAGGGCCTCATCCGGTGCAACGCTCAGCGAGCCGATCGACATGGCGTGCCTCCCCCCTCCTCGAAGTTGAGGAAAAGGGTGCGTCAAATCAAGGGCAGGGTCAAGAACTGCACCCGTTGCTGCACTCTCGATCCGAACGGGCAAGCGCCCACGGCTCGCAGCCGGCGGCCCGGAAGCGGGCTGCGCGGCTCAGCCACGGTAGCGGCTAAGGCGGAAGGCAAGGAGGCTCGCGGTGATGGTGAGGGCCATGATGACTGCTGCCACCACATTGATTTGCGGGGTCACGGCCTTGCGCAGCATGCCCCAGAGGAACGTGGGCAGCGTGTTGCCGCCACCGATCGTAAAGAAAGTGACGACGAAATCATCGAGTGAAAGCGCCATGGCGATCAGGGCAGCGCCAATGATCGTAGGACGCGTAAGGGGAAGCGTAATGCCGAAGAACACCCGAAGCGGGGAGGCGCCGAGGTCGCGCGCGCTGTCAACAATGGAATAATCAAAGTGCGCCATGCGCGCGTACACGATGAGGATCACGAACGGTTGGGTGAAAACGAGATGGCTTAAGATCACCGTATGCAGGCCGAGTTTGACGCCCGCGCTCGAGAAGCCGGTCAGAAGCGCGATGCCAAGCACCAGCGGCGGGAGCATGACGGGCAGGGTGACGAGCGTCAGGCTGGCGTTCGCGAAGCGGGGTGTGGCACGGGCCAGGGTGAGTGCCGCCATGGTGCCGACAGTCGTCGAGACCACGCCCACGGTGCCGGTTACGATGAGGCTGTTCTCCAAGGCCGCCCAAAACTGACTCCGGTCGAAGACGGCGAGAAACCAATCGATGGTGAGGCCCTTGATCGGGAAGATCAGCAGCGAGTTCTCGCTGAAGCAGAAGAGCACCAGGATGATCAGCGGCGAAATCATGAACACCACCGTTGCCGCGGTGAACAGGCGCCAGAGCAGGGTCGGAACGTCCGTCATCGCGGCTTGAGGGCCCGGGTCATCAGCGCGGCGACGAGGCCGATCAGTGCGACACAGATGGCGACCACGGCGAAGGCCAATGCGGAGCCCAATGGCTGGTTGAGCTTCAGCCCGAACTGGAGTTGGATGAAGACACCGATCATTGAGGTTTGCACGCCGCCCACCATCTTGGGGGTGACGAAATCGCCGGCGGCAAACAGGAAGGTCAAGGCGAAGGCGACGAGCAGGCCAACACGGCTCTGGGGAAGCACGATGTCGCGGAACACACGCCAGCGACTGGCTCCGAGATCGCGGGCCGCCTCGAGCGGCACGTCCTTAATCGAGCGCAGCGAGCCGTAGATCGGCAACAGCGCCAGAGGCAGCGTGTAGTGACCCAGCGTGATGACGACCGCCACGGGATTGTAGAGAAACGCGGTGATGGGTTCGTCTACCAGACCGAGCGAGAGAAGCGCGGAGTTGAGAATGCCCTTCTGGCCAAGGATCGTCTTCCACATGTAGATCTTGGTCAGATAGCCGCCGAATAGCGTGACGAGCGCAACGAAGAGAAGCGGCACACCAAAGCGGCCAGCCTTGAAGCGGCACGAGTAGGCGAAGCCGAAGGCCACGAGGGTGACGACAATTGCGATGACCAGGGCCAGGCCGAAGGTGAACAGAAGGGAGTGCGAATAGTTGCGGAAGACGGTCGCATAGTTATCGATCGTAGCGTCGGGCACGAGTCGTCCGGCCGCGACTCGCCAGAAGCTGACCACGAAGAAGTACGCAACAGGAAGAGCGAAGCACACGAGCAGCACCGTGCTCGACGGCGCGAGCATTAGCTTCCGCGCGTGGTGTCGGAGGTGCAGTGTCGGGCTCCCTGGGCTCGAGGTGTCTTTCCGGCCGCCGTAACGGCATGGCCGTGAACATGAGCCGCATCGTCACGTTCGGCAGAATAGCCGGGCGAGAAAAACAGAAAAGAACTTTCGGGGCATCATGGGCCGCCGGGGAGCGCCGCCGTCCCGCCCGATGGCTGGTTCTACGGCCAGCCCAGTGGCTAAGACCCCTTGCGCACGACGGACCCAGGCGGTTCAATGGCCATAACATGCAGAAGTGTTGGCCGCCTTTGCGGGCAACGTATGCTGCACGCGGCATCGCCCATGCCGGCGGGCACGGTTGCTGGCTGCTTCAGGGAGGGAACCAGACATGACGACGAACGGGCGTAGGGCATTCGTATCAGCGAACGAACTCGGTCTTGTGCGCTTGCGCCTGCCGATGACCCGGCGTGCCTTTGCCAAGGGCGCGGTCGTGGCAGGCGTTACGGCCTCGGTGGGCTTGCCGTCGCTCACTGCATCGGCGGCGACCGAGGTGAACTATCTCGGATGGCAAGGCTACGACGACGGCATGAATGTCGATGATTGGTTCGACAAGAACGGCATCGTCCTGCAGCCCACCTATATCAGCTCGGTCGAGGACATCGTTGCGGCGGCGCAGGGCGGTGGCATGGGGACGCTCGATATCGGCGTGCCGGGCGACCTGCACATGCAGATTTTCGAGCACGCGGGCATCGTCGAGCCGCTCGATCTGGCACGCCTGCCGAATTGGCAAAACGTCTTTCCGGCGATCCAGAAGCGTTTCCGCGTGACCAAGGACAATCACGTCTTTGCCGTCCCCTTCGAGTGGGGCTCGCTGCCTTTGATGTACAACGCCGAGGTGGTCACGGAGCCGCCGGTATCCTGGATGGATCAGTTCAAGCCTGAATTCAAAGGCAAGGTGGGCATGATCCAGGAGATGACGGGCAACATGGTGTGGGCCGTGCGCGCCGCCAACGACATCCAGACCACGGCGCGGGCAACCCAAGCGCAACTCGACAAGGCGGTCGAGCTGCTGATCAAGCTCAAGAAGGAGCAGACGCTCACGATGATCGCGAGCTACGGCGACCTCACGACCATGTTTGCAACGGGCGAGATCGTGATCGCCTCGGCCTGGGAGCCGATCAGCGTCTGGGCCGGGCCCGATGCGCCGGAGCTCAAGTGGGTCATGCCCAAGGAGGGCTGTCTGACCTTCGTCGATGCGCTCGCCGTGATCAAGGAGAGTTCCAAACTCGATCTCTGTTATCAGATTCTCGATCACGCGCTGTCGGCCGAGGCGCAGGCCAACACGGCGAATCTCAATTCGACAGGGGCCGTGGTGTCGTCCGCGGTGCCGCTGCTCTCGGAGGAGAACCGCGCGCTCTATCCCTACGACGACGTCGAGGGGTGGCTCAACAAGGCGGGCCCGTTCGAAACCTACCCGGCGGAGACGGAAGGCGACATCGTCACCTTCGCCGATTGGGTCACAGCCTGGGAACGAGTGCTCCAAGCGTGAGCCGATTTCGGGGGACGCAGCAGGGTCGCTCGCCCGGGAGATCGCCCTCGAGCTTCGCGCGCCACCAGGCCGCGGCCAGCTAGCCGAAGCGCTCGAGATACTCCCGCGCGAGCGCCGCCGTCGCCGCCGCATAACCCGGGCCGCGTTCGCGTGCGAGCGGGCTGTCGGCGTGCGAGCCAAGCCAGGCCAGCACGAGAAGGCAGCGCAGCATGATGAAGGTCGGGAGAATCTCCGCCTCGTCCTCGCACGAGAGCGGCCGGATCGGACGGTAGCTCTCAATCCACGCGGCGACGAGGAAGGGGCGCTCGGGCAGGTGCTCGATCATGGTGAGCGCTGCCGCGAGATCATAGAGGTACCAGCCGAAGCCGCAGTCGTCGAAGTCGAGGATCGCGGTCTCGTTCTCGCGGATGAGCAGGTTGAAGATCGTCAGGTCCGCGTGAATGAGGCCGTAACGCTCGGCTCCCTTGCCGTAGTCCTCGAGGCGGGTACGGATACGGGCCGCGGCCCGCGCGAAGAGTTCGCAAAGCTCGGCGTTGAGCTCCGGCCCGTCCTGCCAGCGTCCCCAGCGCGGCTCTCGCCCCAGCGTGGTCTCGTAGTCCCAGGTGAAGCGCTCGAATCCGGGCGGCCGCTTCCAGCCTTGGGCATGGTTGTGCAGGCGGGCGGAAAGCGCGCCAAGGCGTTGAAACGAATCGGTGAGGCGGTTCGGACGCGGCCGTCGCCCAGCGACCCACTGGAACAGAACGCAGTGCCGCGGCCCCGGGACCTCGGAAACCTCGATCGTCTGCACGAGGGCGCGGTCTCGCCCGGCCCGCGGTTCGGGCACGATGATCCCCGCGTCCGCTTTGAGCGCAAGGAGCCACTCGAGCTCGGATTCGATGGCGCGGCGGGAATGGTAGCCGGGCCGGTGCACGCGCAGTACCCAGCGCTCGCCGGAGAGCGGGTCGTCGATGCGAAACGTCGTGTTCTCCGATCGATTGAGCAGGCGGATGCGCGCGCTCTCTGGAATCGCGTAGCGATCCCGCGCCTCCAGAGCCACACGTCGAAGTCGGCGCAAGCGTTCGCGCAGGGGTAGCTCGTCGAATGCCGTCACGAGTTCGATCGGATGCTCTGAGTCAAACCGTTTTTGACGCAATCGCCAAAGCATAGCCTCGCTCGTGGCGAGCCGCGAAGGGTTCCGCAAGCCGCACTTCCGGCCTGTGCTATGCCGGGTCCGGGAAAAGCCGAACGGAACGAGCCATAGGGCGTCCATAAGGCACGCCGCCGCGGGGGGTGTCGGGCCGTGCTTGCGGGCTGCTCGCGTTTGAGGGCAAGATTTCGCTTGAACGATCCTTCGAGGACGACGATGGGGCTCGACGACATCATCGCTCGGCGCTCGCTCGATGAACTCGATCGGCCGCTTGGCGAGGCGCGGGGTCTGCCCGGATCGGCCTACGGGCCGGCCTTCTTCGAGCTCGAGAACCGCTACCTGTTTCCGCGCTCCTGGGCCGCCGTTGCCGTGGGCGACGAGATTCCGAACGCGGGGGATGCTCTGCCGGTCGTACTCGGCGAATGGCCGCTTCTGCTCGTGCGCAACGCGAGCGGAGAGATCGGCGCGTTCTTCAACATCTGCCGTCATCGCGGCATGCGTCTCGTGACCGAGCGCAGCCGTGGCCGAACGGAGTTGCGCTGCCCCTGGCACGCCTGGACCTATGACCTCGACGGCCACCTCGTGGCCACGCCCGACATGGCCGGGCCCGGCACCGGCGGGACAACAGGGGAGCTCCCCAGAGACTGCCATTTGAAACCCCTCCGCGTTGCCCAGTGGCATGATTTCATATTTGTGAACATTGACGGACGGGCGGTGCCCTTCGAGGAGTACCGTGATCCTGTCGATGCGCTGTTTGCGGACTACGACTTCTCCCTGCTGCGCTTCGCACGCCACTGGGAGCGGCTCTACGAGGGCAACTGGAAGATTGCACACGAGGGTGCGATCGAGGACTATCACGTGCGTTGGGGTCATCCGCAGCTCACGCTCGATGCCGAGGCGCGGCGCGGCCGCTGGACCACGCACGATCGCTGTTACGCGGCGGTGATCTTCGATGTGACCTACCGGCCAGGTGAGGCGCCGGCGCGCGCGCTCCCGACCATGCTCCGCTCGCCAAGCGACGGCCTCGACCGGTATTTCGTGGTCAATCTGTTTCCCACAGGGCAAATTTGGAGCAGTGCCCATCACGCAATCTTCGTGCTCCTCCTTCCCGACGGCTGGAACCGCACGCGCCTCGTCTTCAACTATTACCTGGTGGGCGAGGCGGCGACGGATCCGCGGTATGCGGATGAACGCCGCGCCCATTTCGAGGCCTGGGAACGCATCGCACAGCAGGACGAGGATTATGTGAAATACGTGCACGCCAACGCCCAGGTGCGCGATCGCGTCGGTGTGCATCCGCGCTTCGCCCCCTATTGGGAGGGCGCGGTGCGTGGCTTCCAGAGAATGGTTGTTGAAACGATCCGAGAAGGCGAGGCGGCCTCTCGCTAAGCTCATGGCGGGTGCGACCGGGCTCGCGCGACCGATGGTTCAATCCCCGGGGCGATCAACGCCGACCGCGTCCCTGAGCGTCCAATCTGCGGGGCCGGGGCTCAAGCGGCACGCGTGGCCGAGCCGCGGGTCATGTACTCGTCGAGGAAGACGGAGCGCCGGCCGTCCTCGGTCCACAGGATGGGAAAGAAGCTCTCGTCCATGGTGTCGTCGTTGAAGCGCTTGTAGCGGCTGAACACGGCCCCCATGCCCACGGTGAGGTTCTCGGAACTGAAGCGCGATTCCGAGGAGCAGCAGTGGGTGGCGAGCGCGCGCCGGTCGCGCACCGGATCGCGGCAGGGGCCCGAACCGTGCCACGTGCGCCCCGAGTGGAACACGCCCCCACCCGCCGGCACCTCGACCGGGACGATCTCGACCTCGGCGCCGGCTTGGGCTGCGGCGGCCCGCAGCTCCTCGGTGTAATCCTCGACACCATAGAACTTGGTGGTCGACTTGGGTTGAAAGAGGCTCCACTTGTGCGAGCCGCGGGCATACTCGATCGTGCCCGCCTCGCGCGAGGTGTCGGTGAGCGCGATCCAGCAGGACACGAGCTCACTGGGCGTGACCCAGAGGTCGTACATGATGTCCTGATGCATCTTCACCGCGAGCGAGCCCGGCAGTTTCCAGACCAGGTCGTGCTGATTGACTCGCGCCCCGGGCCAGCCGCCGAGCTGGGCGCACCACAGCCCGATCCCGGGGCGGAGCGCGATGCTCGCGATCGTGTAGTCCGACTTCCAGGCGTTGCTGATCTGCCGGTTGAGGCGCGACGTGTTCACCCCCTCGCCCCAGTTCCAGTCGTCGGGGATCAACCCGGTCTCGAACTTGCCTTCGAACAGGAGCTCGAAGCGGGCGGCGGCGCGCGCCGCATCCTCGGGCTCGATGAGCCGCTCGACGATGAGAAAGCCGTCCTCGTGGAACCGGGCGATCTGCTCGGGCGTCAGCGGCTTCGCAGCAAACGTCATGGCAAGAGCTCTATAGGGGCCGCAGCCGAATCCCTGCCCACTGGATTCGGGCTCCAGGTGGCGAATAGATGGCCACGATCGTATTGGCATCCCGCCCGCCGCGCAACCGCAGTCCCCTCGTGCGCTTCATCCCGCCCGGTGCCAGGGGCCGACTCTTCGTGTACCCTTGCCGCTCAGGGCGGCCCGCGGGCATGACATCCTAGCCCCGGACCGTGCATCGAGGCAAAGAGACGCGGGCGTGCGAGGGGCGATGGACTTCCAGGGCAAGACGGTGCTCATCACCGGGGCGACCTCCGGCATTGGCGCGGCGACGGCCCGGGCGTTCGCGGGCGAGGGAGCCAATGTGGTGCTGAGCGGGCGCAACGAGGCGCGGCTGCAGGGCGTCCACCGCGCCGTCGAGGCCGCGGGCGCCGAGTCGGCCGTGCTCATCGGCGACGTGCGCGATGCCGCGTTCTGCCGCCGCCTCGTTGAAAGCGCCGTGGATCGCTTCGGCGGGCTCGACATCCTCGTCAACAATGCGGGCGTCATCCACTGCGAGACGATCGAGGAGACGAGCGATGAGCACTGGCGTGAGACGATGGCGACCAACGTCGATGCGGTGTTCTTCATGAGCCGCGCAGCGCTTGGACCGATGCGTCGGCAGGGCCGGGGCGTCATCGTCAACGTCGCTTCCGATGCGGGTATCGTGGGTGTGCCGAAGATGGGCGCCTATTGCGCGAGCAAGGGCGCGGTCGTGCTCTTGACCAAAGCCATGGCGCTCGACCATGCGCGCGAGGGCATCCGCGTCAACGCGGTGTGCCCCAACGTCATCGAAACGCCGATGCTCGAGGCGGTGGTCCATCAGAGTGGTCTGGCGCCGGCGGAAGGCCGCCGCATCTTCGCGGACGAGAACCCGATGAACGTGATTGGTGAGCCCGAGGAGGTCGCCCATGCGATCCTCTACCTGGCCTCCGACAAGGCGCGCTTCGTCACCGGCGCGGCGTTCCTCATCGACGGGGGGTATACAGCCGGCTGACGCGAACGATCGGCATAGTAGGTGCCACTCAGTGGTTCCCTCACAATACGTGCAGGTCGTGGAAATTCGAGCCGCACGAACCGGGATTAGGCGTCGAGACGATCCTTCGCCGAGGCATCCATGAAAGGCCAGGTCATGCCCTAAACGGCTCGGTGAGTGGACACCATCATCAAAGTGGCGGCTGCAAGCCCGTCGATCAGCAGATCGATCTTCCTGTCTAAATCACGCTTGGATAACGAGGCGCCAATTGAATCGAGAATCGGCCCGAAGCCCGGAAAGTTGCATAAGGTCCGGACCACAGTTCGGGGCGGGTCCACTCCTCCGTCCGGTATCTCTACGGGTCGATCCGTCCATCGGGGTTAGGTCACGGGCGCTCATTGCTGGCATTAATCGTATTAATTAATTGTCTCCATGACATTGGCGAGGTAAATATATTCGGGTCTGCGAATCTTCGAGCTGGGTCGTACGCTTCTGACCGCGGAAGTGTCACGGATCGCGTGGAACGCGCCAGCACCGGACGCGACAGGGTATCGATGGATCGCACAATTCCAATCGAGCTTTTTCGCACCTTTCTCGCGCTGATGCGAACGCAAAGCTTTTCTCAGACCGGGGACGAGATCGGACGCTCGCAGTCCGCGGTCAGTCTTCAGATGCAACGACTGCAGGAAATCGTCGGCTCCCCCGTGTTGGAACACGCCGGCAAGCCTCTCGTCCTAACACCGCAGGGAGAGATCCTCTACGAGTATGCGAAGCGGATTCTGGCGCTCAACGACGAGTGCCTGAGCCGGCTTAGCGGGAAACCTGCTGACAGGGGTGATACGCGTCGGCATACCGAGCGACTTTGCGCTTTCTTTTCTTCCCCGCATTCTCGGCCGATTCTCTGAAGCAAATGCGCACGTGGCACTCGATGTCATCTGCGAATTGAGCATCAACCTCGTGAGAATGATCCATCGTCGATCGTTTGATGTCGTGTTGGCGGTGCATGACGGTGAGCCGTCGCCTTATCTGACCGATTTATGGCGCGACCCCGTTGTATGGGTATCGAGCCGGACGCATGATGTTCGTCACAGGAGGCGATTGCCTTTAGCAGGCTGCTGAAAAATGCCTTGGCACCACAACCTCACCCTTCGAGACGCTGCGCTCCTCAGGGTGAGGTCGTTTAAAATCAATAACGTGCCTCATCCTGAGGAGGCCGCGCAGCGGCCGTCTCGAAGGATGAGGCGCACAGCGGACCATTTTTCAGCAACCTGTTAGTGCTGTTTCCAAACGGATGCCAATATCGAGCGCGCATCTTAGGGGCACTGAGAGAACATCACATACGTTTTAAAATCGTGGACTCGAGTTCGAACCTTGCCGGTAATCAAGCTGCGATCGAAAGTGGCTTGGGCCTGACTGCTGTCTCACGGCACACGGTGCCGCCGACGCTTCGGCCGCTTCCTCGCACTAATGTTCTGCCCGATCTCAGCGATGTAGACATCGGTCTGTTTTGGAATCCTCACGGCGCAACACTTGCGGTCCGTGAGTTCGCGGGCTTTCTCGTTCAGGTGTTGGATAGCAAGCTCACGCGCGTTGCCGCCCTGCACGAGCCGGAGCTATCGAAAAGGCCGTGCGCCAGCCGAACTCGTCTGCAGGCGTGACCAGAGGGCATGGCACAGGCGTACCGGGTTCGGAAGTTCGGCGGCCGAGTGGGAGGCCGGCACGCGGATCAATTCCGTTCGCCTCGGCGGCAGACGATCGTGCTGCGTGGCACCTACAGCATGGAACAAAAGATCACCGTCGAATGGGAGAACGAAATCGAGCTCGACTCGTTCTACGAGCTCCTCGAGAGGGTGCTGAGCGAGCCTCGCTCATTTCGAGTGCTCCGCGCCCACGTGTCTGGTTGTCTCAAGGCGATAGACCTAGATCTTCCGCCTGGCAAGATCAGTCGGTATCGGGTCTCGGACGCATCGTTCCGCCAGGGGTTGGAAAGCCTGCAATCCGCGGGGCTCGTTCGATCCGTCCCGGGAGATGACCGGGAGACGGCGTGCAAGACACGGGACGAACTTTGGGTCTTGGCACGGACCGGCTGAAGCCCAAGCCAACGACGCTGACGCTGGAAGCGGACGATCGTTCCAACCGAACAGTGCGCCTCAGCGTGTGCCGCGCAGTTCGGCGGTCGCCTTTTCGTCTATCGCCAACGTCCTCGGGTCGATGACAACGCCGTAAAGCGCGCGTGCATCCTCGATCGTTATGAGTTCGTTCAGGCAGTCTTCGGCAACCTGCTGGGGCGCACGCTCCTTGGGATTTCCGTAACCCCCTCCGCCGGAGGTCCGGTGGCGAACGAGGGTTCCCTTCGCCACCTTCACGCCGCTTGCGCGGACGTAGCGTTTCTCACCCGGAGCGCCTGGGTTAACCAGGAGCTCGCTGCCCTTTCCTTCGAGACCGCCGAAAAGCCCATACGGCCGGAACGTTTCTCGATCGAGGGTGATCGCGATCTCGGCCGGGCCCAGGAGCCGGTAGTCGATTTCTGTCCCGAAGCCACCGCGATGGCGGCCTGCACCGGCCGACCCCTCCTGAAGCGCAAACTTTTCGCACATCAGGATCGGTGTCGTCGTTTCCATCACCTCGACAGGGATGTTGCGCGCATCACCACTTCCGAGGGAAACGGTCGCGCTGTTTCCGTTCGCAATTGCCCGACCACCCCACCCCCCGGAGTAGCACTCAAAATGAACGAACTCGCCGCCACTCTCCGGGTCGGTACCGCCCAAGGTCATGCAACTGAAGCAGCCAAACGTTCCGGCAATCACATCCTCGGGCAGCACATCGGCTAAGGCGCGAAAGATCAACTCGATCAGCCGAGTCCCCATATTTCCCATGCCGGTTGTGACAGGTGCCGGATACTGGGGGTTATAGACACAGCCCGGCGGCGCGGTAACATGGATCGGCCGGTAGGAGCCTTCGTTGCCGCCGAGCGCCGTATCCGTAAAGAACATGATCGTCTGGCGACTCATGGACACGGTCACCACCCAGTGGCAGTTGCCAGCCGCGCCCTCGCGCTGCTCGCCGCTGCCAGTGAAATCGATGAAGATATCGCTGCCATCGACAGTGACGGTGACGCCGATCGGAATCGGCTCGTCGGTAACACCGTCCCCATCTGCGAAGCCCGATGCCTTGTATACTCCGTCGGGAATTCTTTCGATTGCCGCGCGCACGATGCGCTCGCCATGGGCCAAGAGCTCATCGGTGGCGTCGTGGAGCAATTGTACGCCATGCTTTCTCAGCCACTCGTGCGACCGGATCTCGGCTGTCTTCAACGCCGCAATCTGGGCCGAAAAGTCGCCTCGCGACAATCCGGGTGTACGCAAGTTCGCCATCAAAATCTCGATGACGGCCTCGTTTATGACACCTTCGCTGGCGACCTTGATGACCGGCAGACATAGGCCTTCCTGGTACGTGTTCCGCGCATCGGCCGACCAACTCCCTGGATCCTTGCCACCGATGTCGAGATGGTGCGCCTTGTTTGCGGCGAGCAAGACGAGCTCGCCGTTCCAGAAGATGGGCATGACCACATTGATATCATTCTTGTGGGTGCCGCCGGCCGTATACGGATCGTTCGAGAGAAAGATGTCGCCGGCCTTCAACGTCGCCAGGGGATATTTCTTGAGAACGGCCTCGATGACGAAGTTCATGCTGCCATTGAAAACCGGAATGCCCTCGCCCTGAGCGAGAAGACGTCCCTGATTGTCGAACAGCACACAGCTGTAGTCGTTGATCTCGCGCAGGATCGTCGAATACGACGTCCGATTGAGCGTGATCGACATCTCGCTGATAATCGCAGTCAGCCCGGCCCGAACGACCTCAAGGGTAATCGGATCGATCTTGGGAACGTTTTGAAGCGATGGGGTCGAGAGGGGTTTCGCCATGGTCTTTACCTACGATGTCTCCGGATAAAGCAGACGTGCTCAGCCTTCTTGTTGAATGATGATGTTGCGGAACTTATCGACGAACGCGTGCTGCTCGGGCATGACGACGATCGTCGAACGCGGGTCCTCGATCACGGCGGGGCCTGCGATCTCATCGCCCATGCGTAGCGCTGAAACGTCGTAGATATCCGCAGCACGGCTCGTGCCATCGAAGTAGAGGTCGCGGCGAGTCTTTTGAACCAGCGGCCCGTCCGCCCGTGAGCGTGCTGGAATTTCAGGCAAGCGAGGGCGGGTCATGCGGCCAACCGCGAACACCCGGGCATTGACCATTTCGACGGAGAATTCCGGATTGGCGAAGCCATACGTGGTCTTGTGCAAGGCGTCAAAATTTCTCTGAATCGCTTCAGGGTCGAGATTGTCGATGTCGACATAGACGCGAAGATAATAGTCTTGTCCGACGTACCGAATGTCGAGAACGTAATCCGTCTGAATGTCGCCTTTCTCGATGCCTTCGCTCATGAGGCTTTCAACACCCTTCTCTCTAAGGGCCAGCAACATGCCTCGGACTTCGTTCCAGTCTATATCGGCGAGGGCCTGTACGTTCGACTGAGCAAAGTCGTGGCGGAAATCGGTCGAGAGCATGCCGATGGCGGACACAGCACCGGGGTTGTTGGGCACGATGACCTTCGAGAAGTCGCCCATCCGTAAGAGATCGCCGGCGATCATACCGCCCGCGCCGCCGAAGGCCATGAGGACGAACTCGCGCGGGTCATAGCCGCGGGCGATCAGAACCGAGCGCATGGCTTTGGTCATATTTGCCGTGACCACTCGAATGATCCCCTCGCTGGCGTGCATAAGGTCCATCTTAAGCGGGTTGGCGATCCTGTCGCGAACCGCTCGTTCAGCGGCAGCGCGATCAAGCAGCATTTGACCGCCGAGGAAATACTCCGGGTTTAGCCGGCCCAGCACGACACACGCGTCGGAGACCGTAGGCTCCGTGCCGCCGCGCCCGTAACACGCCGGGCCGGGCATCGCGCCGGCACTCTGCGGCCCAACGCGCAACGCACCGCCGGCATCGCGCCAGGCGATGCTTCCGCCACCGGCGCCGATCGCCAGGATCTCGATCATGGGCGCCATGATGGGCCAGCCCTCGACATCGCTTTGATCGACAGTGCGAGCGAGCCCCTCTGAAATCACCCCCATATCGCTGCTCGTTCCTCCCATGTCGATCGTCGCAACGTTCTGAAGGCCGATCGTATTGGCGATGAATTGAGCTCCCATCACGCCGCCGCTCGGTCCCGACATTACCGTTCGCACCGGGAGCCGACGTGCCATTTGGGCTGTGATCACGCCGCCGTTCGATTGCATGACATAGAGGTCGCGTCTGAGTCCTTTGCCATGCAGCTCTTGACTGAGACCATCAAGATACGAGGAGATGATGGGCATGGTACTTGCGTTGATCACCGCAGTTGACGTGCGCTCGAATTCGCGGATCTCGCTTGCCACATCTGACGAAATCGTAAGGCTGGCGTCCGGGTGTTCCTCCCCAAAGAGCTCGCGGAAGCGCCGCTCATGCGCAGGGTTGGCATAGGAGTGGAGAAAGCACACCGCCACGGCGTTGATCCCGAGAGCCTTGATGCATTGGGCGACTCGTCGCGCGTCCGGTTCATCAAGCGGCTCGACGATCGCACCCGTATGGAGGACCCGCTCACGAACCTCGAAACGCAGGTGGCGCGGGATAAGCGGCTTGGGCTTGATCCATTTGAGGTCGTACATCCGCGGATTATTTGTGCGCATGATCTCAAGAATGTCGCGAAACCCCTTGGTCGTGACGAGCGCACTCTTCGGTAGCTTCCGCTCGAGCAGGGCGTTGAGCACCACCGTCGCGCCGTGAACGAAGTAGTCGAGATGGGATAAGGTTAGATCGGTGGCGATATCAGCACGAGTGGTGCTGAGGATCTTGTCGATCCCATTCATGACCCCGAGCTTAAAATCGCTCGGCGTGGACGAGGTCTTTTCAACGTGGATGTTGCCGGCTTCGTCGAGCAAGACGAGGTCGGTAAACGTGCCGCCGATGTCCGCAGAAAGGCGCACCGGCATCTAAGCCACCATATCTTTGGTCCCGCTTTACCGTTCGCACGCCCGATGTCGTAGATAAACGCCGTCTCGGGCTGGTCCGACAGTCGCGAGAGCCGCGTTCAAGGGCCCGTTGGACTCTCGACCCGCGCGGCATCGCACTCGAACTCGAGGGCGTGAATGTCAGGGCCTCCAAACCTCTTCAAGGCGACCGTGGTCCGTCACCAGGAGAACGCCGCGAGGAAACGTGTTGAGGTTCTCGATGCCGTCCTTCTTGATCCGACAGATGTCGTGATGACGGAAGCCGCCCAGGCCGTCGACGTTCACCATGGGTTCCATGGTGACGACCATGTTCTCCTTAAGAACGGTATCGTTGTATTGGCGCAGCTCGCCACCCTCCTCGCGTCCAAACCAAATCGACATGATGCCCACGGAATGGCCGGTTCCGAACGAGCGCCCCTCGAGCAGTCCGGCGGCTTGGTACATCGGATTAATCACCTTGTCGATGTCCGAACACTTGATGCCCGCCCGCAAGGCCGCGAGCCCTGCGTGGTGGACGCGCACATTGACCTTGAAGATCTCGAGTGCCTGGTCCGGAATGTGGCCCCAATAAAGGCTGCGCTCGAGGACGTGGTAGTACCCACCGATGATCACATACGGGTTCAGACTGAGCATCTCGCCTTTTTGTACGACCCGATGGGAGTTCATGATATGGCCGACACGGCTGCGATAGGGCCCCGTCTGGAACCAGCACATGTTGAGATTGTCGACCTCGATGTCGGGAAAGCGCTTGCGCAGCTCGTTTTCAATGGCCGTATTGGCGGCCCGAGCGACTTCGACTTCGGTGACGCCCGGCCGGAGGGCATCGAGCGCCGCATGGCCACCAATTTCACAGATCTCGACCCCCTGGCGGATCAAAGCAATTTCTTCATTCGACTTGACGACACGCTGGCGCATGGTGTCATAGGCAATGTCGATTAATTCGAACGTCTTTAGGCGTGCGTCGATCTTGCGCTTGAACCCGACGGAGACCGAATCGTCCTCGTATCCAAGGCGCCCCCGGAGGATGCCGTTGTCGCGGAGAACCTCCTCATAAAGCCGCAGATTGTTGTCAAGCGGACTCACCTCCCAATCATGGAAGAGGCGAATATCCTCGTAATAGCAGCAGTAGCCGGGGCGCAGGTCCTCGATGGTGGAAACAATCAACGCCGGCTCTCCCTTGCGCGGGATGACGGCCGAATGAAGCCGCCCATACGGTGGGCAGAAGAAACCCGTGTAGTAGAGCACGTTGTGAATCGACGTAAGAATCACGGCGTCGAGCGACTTCTCGTCCATCAGGGCATGGAGATTATTGAGCCGCCTTTGCATTTCAGCGATCGTCCACACCTTCTGTGTGGCGACTGTTTCGACGGTCGCGTCTGTTACCACGTCCGCGCGCGCAATGGTGCTCATTCGGATCGCCTCCTCACCCAAGTCCTCGACGATAGACCACCACTAACACCGCCGAGCGTAGGAGGGAAATTAATATTTGATATACGGTTATGAGTCGAACCAATTTTGGCCGATCGAAGACCTTGCCAGTGTGACCTCAGCTTCCGTTGGGTACAAATACGCGCGGACCAAAGGAGGCAAATTCGATAAAGGTGACGTCGAGCCCCTGCAACCAGTTGCGTCCTGGCTCGCGGAAAAATCGCATAATCGGCCTTATGGTACGGTCTGTAGCGTTTTGGCGCGAGGCTTCAATAGGATCCCTTAAAGAATCAAGACACGCGCCCGCCTTGCGGGATGCGGCGGTTGTTCGGGCGAGGGATCTGAAGCGGCGGGGCTCACAGGCCCGCTCGTCGGTTATCGGGGCTCTTCTCTGCCATCTTCCGGAGCCTAAATCGGGATCGTGAGCAGTGCAGTCCGCCCCCGAGGAGGCGGTGCGGCCGGCTCCGCGCGTCACCGAAACGTCTGTCGAAAATCCGTCCAAGCGAACGCTCCTCAACACGGGGGAGCCTCGCTTCGGACAACAAAAAAAGCGCGACTCCCGATGGCTCTTTGTTTCTGGCCTGCCACTGGCAGAAACAGAAACCCCTCGGGCGTCTCGCCCTCGTTTCGAAGCTACCTCCGGCCACCCAAGCGGCACTGCCGCCCGGCCGGGTCTCGCTTCGGGCACCCAGATTCTATCGCCGTCGCCGCCTCCGAGAGCCCCATCGTCCTGCAAAGCGTGCGCGCTCTTGGCCCTTTGCCATGCCGCGTGGGGCGGAGGCCGAGGGGGTTGGGGGGCAACCCCCGGATTGAACGGGGTAACCCCGGCCCGACCATACTTCCAGGGCCGGTTTCATCGGCCGCTGATCGGTGACCCAAGTCCAGGTCCGGTCTTGGAGCGTTTGAAACCGGCCAGGCCCTCGAGCATTTGATGGGACGTTGGTCGCTTGATCTTCGGTGGCTTTC
>CAZVZP010000035.1:14665-17496 GCA_964631625.1 uncultured Hyphomicrobiales bacterium | reverse complement strand
ATGCGAAAGAGATCGGCCGCAAAGAGCGCCGCCTCCTCGCCGCCGGTGCCGGCGCGGATCTCGAGGATGGCGCTCTTCTCGTCCGCCTCGTCCTTGGGCAGCAAGCGGAGTTTCATCGCTTGCTCGAGATCCGGCAGGCGGCTTTTGAGCGCAAGCCGCTCCTCCTCGGCCAGCGCACGCATCTCGGGATCGCCCGCGCGCTCGGCCAAGATCGCCTCGAGATCGGCCTTCTCCTTGCACGCGGCGCGCCACGCCTTGATCGCCTCCTTAATCGGCGAGAGCTCCGCGTATTCCTTGGCAAGGCGGGCGTACTCCTCGCCCGACAGCGCGCCACCGGCAAGGTTGCTCTCAACCTCGGCGTGGCGGCTCAAGAGCCGGTCGAGCTTCGCCTCGAAGCTGCTCGTCTGTGCGGCCACCGGATATCGTCTCCAAGCCCTATTGAAGCCAACGCCTTCCCGGCGCTCACGACAACGCCCGAAGGCGCCGTCTCAGATCGCTTAAGGGCACGGTCTCCTGCTCGCCCCGGTCGAGGTCGCGCACCACGATGGCGCGCGCGGCGCACTCGGTCTCGCCCAGGATGAGCGCCGCCCGTGCGTTGATCCGGTTGGCGTGGCGCAGCGCCTTCTTGAGCTGCCC
Source organism: uncultured Hyphomicrobiales bacterium (assembly GCA_964631625.1). Taxonomy (GTDB): domain Bacteria; phylum Pseudomonadota; class Alphaproteobacteria; order UBA828; family JAPUJA01; genus CAZVZP01. The sequence continues at coordinate 16,860 of CAZVZP010000035.1, read as the reverse complement.
ACGGTAAGCGAAGTCCACGGCGAAACCCTCGTGCCGCAGATCGCGCGCCAGCGCCAGCGCCCCGCGCTCGGCCTCCTCGCCCAAGGGGATGAGCGCGAGTGGACGCACGGCCGGCCCCGCCTCCGCAAGCAGCATGGCAAGACGCTCGACGCCCGCGGCCCAACCCACCCCCGGGATAGGGGGCCCGCCCATGGATTCGATGAGGCCGTCGTAGCGTCCGCCGGCCACCACGGCACCCTGTGCGCCGAGCTCGCTGGTCGTGAACTCGAAGGCGGTATGGCAATAGTAATCGAGGCCGCGCACCAGCCGCGGATTGAGCACATAGGCAAGCTCCAGGGCCTCGAGGCCCCGGCAGACCGCGGCGAAGAACTCCCGCGACGCCGCGTTCAGGTGATCGCCGACGCGCGGCGCCTCGGCGATGACGGCCCGATCGCCCTCGTCCTTCGAATCGAGGATGCGCAATGGATTGCGCTCGAGCCGCTGGCGGCCGTCCTCCGAGAGCGCGTCCCGGTGCCGCTCGAGATAGGCGACGAGCGCCTCCCGGTAGGCGCGCCGGCTCTCGGCATCGCCCAGGCTGTTGAGCTCGAGCGTCGTCTTGTTCGAGACGCCGAGCGCCACGAGCGTCTCGGCCCCGAGCGCGATGACCTCGACATCGCCCAAGGGCTCCGCGACGCCCATGAGCTCGATGCCGATCTGGTGAAACTCGCGAAGGCGCCCCTTCTGCGGCCGCTCGTAACGGAACATCGGACCGCTGTAGAAATACTTGAGCGGCAGAGCCTGGGTCAGCCCCCCGGCGATCACCGCGCGCACCACGCCGGCCGTGTTCTCGGGCCTGAGCGTGAGCCGCTCGCCGCCGCGATCCTCGAAGGTGTACATCTCCTTGGTCACGACATCGCTGGTCTCGCCGAGGGTCCGGCTGAACACCTCGGTGAACTCGAAGATCGGCGTCTCGATCTCGAGATAACCGGCGCGCTCGCAGAGCATACGCGCGGTCTCGCTCACGCGGCGATGGCGCGCGCAGTCCTCGGGCAGGAGGTCGCGCGTACCACGCACCGGCTGAAGCTTCGCCAAACCGGACTGCTCCAGAGAAACCCGAACCGCCGCTAGGACGCGGCGACCGCCTTGGTGCGCCCCTCGTCCTCGATAACGCGGCGCGCCTCGATCTCGCGCGCCTTCTCTTCGACGAGCGCGACGATGTGGTCCACGATATCGCCTTCGCGCAGCACGTGGTGCTTTTCGCCGTCGATATAGACCTGGTGATGGCCCTTGCCGCCGCCCGCGAAGCCAACGTCGGTCTCGCGCGCCTCGCCCGGGCCGTTGACCACGCAGCCGATGACCGAGAGCGACATCGGCGTCGTGATGTGCGCAAGCCGCCTCTCGAGCTCGGCGACCGTATCGATCACGGTGAAGTTCTGGCGCGCGCAGGAGGGGCAGGCGATGATGTTGACGCCCCGGTGGCGCAGATTGAGCGCCTTCAAGATATCGAAGCCGACATGGACCTCTTCGACCGGATCGGCCGACAGCGAGACGCGGATCGTGTCACCGATCCCCGCCCACAAGAGCGAGCCCACGCCGAGAGTCGATTTGATCGTGCCCGTGCGCAGGCCGCCCGCCTCGGTCACGCCGAGATGGAGCGGGTAGTCGCAGGCCTCGGCCAGGCCCTGATAGGCCGCGACCGCGAGGAAGACGTCGGAGGCCTTGCAGCTGATCTTGAATTCGAAGAAATCGTTGTCCTCGAGAATGCGGATGTGGTTGAGCGCGCTCTCGATCATGGCCTCGGGACACGGCTCCCCGTACTTCTCGAGCAGGTCCCTCTCGAGCGAGCCTGCGTTGACCCCGATGCGCATCGAGCAGCCGTGGTCCCGGGCGGCGCGCACGACTTCGCGTACACGCTCGGGCGAGCCGATGTTGCCCGGGTTGATGCGCAGGCACGCGGCTCCGGCCTCGGCCGCCTCGATGGCCCGCTTGTAGTGGAAATGAATGTCGGCCACGATCGGCACGCCGACCTCGCGCACGATCGCTTTTAGCGCCGCCGTCGACTCCTCGTCCGGGCAGGAGACCCGGACGATATCGGCGCCCGCGGCCTCGAGCCCGCGGATCTGCTCGATGGTCGCCGCGGCGTCGGTGGTCAGCGTGTTGGTCATCGACTGCACCGAGATCGGCGCGTCGCCTCCGACCGTGACCGCACCCACGCG
>CAZVZP010000035.1:0-14655 GCA_964631625.1 uncultured Hyphomicrobiales bacterium | reverse complement strand
CTCTTGCGCCGCAGGATGTCACGATAGGGCCGTACACTCATGAAAAGCCTCGCCAACCGTTTCCTCGGACAAGCTCAAATCATAGCACGCTGCGCAGGCGGCGGAACCCGCCGGCCCGCAGCGGCGCGAAGCCCCTCACGGCTGCGGGGGCGTGCGCTCGACCAGCACGACAGGATCGAGCGGCACGTTCCGGCGCACGATGCCGGTGCCGCCGAGCGGCGGCGTGAGGCGGCCGTCGACACGAATTTCGAGGCCGCCGGCGTTGCCCGTGGTGAGACGAAGGCCCGCCCGGTCGGGCACCCTGTAGACCTCGCCGGCGTGTAGCGTGCGCGTGAAAAGAACCTCGTTGTTGGGCCCCCTGATCTCGATCCAGGAGTCGGCCGCTGCCGTGATCGTGATGCGTCCGCCCGGTTCGCCGTAGTCCGAGGCCGGCGCCACGGCGGCCTCGGCCGCCACGTCCGTCGCAGCCGCCTCGAGCGTGGTCGCCTCGGGCCCTGCCGCCTCCGTTTTCGGCGCGGGCTCGACAGGCGCTTCGGAGAGGCTGGTCGGAGAGGGCTCGAGGCTCGCGCTTTCGTTTGATGCCGGCGTCACGCCCTCGGGCGCCGTCACATTGGCGAAATTCTCGTCCGCCGGGGCCATAACGTCGGACGAAACGACATTCATCTCTTCCGCCACAGGCTCTGGCATCGCCGTCGCGCTCGACGGCCCGCCGCCGATTGCGGCCGCAAACTCGTCGGCCTCCTCTGCCGGTGCATCGGCCACTCCGATTGCGCCCGATGGGGCCACGCCCGCCTCGGGGGCGAGATCGCTCAGCGGCGCCGCACCCTCGGCGGCCGTCATTCCGAGAGCCACTTCCGAGCCCGGCGCCTCGACCGCGGGGCTGCCCGGGAAATCCACGGGCTCCTGCGCAATGCCCTCGACCGGCCCAAGAGCGATCGCCGGGCCGAGGAGCGGCGCCGCCCCGTCGTCCGCCGGCGCGAGGTCGCTCGGCTCCGGCGGTATCGCGAACTCGCTCACCCCGGGCGGACTTTCGAGCACGAGCGCCGTGTCGATGTCGCGCTCGGCCACAAAGTAGCGCCAGCCCCCGTAGGCCAATGCCGCGAGCAGGATCGCCACGACCACGTGTCCCAACCTGGGCGTTCGCGATTCGGCGCTTGGCACCGGAAAATCGAGCTTGGTCTCCTTGACCAGATCCTCGGACTGCGTCTTGAGTTGCTCGACGATCGCGTCGGCGTCGAGCCCCAGGAACTGCGCATAGCTGCGGAAAAAACCGAGCGCATAGGTCGAGCCGGGCAGATCCTCGTAGCGGCCCTGCTCGAGCGCCTCGAGATGGGCGCGTCGGATGCGCAGCACATCCGACACCTGCTGCAGATCGTAGCCCTGCGCCTCGCGCGCCCGGCGCAGCGTCTGGCCGATCAGCGCATCGACCTCCGGGCCGCCTTCGATATCGAGGAAGTGCGACTTGTGTTGCTGAGTGGCGTCCAGCGGCTTGAACAGCCGGCGCCGTCGATTCTCCATGGCGTTCGAGCCGATCCCGATGCGCGCGCCGTCGTGCCGCCCGCGCCGCGCCCTCCCAAAAGGCCTCGGAGACGGCCGGGCTGGCAGTAGCGTCAAGAGCTTAGCACGGGCCCCGGCGATCGGCAAAGGGCGGCGGTCGGCGGGCGGCCCGGCGCGACCTACTCGGCGGCGAGGGCCGCGCGCTCCGCCAAGGCCGTCACCGCCTGCTCGATGAGCTCGGCCATGATCTCGGCCATCGGCTGCTCGCGCGTGACCAAGCCGACGCTCTGGCCGGCCATGAGCGAGCCGTTCTCGACATCGCCGTCGATCACGGCGCGGCGCAGGGCACCGGCCCAAAAGTGCTCGATGGCGAGCTGCGCCTCCTTCTGGTCGATCTCGCCACCCCGGAAGCGCTCGATCGTTTGCTGCTGCACGGCGAGAAAATCGCGCGTCGCGTCGTTGACGAGCGCACGCACCGGGATTACCGGAAACATCGGATCGAGCTGCACGGAGGGCTGCGCATCGCGCGCGCTCGCCCGGATGAAGGCCTGCTTGAAGCGGGGGTGGGCGATCGATTCGGTCGCGCACACGAAGCGGGTCCCGAGCTGGACTCCCGAGGCGCCCATCTCGAGGTAGGCGAGGATCGACTCGCCGCGCCCGATGCCGCCGCCCACGAACACCGGCACCTCGCGCAGGTGGGGCAGAATCTCCTGCGCCAGCACGTTGGTCGAGACCGGGCCGATGTGCCCTCCCGCCTCCATCCCTTCGATGATGAAGGCATCCGCCCCCTGACGCGAAAGCTTGCGTGCGACCGAGAGGGTGGGCGCGAAGCAGATCACCTTGGCCCCGCCCACCTTGATGCGCGCGATCGCCTCCTTGGGCGGCAATCCGCCGGCGAGCACCACATGGCCGACCTTAAGCCGCATGCAAACGTCGATCAGCCCCGTAAGCTCGGGGTGCAAGGTGATGAGGTTGACCCCGAATGGGCGCTGGGTGCGCTCGTAGGCGCCCTCGATCTCGGCCGCGAGCTCAGCGGGATTGAGCGAGCCGCAGGCGACGACCCCGAAGCCGCCGGCGTTCGAGATCGCCGCGACCAGGTGGCGCTCCGACACCCACGACATGGCGCCGCCGAGGATCGCGTGCTCGACGCCTAAGAACGCGCGACCGCGCTGCCAGAGACGACCAAGATGCGCGCGCGCGGCCGCGTAAGCGGAGGCGTCAATCGGCATCGAGACCGTAGGCGGTATGCAGCGCGCGCACCGCAAGCTCGGTGTACTCCTCGGCGACCAACACGCTGATCTTGATCTCGGAAGTCGAGATCACCTGGATGTTGATGCCGCGCTCGGCCAGCGTCTTGAACATGCGTTGGGCGACACCCGCGTGACTGCGCATGCCGACGCCGATGACCGACAGCTTGACGACATTCGCATCCGAACGAAGGTCGGCAAAGCCCAGCGTCTTGCGCAAGCCCTCGACGACGGAGAGCGCCCGCGGCAGATCGCTCTTCTGCACGGTGAAGGTGAGATCGGTGTTGCGGCCGTCGAGCGAAACGTTCTGCACGATCATATCGACGTTGATGTTCGCGTCCGCGAGCGGGCCGAACAGCGCCGCGGCGACACCCGGCCGATCGGCGACGCCGATGACCGTGATCTTCGCGTCGTTCCGGCTGTAGGCGATGCCGCTGACCAGGGCCTGTTCCACGATCTTTTCCTCATCCAGGACGAGCGTGCCGGGCGCGTCGGTGAAGCCTGACAGGATCTGGACCGGCACACGGTGCTTCATCGCGGCCTCCGCCGCACGCGTGTCGAGCACCTTGGCGCCTTGGGAGGCGAGCTCCAGGACTTCCTCGTAGGTGATCTTATCAAGCTTGCGTGCCTTCGCAACGATACGGGGATCGGCGGTGAACACGCCTTCGACATCCGTGAAGATGTCGCAGCGATCGGCGTTGAGCGCGGCCGCAAGCGCGACCGCCGAGGTGTCCGAGCCGCCCCGCCCGAGCGTGCTGATGCGCCCGTCCGGCGCCACGCCCTGAAAGCCGGCGACGACCGGCACCTCGCCCCGCGCCAAGCGCCGCTCGAGCTCGGCCGTCTCGATGCGCTCGATGCGCGCCTTGCCGTGCATCGCGTCGGTCCGGATCGGGATTTGCCAGCCCAGCCACGAGCGCGCGGTGACGCCGAGCCCCTGCAGCGCGAGCGCGAGCAGGCCCGAGGTCACCTGCTCGCCCGAGGACACGACCGTGTCGTACTCGCGCGAGTCGTGAATCGGCGCGGTCGCGCGGGTCCAGCCCACGAGCTGATCGGTCACGCCCGCCATCGCGGAGACGACCACGACGATCTCATGCCCCGCGTCGACCTCGCGTTTGATCCGCCGCGCCACGGCCTGGATGCGCTCGACGTCGGCCACCGAAGTGCCGCCGAATTTCATCACGAGACGCGCCATGACGGGGAACCGGAGCTGTCGCCGACAAACCGATGCCCGCCCCCTCGCCGGTGCGCGCCGAATGGGCGATGGGCGCTCGGTTGCGCCCGCGGGCGCGGCTATACATACTCACAAGGTCTAGCCAAGGCAAGCCTAGCCCCCGCATGGGGCTCGGAGATCGACGTCGGCGCACGCATATGGCACAGGCACGGAACGCCCCACGGCGCGCACGATCGGCCAGCGTCGATCCGAGCGAGGTCGCCCGCTTCACGGCCCTGGCCGAGCGCTGGTGGGACGCGGGGGGCGAGTTTGGGCCGCTTCACCGGCTCAATCCCCTGCGCATCGCGTACATACGCGATGCATTGGCGCGCGAGCGTGGCAGCGATCCGTTGCGCCCGCGCCCGCTCAAGGGTCTGCGGCTGCTCGACGTCGGATGCGGCGGCGGCCTCTTGGCCGAGCCGATGGCGCGCCTCGGCGCACGGGTGGTCGGCATCGATGCAGGAGCGCGCAACATCGCCGTGGCACAGCGCCACGCCGCGGAGAGCGGGCTCGCCATCGACTACCGGTGCGCGAGCGCGGAAGATCTGGCGCGCCGCCGCGAGCGATTCGATGCGGTGCTGGCGCTCGAAATCGTCGAGCACGTGGCCGATCTCAACGCCTTCTTCGATGCCTTGGAGAGGCTCCTTCGGCCCGGCGGCATGCTGATTGTCGCGACCCTGAACCGCACGGCCAAGTCCTTCGCCCTCGCGATCGTGGGGGCGGAGTACCTGCTGCGCTGGTTGCCCCGCGGCACCCACGACTGGTCGAAGTTCCTGCGCCCCTCCGAGCTTGCGGCGCATCTGCGCCGCCGCGGCCTGGTCCTCGAAGACCTGAGCGGCGTGCGCTACGAGCCGCTCGCCGGCGGGTTTCGGCTGCACCGCGATCTGTCCGTGAACTACCTGGCTCGCGCCCGCAAGCCATCGGCTTAGCGGCTGTCGTCCCGCCGGCTTGGATGTCCTTTGCTGGAAGGGTTGATACAACTTTAACGTGTAATGTTGCAATGATCTATTTTCTATAGTAGTAACTGCAACCGTTGGATTAAGATCTATATCATTTCTACAACCTTTTGGGGCATAGGGGGTCATGGCGCACAGGCGCGCATGGGATCGCACGACACTGCTCGCGGAGCCCGAAGGCCTGCTCCGGCTGGGCATAGGCGAGCTGCTTTCGCGCGCCGGCTCGCCGGCGGCGTGCTTCGCCAGCGCCGAGGAGGTGCTCAACGAAGCCACCCGGCGGGAAAAGCCGCCGGCGCTTCTGATCACGGCCGGGCAGCTTCCGGGTCTCGACGGGCTGTCCTTGGCTCGGGCTTTGCGTGCCCGCTGGCCCGAGCTTGCCGTGGTCCTCATCGCCGATGCCGGGATGAAGGGCGAAGGGTGGTGGCGGGCGTTGCCGCCCCGCTCGGCGGTGCTCGAACGCCCGGTCGCCGAGGGCGTGCTGCTTGCCCTCGTGCTCCGGCTGGTGCCCCGGGAAGCCCTGCGTCCGCGCAGGGTTCGCCTCGCGGTAGCGGCGTCCCGCGGAACCCCCGCGCCGGTCGGATGACCTGCGGCTATGATCAGGAATCGGTTCGGCGCCGGCGAGGCAGGATGCCGAACCCGATGCCTTCCTCGTGCAATTCCCAGGCGTCCTTGAGGGTGGCGTCGCCGTAGATGTTGCGCTTCCTGGCCTCGCCATAGTGAATGCGGCGGGCCTCCTCCGGGAACTGAGCGCCCACAGGGTCGAAATTGCGCTCGATGTGGTCGCGGACGGCGTCGATCGTCTTCAGCGCCTTGGCTCGCCTTTCAACGCCGCCCGGCGCCTCCGCTCCCGCATGGCCGGCGAGCTTGGGCGCCATGGGCGACTTCGCCACCTTGCGCGCGCCGCATTCGGGGCACAGGATCTGGCCCCGCTTGACCTGCCGCTCGTAGGCCGCGCCGTCCTTGAACCAAGCCTCGAACACATGGCCCTTGGCGCATCGAAGATCGAAAAGAATCATCGCGATCGGCCCAACGCACGTTACTCTTAAAGGTTAGATGGCACGCCTCCAAGACGGAAGCAAGTCGCAGCGATGGCCGAGCCTTCCGCCCCGCTTGCCGAAGCCGAACAGCGCCACGGCTTTAGCGAGCCGTCCACCTGGGTGCGGCGCTTCGCGGACCTCGTGCCGAAAAGGGGCCAGGTGCTCGACGTCGCCTGCGGCGCCGGCCGGCACTCCCGCTTCTTTCTCGAGCGCGGCTGCCGGGTGGCTGCGGTCGACCGCGACATGTCGAAGACCACGGGGCTTCGGGCCTTTCCTGGCTTCGAACCGGTCGAGGCCGACCTCGAGGACGGCACCCCCTGGCCGTTCCTCGGACGGCGCTTCGATGCGGTGATCGTCACCAACTACCTACACCGCCCGCTCCTCCCTCTCCTCGTGAACAGCGTGGCCGAGGGCGGCGTGCTGATCTACGAAACCTTCGCGCGCGGGCACGAGCGGTTCGGACGGCCGAGCAATCCGGACCACCTGCTCAAGCCCGGCGAGTTGCTCGAGGCCGTGCGCGGCCGGCTCGAGGTGCAGGCCTACGAGCTCGTCGAGATCAGCGAGCCGATCCGCGCCTTCGTGCAGCGGATTTGCGCCGTGCGGCGCGCCTCGTCCGCGGTCGGCTGAGTGCCCTACGCGGCGTCGGGGTCACGCCGCCTCTGAACCGGCGGCGCGAAGGCGCGATCATGCGTGAGCGAAGGGATCGCAGCGCGCGCCTCATCAACCAGCGCGGTGTTGATGTCGGCCATGATGAAGCCCGTGTCTTCGCCGCCGTCGGCCAGCACCTCGCCCCACGGCGAGACGATGAGCGAGTGGCCGTAGGTCGTGCGCTGGCCCGGATGGCTGCCCCATTGGCACGGCGCGAACACGAAGCAGCCGTTCTCGATGGCCCGCGCGCGCACGAGAACGTGCCAGTGGGCGCGGCCCGTCTCGCGCGTGAACGCCGACGGAATCGCGAGAAAGCGCGCGCCGGCCTGGGCCAGCGTCCGGTAGAGTCCGGGAAACCGCAGGTCGTAGCACACCGAGAGTCCGATCGTGCCCCAGGGCAGCTCGCAGAGCACGGCGGCACCGCCCGGCGCGAAGGATTCCGACTCCCGATAACTTACGCCGGAGGGCAGATCGACGTCGAACATGTGGATTTTGTCGTAGCGCCCGACGATGACGCCCGCGGGATCGAGCAGGAGCGAGCGGTTGGCGACCTTGCCGTCGGCCGCAACGCCGATCGAGCCCGCGAGCAACCACACCCCGGTCTCGCGCGCCAAGGCGCGGAAATACCCGAGCGCCGGGTGGGCGCTCTCCGGCTGCGCCGCGGCGCGCACCTCGGCGCTGCGCGCCGCCATGAGCGCCACGTTCTCGGGCAGCGCCACGAACTCCGCCCCCGCCTTGCGCGCCGCACGCACGAGCGCGCCCGCCGCCTCGAGATTGGCGGCCATCTCGGCGCCCGCCGTGACCTGCACGCAGGCCGCACGAAACACCGTCATGGGGCATCCTCCGCGAGCAAGGCGTCGAGCTCACCGCGCTCCTCGAGCGCCGCGAGCTCGTCGCTGCCGCCCACGTGGCGGCCGTTGATGAAGACCTGAGGCACCGTGCGCGCTCCCTTGGAGCGTTCGAGCATCTCCTCGCGCCGCCCCGGATGCAGCCACAGATCGACGTTGATCACCTCGACGCCCCTCCGCTTGAACAGCGCGAGCGCCCGGCGGCAGTAGGGACACAGCGGCGTCGTGTAAAGCTCGACCTTGGCCACGAGGCAGTCCCGGGCGGGCTCGGTCCGACGTCGATCATGGCGTTGCGCGCACGGTGCGCGCAAGGGTCAAGACATCGACCTCGCGCGCGCCGGCGGCGAACAAGGCCGTCGCGCAGGCCGCGGCGGTCGCACCGGTCGTGAGCACGTCGTCGATCAGCAACACCGCCTTGCCCGCAAGCCTCTCCTCGCGTCCCCGACGCACCGCGAAGGCGCCCCGCACATTGCGCGCGCGCTCGCTCGCGGAGAGGCTCGATTGGCGCGCCGTCGTGCGCGTGCGCACGAGCAGATCCGGCGCCACGGGCCGCCCGGTGCACCGGCCCAGCGCCTGGGCCAGGAGCGCCGCCTGGTTGAAGCGGCGCAAGAACAATTGGCGGCGCGACAGCGGCACAGGCACGATCAGCTCGACGCTCTCGATCGACGGGGCGCCGGAGCGCGCCATCCACGCCGCGAACGCCGGCGCCGCATAGGTTCGATCGCTCAACTTGAAGCCGAGCACGAGCGAGCGCCCGACCCCCTCGTAAACGAAGGCCGAGCGCGCCTGCCGGTAGGGTGGACGCTCGCGGCTGCAGGCCCCGCACAAGGCGTCGGGCCCGCCCGGGTCGAACTCGAAGGGGAGCCCGCACCCGGCGCACTGCGGCGGGCCGATGAACCTGACCTGGGACCAGCACGACGCACACAGGCTCCCGGGCCGATCGGCGGCGGCGGCACAATGGAGACAAAGCGGCGGCAAGAGGCCATCGAGCAGGAGGCGGAGGCCCTGCCGAAGCGGTCCGATCACGGGTGCCAAGACCGACATGACGTTTACGGATCAAAAGGCCCCGACCCCTGTCTCGTCAATGCGCGCCGAGCCGCTTCGCCGGAGCATCGGGCCCGGCTACCATGACGCCATGAACGAGGCGATGCTCATTTTCGACCGCGCGCTCGTCCGCCGCCACCGGGAACGCGCCGCGGCCCCTCCCGGGGCGGCCCCCGCCGGGGCGGCCTTCACCGGAACGGCCTCCGCAGGGGTGCGCCATGGGCTCCAGGACGAGGTCGCCGAGCGCCTGACCGAGCGGCTCGACGACGTGCGCCGCCGCTTTGCGGTGGCCTTGGCGCTGGGCACCCGCCGCGCTCTCATCGCCCGAAGGCTTGAGGCGCGCGGTGGCACCGAGACCGTGATCGAAGCCGATATGGCCGTCGGCCTCGGCGGGCTCCGGCCGGGCCTCAACCTCGTTTGCGACGAGGAGGCCCTGCCCTTTGCGGAGCGCTCGTTCGACCTCGTGCTGAGCTGTCTCGATCTGCACTGGGTGAACGATCTGCCCGGCGCGCTGATACAGAGCCGGCGCGCACTCAAGCCCGACGGGCTCTTCCTCGGGGCGCTCTTCGGCGGCGAGACCTTGCACGAGCTGCGCGCGGCCTTCCTCGAGGCGGAGAGCGAGCATGAGGGCGGCGCGGGACTGCATGTGTCGCCGTGCGTGGACGTGCGCGATGCGGGCGGCCTGTTGCAGCGCGCCGGCTTCGCGTTGCCGGTGGTCGATGCGGACCGCATCGTGCTGCGCTATGCCGACCCTCTCTCGCTGATGGCCGACTTGCGCGCCATGGGAGAAGCCAATGCGCTGCGCGAGCGGCGGCGCCGATTCCTCAGGCGCAGCACGCTCGGTGCGGTTTGCGCCACCTATCGTCATCGGTTCGGCGCTAAGGACGGCACGGTGCCCGCGACCTTCGAGGTGCTCTATCTCACCGGCTGGAGCCCTCACGAATCGCAGCAGAAGCCGCTCGCGCCGGGCAGCGGACAGACGAGCCTCGCCAAGGTGCTGCGCGGCGAGTGAATTGCGTTCAGCCCGCCCGGCCGTCGCTGCGGGGCGCCAGGCACATAGGCAGATGCACAGCCGAGAACAAGGCGAAGGCCGCGGCCCAGGCGAGCGCCGAGGCGACCACGCTTAAATCATAGAGCCCGGGTGCGGCCACGGGCATCACGATGCGCAGGAGCGCGGCGAGGCTGATCAACGCATAGGCTGCGCTCGTGGCCGGCGCAGCGCGCAAGGGGCGGCCCGTGTGCCCCAGTATGGCGCGGCTCATCACCGCGAGCGTCATGGTCCCGATGGCGCCGATCGTGAGCCCGTGAATCGACACCATGCCGGGCAGGCCTATGGCCAGATCGCCGAGCCCCTTGAGCACGAGCCCGGCGCCGAGCCACAGATAGCCCAGGTGCAACACGCCGAGGAGTGGCTCGCGCCATGTGCGGTGCCCACGCCAGCCGGACAGGCGCAAGAGGTTGAGGACGCCCGCGGCCAATGCAAAGAGCCCGCTCACGGCGCTCTCGGGCAGCAGAATGTCGGCCACAATCAGGAGCGCGATCGAGAGAATTGCCGCGCGCTCGAGGAACGCCGGGCGGAACGGCGCCGCCTCGCGGCCCTGTGCGCCAAGCCAGTTGGCCGTGAACGAGGGAACGATGCGCCCGCCGATCATGGCGATCAAGAGCACAAAGACGTCGAGCGCCAAGCGAAGGCCGTAGGAGGCGCCGGGCGAATCGATCCCGAGCGTCTCCAGATGAACCATCACGTTCGACGCGATGAGCAGCGCGACGATGGCGAAGAAAATGCGGTTGCGCTTGTTCTCCGCGCGCACAATCGCCGGCGCCACCGCAAGTGCCAGCACGGGCAAGAAGGCGAGATCGAGGCCCGCGACCAACGCCGCCGGCAGCCCGCCGGCAAAGCCATAGGCGATGCGCCCCAGAAGCCACAGGACGAACAGGCCGGCGAGCCGCGCTGCCCCGATGGGCTTGGTGCCGCCCCAACCCGGCGTTGCTGTTAGGAGGAATCCGGCAAGCGGCGCTACGGCGTAGCCGAACAGCATCTCGTGGCCATGCCACAGCGCGGGCACGAGCGGAAAATCAGGCACCGAGCCACGTTCATAGAGCGGGATCCAGGCCAGGCCCGCGACCAAGGCATAAAGTCCGGCGCCCGCGAAGAACGGCCGGAACCCGGCGCTAAGAAACGCCGGCGCCGCCCGGCCCGGCGGCCCAGGAATGGAACCCCCTTCGCTCCTCATGGCTCCATGCTAGTGGTCCGACTCATTCCGAAGGTACAGACGAGCGCTAGCCGAAGCGGTCCGCTGGATGCCGTTGTTATGCAGCATCGCTGTCGCCGGCCAACTGAGGGGCCAACCGCCACATGAGAATGCCAGCTAGGATGACCCAGACGAGAAGCACGGAACTCGCCAGCATACCAATCGTCATAGCCAAACCAGAAAAGCCCGTGGAAGCTTGCGCCGCCCCGGCTACTACCGTTCCCAGGCCACCCAGCAGCCCGATACCCCCAAGCCAAGTGGGATAACGGGCGCTAAGGAGGGTCGCGAGACCGAAGACGGTCAGCGTGAGGCCGAATAGGAGAATCAGGAGACTCGCGAGACCAATTTCAATTTGACGCACTGCAAGCGCGGCCTCGTAGGTGAGCACGCGAGCTTCTCCGGTGGCAGCCGCCCAGCGATCCACCGTGACCTTGAGGGCCACACCATCTACTGCCTGCAGCGCTGCGGCGACTGCTATGCTGGCCGCGGTACCGGCCAAGCCAATGCGAGCCCAAGCCGCCGCTCGACCCGGCTCAAGTGTGGCCGCAAGCGCCACCAGAGCCATGCCCAGCACGGCGAGCCCCACGAACTGACCGAGATGACTCCATACATAGAGGGAGTCCGCAGCGTATTCGGCGAAGGCAGCGGGGGCGTCGTTCGGATCGTTGTCGAGCGGATGCAGCAGTGTGGACACGAACAGTACGACCGCGCCGACGAGGGCGGCAACGGCTCCGAGACGGGCGAGAGACTGATTGGTGCTCATCCGTGTTGCCTCTATGACTTAGCTCACAGACTGAAGTCAGCTAAAGCTCGCGATGCGCGTGCGTGGCCTTGGGAGCCATTTCGCGACGCTTTGGCGAATTTGGGTGCATTGACTCACGTTGTCGACAACGGCTTCGATCAGCTTTCCGGCTGGAACCTCACGCTCGACCGCGTTGAGGAAGCGGATGAACTCCTCATGCCGATGCCGCTGCATGCAGCGGCCGATGACGGTGCCGTCGAGCACGTTCAGCGCCGCAAACAGCGTGGTGGTGCCGTACCGCTTGCAGTCGTGCGTCATGGTTCCACTGCGGCCAGGTTTGATCGGCAGCCCCAACTGGGTACGATCAAGGGCTTGAATCTGGCTTTTCTCGTCAATCGAGAGCATCACCGCATGGGCCGGCGGATCGACGTAGAGGCCGACAACATCGGCGAGCTTGCTAGCGAATTCCGGATCCCGCGACCGCTTGAAAGTGCGGATGCGGTGCGGCTGGAGCTGATACGCCCGCCAGATGCGCTGCACCGAGCGCAGCGAAATGCCGGCCGCACGGGCCATCGCCCGGCCCGTCCAATGGGTCGCCTCATGCGACGCTGCGGTGCAGGTCAGCGCCCCCACCCGCGCCACGGTCTCGGCCGGGATTGGCGGCTTGCCGGGCTTGCGGCTCTTGTCGCGTAGCAGCCCCTCGACGCCCGCTTCGGCGAAGCATTGCTGCCACCGCCAAACCATCGGCCGGCTAACGCCGATTGCCGCGGCGACCTGCTGAACCAGCCCACCCACGACGGATGCCAGCACGATCCGAGCCCGCTCCACATGCTTCTGCTGTCGACTGCGGTCCGTTACGATCGCTTCCAGCCGCGCCCGATCCGAAGCACTCACCATCACGTATACTGTCTGAGCCATACGCCCAGGCTCGCACGCCGTCAGCCAATTGTGAATCAGCCGATTGCGTCAATGCACTAGCCAAGAGAGGCCGAGCGCCAAGCCGCCAAGTGTCGCAGCACTGGCCGCTCACAGCAGGTCGCGCAACATGGCGATGAGAGGCACATCCGCCGGCGGCATGGGGTAGCGCGCCAGCTCGCGCGGCTCGACCCAGGCAAGCCGCTGGCCCTCGCGCGCTGTGGGCACGCCGCGCCAGACGCGACAGACGTAGAGCGGCATCAAGAGATGGAACTCCGGGTAGCCGTGGGAGGCGAAGGTGAACGGCGCCAAGCAGCTCGCCTCGGTATCGACGCCGAGCTCTTCCTTGAGCTCGCGCACGAGCGCCGCCTCCGGCGTCTCGGCCTCGCGCAGCTTGCCGCCGGGGAACTCCCAGAGGCCCGCCATGGCCTTGCCCGCCGGTCGCTGGGCCAAGAGCACGCGCCCGTCCCGATCGACGAGAGCGACCGCCGCGACGAGCAGCAACCGGCGTTCGGTCACGAACCTCTCCGCGCGGTCGGCGTCGGTCCCCTCCATGCCGGCCCGGCTTGCCAAGTGGCCACGACCCTACGAGCGGTAGTCGGCGTTGATGTCGATGTAGCCGCGGGTCAGATCGCAGGTCCACACCGTGGCGCGACCTTCTCCCACGCCGACATCGACCGCAATCTCGATCGAGCGTCCGCGCATGTGCCGCGCCGCGCGCGCCTCGCTATAGCGCGGATGGACCGTGCCGTTGCGCGTGACGAGCTGGCCGCCCAGCCGCAGAGCCAGGCGGTCGGGCGAAGCGCGCTCGCCCGCGCGACCGACCGCCGCCACGATCCGGCCCCAGTTCGGATCCGAGCCCGCGATCGCGGTCTTGACCAGCGGCGAGTTCGCAATCGTGAGCGCGATGCGCCGCGCGGCCTTATCGGACGCCGCGCCTGTGACCGCAACGGTGACGAACTTCTGCGCGCCCTCGCCGTCCTTGGCGATCTGCTGCGCGAGATCGGTCATCACCGCCAGGAGCGCGGTCCTGAACCCGGCGAGCCGGGGGTCGCGCGCCGAGCGCACCGGGCGGTGCCGCGGACCTTGCCCCGTGGCCACGAAATACACGCTGTCGCTCGTCGAGGTGTCGCCGTCCACGCTCACGCAGTTGAACGTCCGCTCGTTGGCCTCGGCCAGAAGCTCCTGGAGCACGCCGTTGGGCAGCCGGGCATCGCTGAAAAGGAACGCCAGCAAGGTCGCCATGTCGGGCGCGATCATGCCGGAGCCCTTGGCGAAGCCCGCAACGACCACCGGCCGGCCGTCGATTGTCGTGCGCCGGGCCGCGCCCTTGGCAAAGGTATCGGTGGTCATGATCGCGCGCGCGGCCGCCTCCCACGATACGGCGCGCCTAGCCACGAGGCCGGGCAGCGCGCGGAGGATTTTCGAGGCATCGAGCGGCGCACCGATCACGCCGGTCGAGGCGACGAACACCTCGCGCCGCGTGCAGCCGAAGAGACGCGCCGCCGCATCGACGGTGCGGGCCACCGCCTTGACGCCGGCCGCGCCGGTAAAGGCATTGGCGTTCCCGGAGTTGACCACGAGCGCTCGCACGCGCCCGCCCCGCATCGCCCGGCGGCACCACTCGACCGGCGCCGACGCCGCCCTCGAGCGGGTGAACACGCCCGCGATCGCGCTCCCCTGCGGCACGAGCGCGAGCATCAGGTCGCTGCGGCCTTGATAGCGGATGCCGGCCGCACCGGCGTAGAGCACGAGCCCTGCGAGGCGCGGCAGACTGGGAAACCGCTTGGGCGCGAGCGGCGAGCGCGGATATTTGGCCATGATGGAGTCCCTCGCCTCAACGGACGCTCGCGGTATAGACGAATCGGCCTTTGCCGGCAACGGGCTAGCCTCGTTTCTCCGCCTCGTTGACAGGGCGGCACCGAATCCTTATCTCTCGCCCAAGTCATTGATGTTGGATACCTTGTCTCACGCTCTCCCCGTCGGGGCGCGGCCTCGAAGCCGCGCCTTTCAGGACCCGAGGCCCCGATGATCAGCACCATCGCCCGCCGCCTGTTCGGCACGGTCAACGAGCGTGTGCTGCGCACCTATCGCCGCGACGTGGAGCGGATCAACGCGCTCGAGCCCGCGATGCAGGCGCTTTCCGACGACGCCTTGCGCGCCAAAACCGACGAGCTCCGCGGCCGTCTCGAACCGGGGGCCTCGCTCGAGGAGCTCTTGCCCGAGGTGGAGAGGAAGGCCGCCCCGGACGGACGCCCC
>CAZVZP010000034.1:0-17513 GCA_964631625.1 uncultured Hyphomicrobiales bacterium | reverse complement strand
CCGACGACCTGACCGACCCGGCGCCGGCCACCTCCTTCGCGCATCTCGATGCGACGACCGTGCTCTCGCGCCAGATCGCCGAGCTCGGCATCTACCCGGCGGTGGATCCGCTGGATTCGACCTCGCGCATCCTCGATCCGCGCGTCGTGGGCGAGGAGCACTACGGGGTGGCGCGCCGTGTGCAGGAAGTCCTGCAGCGCTACAAGGCGCTCCAAGACATCATCGCGATCCTGGGCATGGACGAGCTCTCGGAGGAGGACAAGCTGATCGTGGGGCGCGCGCGCAAGATCCAGCGCTTCCTCTCGCAGCCCTTCTTCGTGGCCGAGGTGTTCACCGGACGGTCCGGCAAGTTCGTGCCACTCGAGGATACGATCAAGGGCTTCCGCGAGATCGTCGAGGGCAAGCACGACGATCTGCCCGAGGCCGCGTTCTACATGCTGGGCACGATCGAGGAAGCGATCGAGAAGGCCAAGGAGATGGCGGCCGAGGTCGGTTGAGGACGCGCGACATGGCGGAGATTCCGGCAAAGATCCTCTTCGAGCTCGTCTCGCCGAGCCGCCTGCTCGTCTCGGAAGAGGTCGAGATGGTGGTCGTGCCGGGAACCGAAGGCGACTTCGGCGTGCTGCCCCAACACGCGCCGCTGATCTCGACCGTGCGAGCGGGCCTCATCGACATTCACGAGGGCGGCAGGGTCAAGGAGCAGATCTTCGTGGCCGGCGGCTTCGCCGAAGTCACCGGCGAGCGCGTGACCGTGCTTGCCGAGGAGGCGATACCGCGAGGCGAGATCGACCGCAGCGCAGCCGAGCAGCGCCTTCGGGACGCCGAGGACGACCTCAAGGACGCGCAGACCGAGGCCGAGCGGGAGCGCGCGGAGAAGGCGCACGAGATTGCGCAGACGCTCGTCGATATTGCGAGCAAGGCCGCGTAAGCCGCAACGCCCCGGGCGCCTCGCGGAAGCAGCCCGCCCCTGTTCTATTAGGGTTAAGCGGCGCGGATCGGGCCGCACGGAAGCGAATCGGCCGACCGGGGGATAGTTTGAAGCCCGCGCATTTTTTCTTATAATCGACGCCGGTGGGAACGAGGCGGCCCGCGACTCGCGGCCGCCCGGAGATGAACGGGGGATGAGAGGGCATGGGGCAGTGGCGCCTCGACGACATCCCGTGGCATGAGCTCGATCGCTCGAAGCTCACGCCCGATTTGACCGCGATCGTCAAGGCGGCGTGCATGGTCGAGCACCATGCCGCCGACTACGGCACCTATCTCGGAAACGTCTTCCACGACGACCTTGATTTCGTCGCCGCGGCGCGCGCGTGGGCGGTCGAGGAGGTTCAGCACGGCCAGGCCCTGCGCAGGTACGCCGAGCTCGCCGACCCCTCGTTCGACTTCGACGATGCCTTCGGCCGCTTCGTTGCCGGCCACCGGCTGCCGCTCGACGTCTCGGAATCGGTGCGGGGCTCGCGCTGCGGCGAGCTCATCGCCCGCTGCATCGTCGAGGCCGGCACCTCCTCCTATTACAGCGCGCTCGAGGATTCGGTCGAGGAGCCCGTGCTCAAGCTCTTGTGCGCCAAGATCGCGGGCGACGAATTCCGGCACTACAAGCTGTTCTACAGCCATATGAAGCGTTACCAGAAGAGCGAGCGTCTCTCGCTCTTCGCTCGCGCGCGCGTGGCCTTCGGCCGGCTGTTCGAGAGCCGGGACGACGAGCTCGGCTACGCCTATTACTGCGGCTCGGGCGACACGGCGCCGTACGATCGGGGGCGCTGCATCCGCTCCTACGTCCGTTTTACCCTGCCCCGCTACCGCTTCGGTCACGTCGAGCGCGGCTTCGCCATGGTGCTCAAGGCCATCGGACTCAAACCCCAGAGCTTCCTCGGCCGCAACCTCACGAAGCTCGCCTGGTGGTTCCTGCAGCAGCAGGCCCGGCGCCTCCAGGCGAGCGCTTAACAGTTGCGGATCATCTCCCGGAGAGGGCGCGGCGGCCTGTGCCCCGCGACGAAAGCGTGTTGTCTTGGTTCAGGCGTCGGCCAAATAATCGCGAAACTCCTCGAACACCCGCGCATAGAGCGCGTGCTTGAAGGGCACGATCGCGGCCAAGATCTCGCGGCAGGAGAGCCAGCGCCAGGTGCTGAACTCCGGATGCCCGGCCGCAAGATCGATCTCCGCGTCCGTTCCCAGGAAGCGCATGGCGAACCACTTCTGCATCTGGCCGCGGTAACGGCCGCCCCAGGCCAGGCGCTGGCGCTCCGGCGGCAGCTCGTAGGCCAGCCACTCCGCGGTCTCCGCCAAGACTTCCGCGTTGGCCGTGCCGATCTCTTCCGCAAGCTCGCGGCGAGCCGCGGCCTCCGGATGCTCGCCCGGATCGATGCCCCCTTGCGGCATCTGCCAGGCCTCGACCGCGAGGTCGATGCGCCGACCGGCGAACACCAGCCCCTGCGCGTTGATCAAGACCACGCCGACGCCGCGGCGATAAGGACGCGGCTCCGAAGCTTCAGCCATCGCGGCTACGCCTTGCGCCGCGCCGCGCCGCTCACCGGCGCCAGCATCAGGCCGCGCTCATCGAGCGTGCGCGTCCATTCGCCCAGCCGCTGCAGGGTAACCGGATAGGGCCGGCCGATGCCGATGGCAAAGCCCGTCTCTCGGGCTCGTTTCTCGAGCTCGGCCAGCGCCTCGTCGATGGCCTCGCGCGCGGCGAGCCCATCGAGGAAGAGATGCGCGCTCGCATTCGGCATCCCGAGGCCGCTCGCGAGCGGGCCGATCGCGCTCTCCTCCACCGCACGGCTGTCGAGCACCATGAGGCCGCGGAGCTTCAAGCTCTCGAGCACCGGGCGCAGCGCCCCATCGGCGCGTGCGAACTTGGTTGCCATGACATCGACGACGCCGACGTAGCCCGAAAAGCGCGACAGTAGCCAGTCGAGCCGGGCCAGGTTCTCGGGCGGCGTGAGCGAGGTCAGGAGCGCATAGGGCCCCGGATCGTCGGTGGGATAGCTCGCGGGCTCCATAGGCAGATCGAGAAACAGCTCGTGCCCCGCCGCGCGCGCCTGTTCGCTCCAACGCTTAAGATCGGCGGCGTAGGGGGCGAACGATAAGGTGATCGCGCCGGGCAATTCGATGGCGGCGCGGGTCGCCGCCTCGCTTAAGCCCAAGCCCGTGATCAGGATCGCGATCTTGGGCCGCGGATCGGCGGCATCGAAGGGGCGCGCATAGGCGAGCCACGGTGCGCGCCCGTCGGCGCTCACCGCGGGCAGCGGCCCGTAGGGGCCCTCTTCGAGGAGCACGGCGTCGGGCGCTGCCGGCTGCGCCGCATCGGGCGTCTTGCCCTCGGGCGCAACGCGCTCCGCAGACGTGCTGTTCTCAAGCGCCGGCGGCGGTGGCGTACCGGCTTCGACGCTGAGCGGCACATCCATCGGCTCGGCCGCCGTGGCCGGTGGCGCCGGTGCGCCGCTGGCCACATCGGCCGGCTCGCCTGCGTCCTCCGGGGGGATCGGCTCCACCGCCGCGGGCTTAGAGTCCGTCGGCCGCAGTTCGGCGATCGGCTCGAGTTGCTGCTCACGCGTCACGGGCTCGCTCGCTGAAAGGGACGTGTCCTTAAGAGGAGCGAGCGCTTGGGCTTCGGTCTCTCCCTCGGGCTCCGGGAGAAGCTGCGCCACGGGCTCAAGAGGAAGCTCGACCGCAGGCCGGGAGGTGCCCGGCGCGGGAGACGGTTCGTCCAGGGCGAGCCAACCTCCGATCGCGGCAACGGCGAGGCCCGCCACCCCGCACGCGATGATCAGGGGGTGAACGCGAAACCCCCGTCGCCTCTCGCCGGCTCGGGGGCCCGGCGCGCTCGCGGATCGCGATTGCCCGCGCACGGAGCCTGTGATCAGCCCTCCTCGCTCATCGAGAGGAGGTGCAGGCCTTGGAGCAGATCGAGCGCGCGGCGCAACTGATAATCCTGCTTCGCTTCCTCGCCTTCGCCCGGCGCCGCACCGGTAGTCTCGGCCGGCGTCTCGGTTGGGGTCTCGGTTGGGGTCTCGGTTGGGGTCTCGTCCGCCCCGTTGCCGTCGAGCTCGTTCTGGGAGGGAAGGCGGTTGCGCAGATCGGCCTCGCGAAACGAGGCACCGGTGCTGGCCTGCTCGATCTTGGCCTGCTCGACGACGATGTCGGGCGCGATGCCCGTGGCCTGGATGGAGGTGCCGGAGGGCGTGTAGTAGCGCGCCGTGGTGAGCCGAATGGCGCCCTGATCGCCGAGCGAAATCACCGTCTGCACGGACCCCTTGCCGAACGAGCGCGTGCCGAGCACGAGCGCGCGGTGGTGGTCCTGAAGCGCGCCGGCAACGATCTCGGAGGCCGACGCCGAACCGCCGTTAATCAGCACGATCATGCGCAGGCCCGAGGCGATGTCGCCCTTGCGCGCGTTGCGCCGGTCGATGCTCTCGGTGCTGCGACCGCGGGTCGAGACGATCTCGCCTTGATCGAGAAATGCATCGGACACGGCCACCGCCTGCTCGAACAGGCCGCCCGGATTGTTGCGCAGATCGAGAACGAGTCCTTCCATGTCGGGGCCGATCTCGGCCACCAGGCTCTTCATCGCCTTGTTCAGCTCCGTATCGGTGTTCTCCATGAACTTGGTGATCCGGATGTAGCCGATGTCGCCCTCGCGCCGATAGCGCACCGATTTGATGCGGATGATGTCGCGCACGATCTCGACGTCGAACGGCTGGTCGACGCCCGGGCGCACGACGGTCAAGCGGATCTTCGAGTTCACCGGCCCGCGCATGCGGTCGACGGCCTCATCGAGCGTGAGCCCCAGGACCTGCTCGCCGTCGAGATGGGTGATGAGATCGCCGCTCTCGATCCCGGCGCGATAGGCCGGCGTGTCGTCGATGGGCGAGACGACCTTGATGAAGCCGTTCTCGAGCGTCACCTCGATGCCCAAGCCCCCGAACTCGCCCTTGGTCTCGATCATCATCTCCTGATGGTCTTCCGGCGACAGGTAGCGCGAATGGGGATCGAGCGAGGTCAGCATGCCGTTGATCGCGGATTCGATGAGCTCCTTGTCGGGCACCTCCTCGACGTAGTCCGATTTGACGCGGTCGAACACGTCGCCGAACAGGTCGAGCTGTCGGTAGGTCTCGTTGCTCGCGGCAAAGCCGTGAGCCGGAATCGCCACCATTGCCAGGGCCACCAGCCCGGCGGTTAAAGCCTTACGCATTTCATCCACGCGCCAGTTTGTCGTTCGGAGCCATCCAGGGCAGAGGGTCGATCGGCTGCCCGCCGCGACGCATTTCGACATAGAGGGTTGGACTCTCATCGGAGTCTGGCCCCATCACCCCGACGGGCTGACCGGCCAGAAGCCATTGGCCTAGAACGCAATCGATACGCCCGAGTCCCGCGAGCAGGCTATAATAATCCTCGCCGTGCTCGATGATCAAGAGCGGCCCGTAGCCGCGGAAGGGCCCGGCGAACACGACTTCGCCGTCGAAGGGCGCAACCACGACCGCATTGGCCCGTGTCTCGATCACGAGGCCGTTGCTCGCGAGGCCGGCGGAGTTCGTCTCGTCGAAGCCGGTGCGCAAGCGGCCGGCCGCGGGCATGACCAGGGAGCCTTCGGCCGCTGTGATCGACGGCGGCTGCTCGGGGCGCACCTCGCTCAGGCTCGCAACGACCGTTGGCGGCTTCTCCTCGGGCGTCACCGTTTCGGTGCGGGCTTGGGCTTCCGCCTCGGCGCCGGCTTGGGCTTCGGCCGCTTCTTGCGCACGCTTGCGCTCGATCTCGGCCAACAGCTCGCGCAGGTCCTCCGCCTCGCCAGCGAGCTCGGCGGCATGCCCTTCCGCCGCACGGCGTTCGCCTTCGGTTTGCTTCAGCAATTCGCTTTGCCGGTCGAACAGGCGTGCGAGCGTCCGGTGCTCCGCCGCAAGGCCTTCCGCCTCGTGCCGAACCGAAGCCTGCCGCGCGTCAATATCGCGGCGCAGTGCCGCAAGCTCCGCAAGCTCGCTCTTGAGCCGCTCGGCCCGGTCCTTTAGCGCGGGGGCAACGGCGCCAAAGAGAAGCGCGCTCCGGCTTGCCTCGGTCAGAGAGGCATGACTGAGCGCGATGGCCTCGGCGGGGCGCCAGCTCATCCGTTCGAGCGCGGCCAGCAGCGCGACAAGCCCCGCCTCGTCGCGCCGGAGGTCCGCGCGCGCCACCCCTTGCCGCTCGGCGAGGAGGCCAAGCTCTCTCTCGAGCCGGGCGAGCGCCTGTTCGCGCGTCTGGGCCGCGGCCGCGGCGTCAACCAAGTCTGGGCGAAGCTGGGTGAGTTCGGCGCGCAGGCGCTCGGACTCTTCTCTCAATGCCCGAGCGCGCTCATGCTCGCTCGCGGCGGCCTCCTCGAGCGCCTTGAGGCTCTCGCGCGAGGGCGATTCCTCGGCCCGTGCCGTAGCCGCCAACACGAGCAGGCACGCGGCGAGGGCGAGGCAAGCGCATAGCCTAGCCGAGCGCCGCATGGGCACCCGCGCGATGGGGTACTCGTTCCTCGACGAGCAGCGAGCGGCCGGTCATGGCGCAGGGTTGCTCGAGCCCCATGAGGGCCAGGATCGTCGGCGCAACATCGGAGAGGCCTCCGTCGCGCAAGCGCAAAGCCGGATCGCGCAGACCGGCGAGCACGACCGGCACCCGGTTCGAGGTGTGCGCGGTGTGCGGCTGCGCGCTCGCCTCGTCGCGCATGCGCTCGATATTGCCGTGGTCGGCGGTGATCAGCAGCACGCCCCCTCTCTTCTCGACGGCCGCAAGCACACGGCCCAGCGCGCGGTCCACCGTCTCGACCGCGGTGAGCGCCGCGGCAAAGTTGCCGGTATGGCCGACCATGTCCGGATTGGCATAGTTGAGCACGATGAGGTCGAAGCGCCCGCCCTCGATCGCCGCGACCACGCGGTCGGTCACCTCCTCGGCCGACATCTCCGGCTTCAAGTCGTAGGTCGCAACCTTCGGCGAGGGCACGAGGATGCGTTCCTCGCCGGGAAAGACCCGCTCCTCGCCGCCGTTGAAGAAGTAGGTGACGTGGGCGTATTTCTCGGTCTCCGCGATGCGAAGCTGCTTAAGGCCCGCCTGGGCGATGACCTCGCCCAAGATTCCCTTGAGCGGTTCGCTGGGAAAGAGAATGTCGAGTATCTCCGCAAGCCCCCCGCCGTAATCCGTGAGGCCCGCCGCGCCCGAGAAGGCCACGACCTTGCGCCGCTCGAACTCGGCGAAACCGGGGTCGAGCAGTGCGCGTAAGATCTGGCGCACGCGGTCGGCACGGAAGTTCGCACACAGGAGGCCGTCGCCCCGCCCCATGCCCGGGTAGCCTTCGACCACAAAGGGCTTCACGAATTCATCGGTTATCCCCTGGGCATAGCTCTCGGCCACGCCGCTTCGGGGCGAGGGAAGTTGCGGCGCTTGCGCAGCCGTGAGCGCGTCGTGGGCGAGCTTGGTGCGCTCCCAGCGCCCGTCGCGGTCCATCGCGTAGTAGCGACCCGAGACCACGCCGAACGCGATATTCGCGACGCCTGCGAGCGCCTTCTTAAGTTGCTCGAGATAGCCTTGGGCGGAGGATGGCGGCGTGTCGCGGCCATCGAGGAAGGCATGCAGCCACACCTTGAGGCCGGCGGCGGAGAGGATGCGAGCGAGCACGGCGATGTGCTCCTGATGGGAGTGAACGCCGCCGGGGGAGATAAGCCCCATCAGGTGGCAGACGCCCGAGCCCCCGCGCACCTTGTCGATCAGCCGGCTCAACGCGGGGTTGCGCGCAAGCGAACCGTCGGCCACCGCGCGATCGATGCGCGGCAAGTCCTGCAGCACGATGCGGCCCGCGCCCAGGCTCATGTGCCCCACTTCCGAGTTGCCCATTTGCCCGGCGGGAAGCCCGACGTCCTCGGCAGAGGCCGACAGGCGCGCGTGCGGCCAGTCCGTCATCAGACGGTGCCACACGGGGGTTCCGGCTCGCGCGATGGCGTTGTCGGGGGCGTCTTCGCGCTCGCCCCAGCCATCGAGCACGCATAAGACAATCGGGCGCGGGCGGGGTTCGGTGATCATGGCGTTCTTATAGCCAAGAAGATTCGGCCACAACAGCGGCCTCTACCCCGGCCCAGCCGAGGCATGCAAGCGCGGCGCTTCAAAGGTTCGTAGGCGCTGGCGAAAGGCTCGGTCAGGATCGGGCCTCGCCGGCGACGCCGTAGAATGCCTCCTCGCGGCCGCGCGGCAGCACCGCGGACCACATCTTCTCGAGATTGTAATGGGTGCGGATCTCGGGCCGGAAGAGATGGACGACGACGTCGATCAGATCGAGCACGATCCACTCGCCGGCTTCGAGCCCTTCCATGGGCACAGGCCCCAGGGCCTGCGCTTTCAGCCGCTCGGCCAGGCGCTCGGCGATGGCGGCGAGTTGCCGCCCGGAGGTGCCGGAGGCGATGACCATGTAATCCGCGATTTCGGTTTTGCCCGCCAAGTCGATGGTGACGATCTCTTCGGCTTTCATGTCCTCGAGGGTGGCGAGGACCAGGCGGCAAAGGTCTTGGGCCGAGAGCCGCTGGGTTGCTGTAGGTTGAATGTGTAGCCTCATCCCGTTGTTGTAACATCATACTGCGCGCGGCACCGCTCCGCCCGGATCTCCGTGGCCGAGGCCGGGTGGAAGTGGCCTCGGAGGAAGATCCAGGCCGGCGGGCGCCTGAGCGCGAGCTCCTTGGCCTCGTCCGACCGCAGCCGGTTCCGGCCGAAGCGCCGCGCGGCCCGGGAACCCAGCGCCCTTTGAGAATAGGAAGGCCGATCGAAGACCGCAATGGGAACCGTGCGAAAGATGCGCTCCCACTCGGCCCAGGTGGGGATTTCTACCAGATTATCGGCGCCCATGAGCCAGACGAAGCGCAGCTTCGGGTAGCGGCGGAGGAGCCGCGTTAAGGTTTCCGCCGTCCGCGTGGTGCCGAAGACGCGCTCGAGATCGCAGATGCGGATGCGCCCATCCGCGGCCAGGGCGCGCGCGCCGGCCAGCCGCGCCGCGAGAGGCGCCATGCCGGCCTTGGCCTTCAAGGGGTTCTGGGGCGAGACCAGCCACCACACCTCGTCCAGAGCAAGCGCACGAAGCGCGCGCCGGCTGATGTGAAGATGGCCGCCGTGGGCCGGATTGAACGAGCCGCCGAGAATGCCCACGCGGCGGATGCGGCCCAAGGCCGGCCTCGACTTGGCGCGGTAAGCCGAGTGCGTCAGGGGCGAACCTGCCCGCGGCCGCGCACCCGGTATTGGTAGGTGGTGAGCTGTTCCGCGCCGACCGGGCCCCGGGCATGCAGCTTGCCGGTCGAGATGCCGATCTCGGCCCCCATGCCGAACTCGCCGCCGTCGGCGAACTGGGTCGAGGCGTTGTGCAGGACGATGCCGCTGTCAACTTCGGTCATGAAACGTTCGGCCGCCGCGCGGTCGTCCGTCACGATCGCATCGGTGTGGTGCGAGCCGTAGTGATTGATGTGCGCGATGGCGGCGTCGAGCCCGCCGACGACACGCACCGCCAGGATCGCATCGAGATACTCGGTGAACCAATCCGCTTCGCTGGCCAGTTTGGACCGGGGCTCGATGCGCCGCACGAGGTCGTCGCCTCGGATCTCGCAGCCGGCCGCGATCAAGCGATCGAGGATCGCCGGCAGGCAACGCTCGGCGACACTCGCGTCGATCAGCAACGTCTCCGCAGCGCCGCAAACGCCGGTGCGCCGCATCTTGGCGTTGAACACGATGTCGGAGGCCATCCTGGGATCGGCCTGCTCGTGCACGTAAACGTGACAGTTGCCCTCGAGATGGGCGAAGACCGGAATGCGGCTTTCCGCCTTGACGCGCTCGATCAGGCCGCGGCCGCCGCGCGGCACGACCACGTCGATGAATTGCTCGAGGCGAAGCAGGGCGCCCACCGCCGCGCGGTCGGTCGTCGGCACGAGCTGAGCCGCGGCGGGAGGCAGCCCGGCGACCTCGAGGCCCTCCCCCAGCGCCGCCATGATCGCGGCCGAGGAGCGCGAGCTCTCCGAGCCGGCGCGCAGGATCGCCGCATTGCCCGATTTGCGGCACTGGCCGGGGGCGTCCGCGGTCACATTCGGGCGCGACTCGTAGATGATCGCGATGACCCCGAGGGGCACGGACACGCGCGCGATGTCGAGGCCGTTGGGCCGCGTCCAGCGCGCAAGCTCGCGTCCGAGCGGATCCGGCAGCGCCGCAACCGCCTCGAGGCCCGCGGCCATCGCCTCGATGCGCGCCTCGTCGAGCCGGAGCCGGTCGATCAAGGCGGGGCCAAGGTTGCGCTCGCGCGCCGCCGCGACGTCCCGGCCATTGGCTTCGAGAATCTCGACGCGCCGCGCGCGGATCGCCGCCGCCGCGGCCTTCAAGGCGGCGACGCGCCGATCGTGCGGGGTGCGGGCGAGCGTGCGCGAGGCCTCGCGCGCCGCGCGCGCGAGCGCCGTGATCTCCTGCTCGAGAGGCGATGGGGCAAGGGCTTCGGCGCCGCTCATCGCTTCACTCGCTCAACACCAAGTCGTCGCGATGGATCATCTCTTCGCGCCCACGGTAGCCCAAGATGCGCTCGATCTCACGGCTCTTTTGGCCGATTATACGCTCGGCGTCGACGGCCGAATAGGTGATGAGCCCGCGCGCGACCTCGCGGCCCGCGCGGTCCTCGACGATGACCGCATCGCCCCGTTCGAACGCGCCGCCGACCTTAAGGACGCCCGCGGGCAAGAGGCTCTTGCCGTTCATAAGCGCCGCGCAGGCGCCCTCGTCCACGGTGATGCGGCCCGCGGGCTTGAGCGCGCCTGCGATCCAGTGCTTGCGCTGCGCGCGCGGGCTCGCGCTCGAGACGAACCAGCTGCAGCGCGCGCCCTCTTCGATCGCGAGCAAGGGGTGCTCGATGCGCCCATTCGTGATCGCCATGTGGCAGCCGGCGCCGAGCGCGATCTTGGCCGCGGCGATCTTCGTCACCATGCCGCCCGAGCCGTCGGCGGTGCCCGGGGCTCCGGCCATGGCCTCGATCTCGGGCGTCACCGCGCGGATGACCGGGACAAACTCGGCGTCGCGATCCGTCAGCGGATTACGCGTGTAGAGCCCGTCGATGTCGGAAAGCAGCACAAGCTGATCCGCGGTCATCATCGCGGCGACGCGCGCCGCCAGCCGGTCGTTGTCGCCGAAGCGAATCTCGGCGGTCGCCACCGTATCGTTCTCGTTGATCACCGGCACCGTGCCCATGGCGAGAAGCGTGTTGATCGTGCTGCGCGCGTTGAGGTAGCGCCGGCGCGCCTCGGTGTCGTCGATCGTGAGCAGGATCTGGGCCACGGCCACCCCGTGCCGGCGCAGGGCCTCCTGGTAGGCATGGGCGAGCTCGATCTGGCCCACGGCCGCGGCCGCCTGCTTCTCCTCGAGCTTGAGCTGCCGCCGGGCGAGCGCGAGCCGCCGACGCCCCACCGCGATGGCGCCCGAGGAGACGAGAATCACCTCCTGCTTGCGCTCCCTCATGCGCGCCACATCGGAGGCCAGCGCGTCGAGCCAGCGCGCGCGCAGTTCGCCGCTCTCGGGCTCGACCAAGAGGCTCGAGCCGATCTTGACGACCACGCGCCGCGCCTTGGCAAGCTCGGGCGTCACGACGCTGCTCCTGCGCCCGCCCGGCGCGGCTCGGCGGCCGGCGGCTCTTGGGCCTTGAGCGCGGTCAGCAGCGCGCGCAACGCCGCCTCGACCCCCTCGCCGCTCGCCGCGGACAGCGGATAGACCGGGCGGCCCGAGGCCCGCGCGAGCGCGCGAATTTTACGCCGCCGCGCCGCCGCATCGAGCACGTCGATCTTGTTGAGGGCCACGATCTCAGGCTTCTCGGCGAGCCCCTGGCCGTAGCGTTCGAGCTCGGCTCGGACCGTGCGGTAGCTCTTCGCGATCTCGCTCGCCGTGCCGTCCACCAGATGCAGCAGCACCCGGCAGCGCTCGATATGGCGCAGGAACCGGTGGCCCAGGCCGGCGCCCCGGTGCGCGCCCTCGATGAGGCCCGGAATGTCCGCCAGCACGAACTCGGTGCCGTCCACATAAACGACGCCGAGCTTGGGCTCGAGCGTCGTGAACGGATAGTCGGCGATCTTGGGCCGCGCGCGCGAGACCCGGGCGAGGAACGTGGACTTGCCCGCATTAGGCAGGCCGAGCAAGCCGGCATCGGCGATCAGCTTGAGCTTGAGCCAGACCCAGCGCTCTTCCCC
Source organism: uncultured Hyphomicrobiales bacterium (assembly GCA_964631625.1). Taxonomy (GTDB): domain Bacteria; phylum Pseudomonadota; class Alphaproteobacteria; order UBA828; family JAPUJA01; genus CAZVZP01. Next base: position 5,319 of record CAZVZP010000034.1, on the reverse strand, counting down.
GGGGCTTCCGGGATCGGCGCGGCGCGGCGCGCGGTTGGTCGAGGACTTGTAGTGGGCGTTGCCGAAGCCGCCGCGGCCGCCGCGCGCGAGCACGGCGCAGGCGCCGAGCCTGTCGAGATCGGCGATCCGGGTCGTCTTGTCGTTCTCGTAGATCTCGGTGCCCACGGGCAGGCGCAGCACCACGTCCGGCGCATCGGCGCCCGTGCGGTTGGCGCCCTCGCCGTTGCCCCCCTTGCGCGCACGAAAATGCTGCTCGTAGCGGTAATCGATCAGCGTATTGAGGCCTTGGGCGGCGTACGCGATCACGTCGCCGCCCTTGCCAGCGTTGCCGCCGTCCGGGCCGCCGCGCGGGACGAATTTCTCGCGCCGGAAGGCGACGCAGCCGTTGCCGCCGTCGCCCCCACGCAGATAGATCTTGGATTCGTCGAGGAACTTCATCGCCCGGTCCGGGCATCGCCCACTAAGGCCGCACCGCCCGAGCGATGCCGCCGGGACTGCGGCGCTCGCCCGCTCGCGTGAGGCGTGCTACGCGCCGCTAATGGGTGGCCGGATCGACCGAGATGAACGTCCGTCCGCCCGAGCCGCGCGAGAAGCGGACCCGCCCGTCGGTCCGCGCGAACAGCGTGTGATCGCGGCCAAGACCCACGTTGGAGCCGGGGTGGAAGGTGGTGCCCCGCTGACGCACGAGAATGTTGCCCGCGATCACGGCCTCGCCGCCGAAGCGCTTGACGCCGAGACGCCGGCCGGCGCTGTCGCGGCCGTTGCGCGAGCTGCCGCCCGCCTTCTTATGTGCCATCAGGACTTCTCCTTGGTGCCTTTGCCCTTCCCCAGGGCCTGGCCGGGGTCTGCTTCTTGGCCGCCGGTTTGGCGCTCTTCCCCGACGCGCCCGGCGCCTTCGTCGCCCGCTTCTTGGTCCCGGCCTTCTCGCTCTTGCCCACCTCGGCCCTGGCCTTCTTGGGCTCCGCCTTCTTCGAGGGACCCTTGGTCTTGGCCTCGGGCCGGGCAGCGGGCCGTGCCGCGCCCGCAGCCTTGCCGGCCTTCGCTCCGTCCGTCGGCCGCGGCATCGGGCGCGGCTTGAGCTCGGCCGGCTTGCTCGTGGGCTGCTCGCCCGGGCCCAGCACCTCGTCGATGCGCACGACCGTCAGATCCTGGCGGTGTCCGGTCTTGCGCCGGTAGTTGTGCCGGCGCTTCTTCTTGAACACCAATATCTTCGAAGTCTTGGCCTGCTCGAGCACGGTGGCCTGGACGCGCGCGCCCTCGATCAAGGGCTGACCGACCTTGACCCCCTCGTCCCGGAACAAGGCAAGAACCTCGGTAAATTCAATTTGTTGGCCCCGCTTGCCCGCGACCTTCTCGACCGCGATGATCTCGTTCGGGACCACACGGTATTGTTTTCCGCCGGTGCGGATGATGGCAAACATGGCCGGAGTTCCTCGGCCCGCGCGGCCCTTCCACGATGCGGAAGCGGGGGCCCCCTGCGGGCGTGCCGCCACTATAGCGGGACCGGCAAAAGTGTCAATCATCTTCGCCCGTTAGCCCCGCCCGACGAGCCCGTCGGGCGGCCGTGATGCGCGCCTTGCGGCGTTTTTGAGCCATCCGTTATGCTCGCGGCCCGCCCGGGGCGCGGCCTTTGAAGATGCGGAGGGGTGCCGGAGTGGTCGATCGGGGCGGTCTCGAAAACCGTTGTGCCCTTTGCGGGGCACCGTGGGTTCGAATCCCACCCCCTCCGCCACCCTACGCCTTCGGCTTCGGGTGGCAGGCCACGACGTGGACTGCCGACCCAAGGCGATCAGGCGTAGGAGTGTCTCCCGAAGCTCCGTAAGGAGCGCAGGGAGAGCGATGTCATCATGGGGTACGTCTATTTCCTTCAATTGGGAAATGGCGACATCTACGTCTTCCTTCAATTGGCAAATGGCGGCATCTACGTCGGCTCAACGAACGATCTTCGCCGTAGAATCGGCTTGCATGAACGGGGTCGCGTAAGTTCGACCAAAGCGTACTTACCGATCGCCTTGAAATCCTATGTCGCGGTGCCAACCGAAAGCAATGCGCGGGAGCTCGAACGATATTTCAAATCCGGTTCGGGAAAGGCATTTGCCAAGAAAAGATTTTGGTGAACAAATCTGGCCGCATACAGCCCAGAGGGCTCGCTGATGACGTCCCCTAAGATTGAGCCCCACAAGATCACTCGCCCTATACAGCTTCTCGCGGCCTGGTTTGCAGGTCTGGTTCTGCTCGTAGGCGCCTTCCTCGCTGCTGCCGGCAACATCGACAAACCAGAGTGGCTACCGGTGCTATTTGGAATCACCGCCGTCCTTCTCGTGCCCCTGTTCATCGGCCTCGTCTTCCTAATGCAAACGAGATTCCGCGAGCAGCTTCAGGATGACCCATTCTACGCAGACTGGCTAAAGCGCCAGGAGCTGTCCTTCCAGGATTTCAAACCCGAGAATATCGCTGCGGGAACCGACGAGGTCCCTCCGGGTTCCCCCGAGGCCCTCTCGGATAACCAAGACCTCGAAAAGTGGCGTATCTCAAGATATGAACAGAATGCGGGGCTCTTTCTTGTCCATACCTGGCGCCCCTCTCGTATCAAAGGCCAGGTTGCAGACATCGTCATTCAGCTTCACCAGCATCGCGAGGGTCCGCTTACGCGCGGGGAGGTTGAGAAGGTCGAGTACAACCTCGGACCCATGTTCTTTCGCGCTCCCGTGATGAAATCAAACCGTGACGAAAACTTTCGCCTGGAGGTCTCGGCCTACGGGCCGATGTTGTGCGTTGCAAGAGTGTTTATCCGCGATCGCCCAAGACCCATTGAGCTGGAGCGCTACATAAATTTCGAGGATGCCGCCTAATGGGGCGCTGCAAGAGCAGTTGCACGCCGTCACCTATGTCTTCTCGGTCAGAGAATGGTCGATCCTGGTTCCTCTCGCTCCGCCACCTCCGCAATCAGGCACCGAGCTGGGGCCGGCGCAGAGGCCAGTGGCGAGGTCCGAACGGCGAGCGCAACAGGAACCGCGCGAGCGCGTGCGTTGCCCCGCCTAGCCAAGAGCAACGTCGAACGCCGCGAGGTTGCTGAAACCCGTCTCGGCCGAAGACGCGCGGGGGCTGCGGCCCGCGAAGTTCGTAGGCGCCCATCGCGGCCGCAGCGTGGAGGAAGGCATGGCATTGGAGCGACAGAATTTTCCCGGCCGGTATTTTCCCTTGAGCGAGTACCACGAGCGTTGGCGGAAAGTGCACCGCGAGATGAAACGGCGGGGCTACGAGACGGCCCTCGTCTGGGGCAAGACCGGCGGCAACTTCGAGCGCGCCATGGAAATCTCATGGCTCAGCAACTTTTCCTCCGAGTACTCGGGCCAGGATCCCGACTCACGAGCGTGGAACGCGCGCTCGTTTGCCTGCGTCATCCTCGAGCCGGGGAAAGAGCCGGAGCTGCACGGCGATGCGCCGACACCGCGCCGCGATCTCATCGCCGTGCGCGCCTATTACGGCCATGCGGACGTCATTGCCGGCGTCGTCCAGGCGCTCAAGCGGCGCAAGATGACAGGACGCATGGCCTTCGTCGGGAGCGACTGTCTGCCGGTCAAGTATGCCGATCAGCTGCGTACCGCGACGCCCGAGATCGCTTATGTGTTCGACGACGATCTCGTGCGCCGTTGCCGGCGGGTCAAGAGCCCGCGCGAGCTCGAGTGCTACCGCGAGGCGGGCCAGATCGTCTCGAGCGCGCTCTATCGCCTGTGCGACAGCTTCTATGCGGGCAAGACGGCCGCCGAGGCGGTGGCCGAGGCGAGCCGCGAAATCGTGCGCCGCGGCGGCACATGGCACCGCATCCCGGTCAACTTCGGCGACACCGGGATGTTCGTGCAGCGCGACCCGACCTACGGCTACAGCCAGGACGCGCCGAAGATTGGCGACATGGTCAAGTTTTCGATCGACGGCCCGATCCACCAAGGCTATTGGCTCGATTCGGGCCGCACGGTGGTGGCGGGCGGGCGGCCCTCGAGGCCGCAGAAGAAGCTGCTGGAGGACTCCTACTCGGTCACCAAGGCGATCCTCGAGGCGATCAGTCCCGGGGTGCCGATGAAGCGGGTCGTGGCGGCCGCGGAGCGGCGCAAGCAGGCGATCGAACAGGACGAGGACGTGGCCGCCGCCATGTGGCCGATAAACGGGCACAGCAACGGCATGATGTGGGAGCCGCCCTTCATCAGCAGGGTCACGGGCGACGACGAGGAGATCTGGGAGGAAGGCATGGTGGGCGGAGCCGAGTCCTTCATGGGGCGCAAGGGCGTGGGCTACGCCGGCTGGGAGCAGAACTTCATCGTGACGGCTGCGGGCGTCGAGCTCCTGAGCAAGACGCCGGTGTTCTGGTTCTAGGCCGCCATCGATCACCCCTGCGCGGGGCCGATCGACATCGCGCGCTAAGGCTCCTTGAGCTCCGGGCGGTTGCGGAAGAACTCGAGCGCCTCGGGGTTGGCGAGCGCCTCGCGGTTCTTGACCGCTCGCCCGTGCACCGCCTCGCGCACCGCGAGCTCGACGATCTTGCCCGACTTGGTGCGCGGAATGTCGGCGACCTCGATGAGCTTCGCGGGCACATGGCGCGGCGTCACATTCTCGCGGATCGTGCGCTTGATCGTCTCCTTGAGCTTCGCATCGAGCACCGCGCCGTCTTTGAGCCGCACGAACAGCACGATGCGCGTATCGCCCTCCCACTCCTGGCCGATGACGATCGATTCGGCCACCTCGGGCACGCGCTCGACCTGGCGGTAGATCTCCGCCGTGCCGATGCGCACGCCGCCCGGGTTGAGGGTCGCATCCGAGCGCCCGTAGATGATCATGCCGCGCTCGGCCGTCCATTCGCAGAAGTCGCCGTGGCACCACACGCCGGGAAACTTCTCGAAATACGCCGCCCGATACTTGCGCTCCCCGGGATCGTTCCAGAAGCCGATCGGCATGGAGGGAAAGGGCCGCGTGCACACGAGCTCGCCCTTGCCGGATAAGAGCGGCCGCCCCTCCTCGTCGAAGACATCGACCGCCATGCCGAGGAGCGGACACTGGATCTGGCCCCGGTAGACCGGCAGCAACGGGCTGCCGCCCACGAAGGCGGCGAGCAGGTCGGTGCCGCCCGAGGGCGAAATGAGCGGGACATCCGACTTGATCTTCTCGTGCACGTAGTCGAAGCCCTCGGGCACGAGCTGCGAGCCGGTGGAGACGAGCGTCTTCACGCTCGAGAGATCGTGGGTCTTTTTGGGCTCGAGCCCCGCCTTCCTGGCCGCATCGACGAACTTCGCCGACATGCCCAGCAACGTCATGCGCTCCCTTTCC
>CAZVZP010000033.1:0-18139 GCA_964631625.1 uncultured Hyphomicrobiales bacterium | reverse complement strand
GCGTTCCCAAGAACGCATGAGCGAGCGCGCGGCCCCCCTCGAGCCCGGGGGCGTCATCGGCATCATCGGCGGCGGCCAGCTCGGGCGCATGACGGCGCTAGCCGCGGCGCGGCTCGGCTACCGCTGCCACATCTACGATCCGGCCCAGGACTCGCCCGCCGCCCAGGTCGCCTGGCAGAGCACGGTGGGCGGCTGGGACGATCGAGCCAAGCTCGACTCCTTCGCGCAATCGGTCGACGTCGTCACCTTCGAGTTCGAGAACATCCCCCACGACAGCGTCCAGCGACTGGCCGAGCGCGTCCCCGTGCGCCCCGGCTGGAATGCGCTGCGCATCAGCCAGGATCGGGCGCTGGAAAAAGATTTCGTGAGCGGCCTCGGCATCCCCGTCACGTCCTACGCTGCCGTCTCCGACCTCGCCTCGCTCGGCCGCGCGCTCGAAGACCTCCCGCCGCCCGCCGTGCTCAAGACGCGGCGCTTGGGCTACGACGGCAAGGGCCAGGCGCACATCGAGGCGGTTGCGGAGTGCGAGGCGGCGTGGCGCGCGATCGGGGAAACGCCGGCCATTCTCGAGGCGCGGGTCGATTTCCGCATGGAGATCTCGGTGATCGTGGCGCGCGGGCTCGACGGCGCGATGCGCTGCTACGTGCCGGTCGAGAACCGGCACCGGCAGCACATCCTCGATACCACCCTCGCCCCGGCCAAGCTCGCGGCCGGCGTGGCGCATCAGGCGCAGACGATCACCCGGGCAATTGCCCAAGGGCTCGAGCTCGTGGGCCTGCTCGCGGTCGAGATGTTCGTTGCCCACGATGAGCGCCTGCTCGTCAACGAGATCGCGCCGCGGCCGCACAACTCGGGCCACTGGACGATCGACGCCTGCTCGACAAGCCAGTTCGAGCAGCTCGTGCGCGCCGTCGCGGGCCTACCGCTCGGCAGTCCCGAACGCCATTCGGACGCGATCATGAAGAACTTGATCGGCAAGGACGTCGAACGCTGGCGCGAGCTCGCGGGCGACCCCGAGGCCCATCTCCATCTCTACGGCAAGGCGGACGTTCGCCCGGGACGCAAAATGGGCCACGTGACGTGGCTTAAGCCCAAGAGCTAAGGCTGATCAGCGCCGCGGGCCGCGCGAGCGAGCCGTGGCGCTGCGGCGCGCGGCGGCATGAAGCGGTGCGGCCTCGACCTCCGAGTCGCGGTCCGTGGCGCGCCGGCTCGTCCCCTCGTAGGGCGGACGACGCCCGCGCCGCCGGTCGGGCCCCATGTAGCCCTCTTCCTCGATGAAATCGCGCGGCCGCTTGACGAGGCCCTGCAGATGCGCATAGAGCGCCTGCATCGAGGGCGGCTTGATGAGGAACTCGTCGATGCCCGCATCGCGTGCCTCGAACAGCTTGCCCTCGTCCACCGCGCTGCTCATCATCACGATGGACAGCGCGCGATCGGGGCTGCGTTCGTCCGAGCGAATGAAGCGCGTGAGCGCGAGCCCATCCATGAGCGGCATGTGGCGGTCGCAGATCAGGAGGCGGATGGCGCCCGACTTGAGCGCGGCGAGCGCCTCCTGGCCGTTCGAGGCGGTCGCGATCGATGTCACGTCGAGCAGCGTCAGATATTCGACGAGCAGCTCGCGGGTCTGGGGATTGGGATCCGCGACGAGAATGGAGAGCGCCCCAAAGGGGGACCCGCTGGAACCCGCGTCCGAGGGCATCGCGTGCGTCCTTCGTGCATTGCCGCGGCTCCATTGGGGCGCCAAAACGGTTGAGGAATCGTTAAGCTCGCCGACCTCGGCCCCGGCGCCTGACGGAATCGTGATTGAGCCCCGGCGCTCGGCCACGGTATAGGGAGACCTATGCGCCACCTGCCCGAAGCCGACGCGATGGCCCCGCCCGGGCCACCGCTGCGCCGGTCCGACCCGCCGCTCGCGCCGGCGAAGTTCCGCGATCCCGCGACGACCGCCACGGGCGCGCCGCGCGCGCGGGTTCGGCTCGAGGCGCTCACGACCCTGTGGTTCAACACGGGAACCCTGTGCAACATCACCTGCACCCACTGCTATATCGAATCGAGCCCGCGCAACGACCGCCTGAGCTATCTTGAGGCGGCCGAGGTCGCGGCGTTTCTCGACGAGATCGAACGGGAACGCCTGCCGGTTAAGAAGATCGGTTTCACGGGCGGCGAGCCGTTCATGAACCCCGAGTTCATCGCCATGCTCGAACACGCCCTCGGCCGCGGCTATCGCGTGCTCGTTCTGACCAACGCGATGCGCCCGATGATGCGCCAGCAGCAGCCGCTCCGCGCGCTCCGATGCCGCCACGGCGAGCGGCTTTCGATCCGCGTCTCGCTCGACCATTACACGAAAGCGGGGCATGAGGCCGAGCGCGGTGCGGGGAGCTTGGAGCGCACGCTCGAGGGGCTCCTCTGGCTCGCCCGCGAGGGATTTCGGGTCGAGGTCGCCGGCCGCACGGCGTGGCGCGAGAGCGAGGCGAGCCTGCGCGCCGGCTACGCCCGGCTCTTCCACTCGCTCGATCTCCCGATCGATGCGCAAGCTCCCCGCTCGCTCGTGCTGTTCCCCGAGATGGACGAACGAGCCGACGTTCCGGAGATCACCGAGGCGTGCTGGAGCATCCTCGGTGTCGAGCCCCATTCGCTCATGTGCGCGAGCGCGCGCATGGTGATCAAACGCAAAGGCGCGGCGCGCCCCGCCGTCGTGGCCTGCACGCTCATCCCCTACGACCCGGCGTTCGAGCTCGGGGCGACTCTGCGCGAGGCCGCGAGGTCGATCGCGCTCAATCATCCCCACTGTGCCCGCTTCTGCGTACTCGGCGGCGGGCATTGCAGTGGGGTGGGCGCCGCTGGACAAGACCCGACCGGGCCGCGATAGTGTCGTTGACAAACAGCGGCTGGCGCGAGCAGGGCGGATGGCGGTAGCGGAATCGGGACCCTATCGGGAAACGACCCGTTCGATCGAGGTGAGCGTCGAGCCCTTCTTTCTCGACGATCAATCCTCGCCCGACGAGAGCCATTTCGTCTGGGCCTACCACGTGTCCATCCGCAACCTCGGCGGAGAGACGGTTCAGCTCCTCAACCGTTACTGGCAAATCACGGACGGGTTGGGACGCGTCCAGGAGGTGCGCGGTCCCGGCGTGGTGGGCGAGCAACCGGTGCTCAAGCCCGGCGAATCCTTCGAGTACACGAGCGGCTGCCCGCTCTCGACACCGTCCGGCATCATGGTCGGAAGCTACGAAATGGCGACGCCGGCGGGCGAGCGCTTCGACATCCGCGTCCCGGCCTTCTCGCTCGACAGCCCGCATCAGCACGTGCGCCTCCAGTGACTTTGGGTCGCACCCGAAACGGGTCCAACCTATTGACACGACAGCATTATCGATTGCCCCTGGAGACGTGAAGGAGGGATTTTCCTTGACTTCGCGGCGGCCCTGCCCAGTTTGTAGCCTGCGCTCGATGGCGCCCCGGCTTGGCGCAAGAGGCGTTGAGGCCCGGTCCGTATGGGAGGCCCGAAGATCGTGGAACAATCCCGCGAGCAGCGCTCCGCCGGCGCCCGCGAATCCCGGCAGCCCGAGGAGGCCGTGACGGCCCAGGCGCCCAAGGAGGCGAAGCCGCCCGTGCTGCGCCCGAGCCGGACCGACGCGGAGGCGGCCGTGTGTACACTGATCCGCTGGGCGGGCGACGACCCGGAGCGAGAAGGGCTCGTGGAAACGCCCGGCCGTGTCGTGCGCGCGTTCGAGGAGTGGTTCGAGGGCTACAACCAGGACCCCCGGGAAATCCTTCAGCGCACGTTCGAGGAGACCGACGGCTACGACGAGATGGTGATCTTGCGCGACATCCGCGTGGAATCCCACTGCGAGCACCACATCGCGCCGATCATCGGCAAGGCGCACGTCGCCTATCTGCCTCACCACCGTGTCATCGGCATCAGCAAGCTCGCGCGCGTCGTGGAAATCTTTGCGCGCCGACTCCAGCTTCAGGAAAAGATGACCTCGCAGATCGCGGACGCGCTCAACGAAGTGCTGCGGCCCAAGGGCGTCGCCGTGGTCGTCGAGGCGGCGCACCAGTGCATGACGACGCGCGGCGTGCACAAGAGCGGCGTGCTCATGGTGACGAGCCGGATGCTGGGTGAATTCCGTTCCAATCCGTCGACGCGCCGCGAGTTCCTGAACATGATCGGCACGCCGGCCGTTCGGGAATCGGTCTGAGGCGCGACGCTCCGAGCGATGCGGCGCGAACGCCGCCGCTGGGATCGGAGGCGCGCGTGCGCCGGCCGCCGCGGACCAAGCCGTCGTGACCGATTTCCGGCCGATCCTCCTCGTCAAGGGCATCCTTCACCCGCCACCCTTCTTCGCGCACCCGGCATATCAGACGGTATCGACCGTGAACCGTCATCCGGGGATGCTTGTGGACGTTCATCCGAGGCTCCTGGGCAAGACTGTTGTGTGTCGTGACCTCCGCCTGATCCCCAACTCTCGGATGAACAACCCTCATCGTGACGAGAGCTAGAGCGCGGCAAGACTCTCATGCGGCCGCTCTTTCTCGTCGTTGGCTTTCTGCTCACAGTGCTGGCAGGCGCGCATCTGCCGTCCGTGATTCTCGATGCGGCCGAGGGCGATCCGGAGTGGCGGGCGTTCCTGGTCTCGGCGGTGATCACGCTGTTCGTCGGCGCCTCGCTCCTCTTGGTCGGCCGCGGCACGCCGGTGGTCGTTGCGATATTCAAGGACTACGTGATCACCGTGGCGAGCTGGCTGATCACGGCCGTGGTCGGCGCGCTGCCTCTCTTGCTCGCGGATCGCAGCCTCGACGTGGCGGACGCGATTTTTGAATCGGTCTCCGGCCTCACGACCACGGGCGCGACCGTGATCACGGGCCTCGACCAGGCGCCAGCCGGGCTCCTCTTGTGGCGCGCGCAGCTCCATTGGCTGGGCGGCATCGGTATCATCGTCATGACGATCGCCATCATGCCGATGCTGCAGATCGGTGGCATGCAGCTGTTCCGCATTGAGAAATCCGAGGAGCATGGGGAGCGAGTGATCCCGCGCGCGGCCAAGCTCGCCGGCGCGCTGGTGCTCGCCTACTGCGCTCTTACAGTGGCCAACGCCCTCGCCTTCTGGCTCGCCGGCATGAGCCCGTTCGATGCGATCTGCCACGCCATGTCGGCGATTTCGACCGGCGGCTTCGCCAATTACGACGCCTCTTTGGCCCACTTCGACAGCCTCCCTATCGAAGTCATCGCCATGGTGTTCATGACGTTGGGCGCCTTGCCTTTCGTCCTCTATCTCCGGGCCGTCCAGGGGCAGGTGATTTCGGCGCTGCGCGACACCCAGATGCTCTGGTTCTTCGCCATGCTGATCGGCCTGATCGCGCTCATCACTCTCTGGCAGGTGTTCGAGGGCGGCCAAGCTGTCGGCGCGGCGATCCGCGAGTCGTCTTTCGCCGTCATCTCGCTCCTGACCACCACGGGCTTCGTCACCGAGAACCACGCCGCGTGGGGCAGCTTTCCCGTGACGATGCTCATTCTCGTCATGCTGATCGGAAGCTGCACCGGCTCGACCGCCGGCGGCGTCAAGGTGTTCCGGCTCCAGGTGCTATACGCCGCCGCGCGCTTGCAAATTTTACGGCTGTTCCAGCCCCATGGCGTCTTTCCGCTGCACTACAACCACAAGCCCCTGCCCGAAGCCGTGCTCACCTCGGTCATGGGCTTCTTCTTCTTCTATGTCTTTATCTACGTGGTCTCGGCCGTCGGCCTCTCCGCCTTCGGGCTCGACCCGATCACCAGCCTGTCGGGCGCCGCGGCCGCGCTCGCCAACGTGGGGCCGGGCATGGGCGACATCATCGGCCCCCTGGGCACCTACGCACCGCTGCCCGACGGCGCCAAGTGGCTGCTCTCGGCAACGATGCTCTTGGGGCGCCTCGAGCTCTTCCCGATCCTCGTGCTGTTCGCGCCGGCCTTCTGGCGCACATAGGGCTGACGCTCGAGCCTCAGCGCACGTAGGCCCAGAGATAGGCGCGTTGAAGTCGTCCATCATCGCCTCGACGAGCTCGAAATAGAGCTGGTCTCGCTCGTTCAGCGTCAGGTCCTCGGGCACCGTACGGCTGCGCGAGACCTCGGCCGTGGCGAAGCCCTCGACCCGGCCGTTGTCGGCCACGATGTCCGCCCGCGCGACAATACGCCCCGCCACGGTCTCGACCTGCTCGGTCGTGAACCAGGCGTCGATCCCGCCCCTTGAGGGAAGCGGGGTCGCGACCGCGCTGGCCTCCTCGAGATGGACGCGCAACGTCCGTTGCACGCCCACCGGACGCAGCCGGTCGGCCACCCACCGCTCGACGGCGGTCGCCGGAGCGACGGGGAAGAAGTGCTCGACGTGAGGCTCGGCCAGCGGCGGCGCGTAGTCGTCGACGAACTCGACCCGCGCCACGTCGATGTCGATGGGTGCGAGATGCCCGTAGGTGAACTCGGCAAACTGAGGCCGCATCACCGCGGATTCGCAGGCCGCGGCGAAGAGTACGAGCCCGAGGCAAAACACCAGGCGGTACGCGAGAGCGGTCATGGTGAGCGGTCTCGGGCCGTTGAGCGTCCGATCACGGCGTCGAAGGGCGCCGAACCTTTAAGCCAGCTTACGCCGAAACGCCGAAATCGGCAGCGTCGAAGATCTCGACTGTGTTGCAGAATTGGCAGGTCACCTCGAGCCGGCCATCGACCGCAAGTTCCGCGATCTCATGGCGCGGCAACTGAGCGAGAATCCGCGCCGCGCGCGAACGCGAGCAGCGGCAGGCGAAGGCCACCGGATGCGGCCGGTAGACGCGCACGCCGTCCTCGTGAAACAGCCGGTAGAGGAGCGCTTCATCCGAGAGCGCGGGATCGAGCATCTCCTCGCTGCGCGCCGAACTCATGAGCGCCACGACGCGGCGCCACGCCTCGGGCTCCTGGCCGAGCGCGGCCCGCTCGGCCCGGCCGCCTTCGCCCGGCAGCCACTGCACCATGAGCCCCGCCACCCGCCAGCCGGAGGCCGAGCCGGCGGCCGCGAGCTTGAGCCCGGTCGGAATCTGCTCGGAGTGACGGAAATAGGCATGGGCGCAGTCGGCGAGCGTCTCGCCCTCGAGCTCGACGACGCCCTGGTAGCGTTCGGTGCCGGGCCCCTGATCGACCGTGAAGGCGAGATAGCCGGGACCGAAGAGGCGCGGCAGCGAGCCGGAGAAACCCGCGCCCATGATCGGCGCCAGCGCGGATTCGTCGTACTGCACGTAGCCCCGCATGGCGCCCTCGTTCGTCATATCGGCCACGAGGAAACGGATGGGCCCCTCGCCCCTGAGTTCGAGCGAGAAGACGCCGTCGTACTTGAGGGCGCCGCCCAAGAGCGCGCAGAGCGCGAGCGCCTCGGCCAAGAGCGCCGAGACCGGCGCCGGGTAGTCGTGCTTGGCGAGAATCTCGCTCGCGGTCGCGTCGAGATGCACGATACGCCCGCGCACGGGCAGGGTCTCGATTCGAAACGGCCGGATCGCATCGCCCGGCGTTTGGGGTGCGGGACTCAGGCGAGGCACCACAGCAGCACGCCTTTCTGCGCGTGGATGCGGTTCTCGGCTTCGTCCCAGACCACGGACTGCGGCCCGTCGATGACCTCGGCCGCGACCTCCTGCCCGCGCTTGGCCGGCAAGCAATGCAGGAAAATCGCGTCGGGCTTGGCCCGTGCCATGGCCGCCGGGGTCACCCGGTAGGGCTCGAGCCGCCGCCGGCGCTCAGCGCTGTCGCGGACGTTCATGGAGACCCAGGTGTCGGTGACCACGCAATCGGCGCCGGCGAGCGCGCTTGCGGGCTCCTCGGTCACGCTGACCCGGCCGCCGCGCGCCGTCGCCCATTCGAGCACGGGCACCGGGGGCCCGTACTCCGGCGGACAGCCGAGCCGAAGCTCGAAGCCGAACTGCACGGCGGCGTGAATCCAGGAGGCGGCGACGTTGTTGCCATCGCCGAGCCAAGCCACGGTGCGGCCCGCGATCGGCCCTTTGCGCTCCTCGACGGTCATGACATCGGCGAGCAGCTGGCAGGGGTGACTCCGGTCGGTCAAGCCGTTGATCACCGGGATCTCGGCGTGGTGCGCGAACTCGAGCAGGACGTCGTGCGAGCGCGTGCGCAGCATGATCGCATCGACGTAGCGCGAGAGCACGCGCGCGGTATCCGCCGCCGACTCACCCCGCTCGAGCTGGGTTTCGGATGCGCTGAGCACGACCGTGTAGCCGCCCAGCGTCTTCATGCCGACCTCGAAGGAGACCCGCGTGCGCGTCGAGGGCTTCTCGAAGAGCATGGCGAGGGTCTTGCCGGCGAGCGGCCGCTCGCGCTCGCCCTTCGCCCGGTCCGCCTTGTACGCTGCGCCGAGCGCGAGGATGCGGCGCAGCTCCTGCGGCGCAATCTGGTCGAGGTCGAGGAAGTGGCGCGGCGCCTTCATCGCGCAAGCGCTCCGAAGACCCGGTCCATGATGGCGGTGGCTTCCTTGATCTCGCTCTTGCCCACGATGAGCGGCGGCAAGAGGCGCAGAACATTGTCGCCCGCCGGCCCGGCGAGCAGGCCTTCGGCGCGCAGCGCGGTCACGACTTCGCCATTGGGCACGACGCATTTGAGCCCGGCCATCAGGCCCTCGCTGCGCACCTCGCAGACGACGCGCGGATGGCGCGCAACGAGGCCCTCGAGCGCGGCGCGCAAGACGCGGCCCTTCTCGACCACGCCCTCGAGAAAGCCCGGAGCCAGCACGATGTCGAGCACGGCGTTCGCCACCGCGGTGGCGAGCGGATTGCCGCCGAAGGTGGTGCCGTGGCTGCCGACGGTCATGGCCGAGGCCGGTGCTTCCTTGGCGAGGCAGGCGCCGATCGGAAAGCCGCCGCCCAGCGCCTTGGCGATGGCGGCGATATCGGGCTCAACGCCGGCCCACTCGTGGGCGAGCAGCTTGCCCGTGCGCCCCATGCCGCACTGCACCTCGTCGAACACGAGAAGCAGTCCCGCCTCGTCGGCGAACGAGCGCAAGCCCTTGAGAAAGGCCTCGCCGGCCGGACGGATGCCGCTCTCGCCCTGCACCGGTTCGATCAGGATCGCGGCGCTCTCCGGCTTGAGCGCGCGGCGCACCGCCTCGAGATCGCCGAACGCCGCCTTGTCGAAGCCCTCGACCGCCGGCGCGAAGCCGTCGAGGTGCTTGGGCTGACCCCCGGCGGAGACCGCGGCGAGCGTGCGGCCGTGGAACGCCCCCTCGAAGGTGATGATGCGGTAGCGCTCGGGCTGACCGATGTGGTCGAAATGCTTGCGCACCATCTTGATCGAGCACTCGATCGCTTCGGCGCCCGAATTGAAGAAGAAGGCGGAGTCCGCGAAGGTCGCCTCGACGAGGCGCTCCGCGAGCCGCGCCTGCGTGGGGATCTCGAAGAGGTTGGAGACGTGCCAGACCTTGCGCGCCTGCTCGGTCAGGGCCGCGACGAGACGCGGGTGCGCGTGGCCGAATCCGGTCACCCCGATGCCGCAGATGAAGTCGAGGTAGCGGCGGCCTTGGGCGTCGAACAGAGAGCAGCCCTCGCCCCTCTCGAAGGCGAGCGGTGCCCGATTGTGCAAGGGCAGCAGCGCGGGGATCACGTCGGTTTTCCGGACCCCGGGGTCCGTCTCTCGGAAAAGCGTGGAGTATCCGTGCGGCCCAAGCCGCTGTCAATGGACGCTGGGCGCCCGCTTACGCCTTCAATTTATACCCGCTCGCGAGCATCCGGTGCGCAAGGATCCACAGCGCCAGGGCCGATCCGGCCATCACCGCGAGACCGGCGTCGAGCGAGCCGTCGGCATAGCCGATGAAGCCGTAGCGGAAGCCGTCGATCATGTAGAAGAACGGATTGGCGTGGGTCAGCGAGACGAGCGGTTCGGGCAGCTGCTCGACCGAGTAGAAGGTGCCGGAGAGAAAGGCGAGCGGCGTCACGATGAAGTTGTTGACCGCCGCGACGTGATCGAATTTCTCGGCCCAGATCGCCGCGATCAGGCCCAGCAGCGACAACACGATCGAGGCCGCGACCGCGTGGAAAAGCACGAAGCCCCAGTGCTGCACGCCGATCGGCACGAAGGCGAGGAGCGCGAGGCTCAAGAGCGCGCCGATCAGGAGCGCGCGGCTGACGCCGCCCGCGACGACGGCCACGAGCACCTCGGCCGGACTCAAGGGCGGGAGCATGAGGTCGACCACGGTGCCCTGCATCTTGGCGACGATCAGCGTCGTCGAGGTGTTGGCGAAGGCGTTCTGGGCCAGCGCCATCATGATCAGGCCCGGGGCCAGGAACTCGAGGAACGGCACGCCGCCCAGCTCGCGCACCGCGCCCTCGAGCGCGACCGCGAAGATCGCGAAGAACAGCAGCGCAGTCACCGCCGGTGCAATGACGGTCTGCAGGTAGACCTTGAGGAAGCGGCGCACCTCCTTGAGATAGAGCGTCTTGAGCCCGATCCAGTTGATCGCGCCGAACCGGCGCGGTTGAAAGGCGATGCTCATGGGGAAGGGTCCGTTGTCGTGCCACGCTCAGCCCGACATTAGACCCGGCCAAGAACACGGCGCAAGGCGGGCGGGGCGAGCCGGCTTTACAGGCGAACGGCCTGCGTGCCACGATTCCGCTTGAACGGAGAGCGGAGAATGCCGGCCAAAGAGGTCACGATCGACCACAATCCGCGCCGCTCGAAGTCGCGCCGGCCGCGCGAGCTCTTGCGCTCGCGCGAGGCGGAATTCCGGGCCGAGGGCGTCGACGAAGCGGCGCGCTCGCAGCAGCGCCCGAGCACGGCCATGGCGGACCACCCGATTCTGCTCGAGCGGCCGATCGTGGGCGTGGGCGAGAAGGCCGCGCTCCGCCGTCCGCCCGAAGCGATCCTCGCCCTCCTGTGAACGCCGCGGCCGAGCGCGCCCCGAGGTTGATCGGTGCGGCCGAAGTCGATGCCGCGCTCGATTATCCCGCGCTGATCGAGGCGTTGCGCGCGGCCTTTCGCGAGCCCATCGAAGCGCCGCCCCGCCACCATCACACGATCCGGCGCGAGGGAAGGCCCGATGCCACGCTCCTTCTGATGCCCGCCTGGCAGCCGCGGGGGCCGCTCGGCATCAAGGTGGTCACGGTCTTTCCCGACAATGCCACCAAAGGCATGCCGTCCGTGCAGGGCGTCTATCTCGTGCTCGACGGCGCGACCGGAGCGCCGCTGGCCGTAATCGACGGGCCTTCGCTCACGCGCAAGCGCACCGCCGCGGTCTCGGCTCTCGCCGCCGCCTACCTCGCGCACCGGGGCGCACGCCGCCTGCTCATGGTGGGCACGGGCTCGCTCGCGAGCGAGCTGATCGCCGCCCACGGCACGGTGCGCCCGATCCGCGAGGTCGCCGTCTGGGGCCGCACGCCCGAAAAGGCGCGCGCGCTCGCCCAACGCTTGAGCACGCCCGGCCGACCCGTGCGCGCGGCCCCGGATCTCGAGGCGGCGGTGCGCGAGGCCGACGTCATCGCCTGCGCCACCTTGAGCGAGGAGCCGCTCATCCGCGGCGCGTGGCTCAAACCCGGCGCCCACCTGGACCTCGTGGGCGCCTTCCGCCCCGAGATGCGCGAGGCCGACGACGAGGCGGCGCGGCGCGCGCGCATCTACGTCGACAGCCGGGCCGGCGCGCTCAAGGAAGCGGGCGATCTCTTGGCGCCACTCAGGTCGGGAGCGATCGGCCAGGAGGACATCCTGGGCGAGCTCGCGGAGCTCGCGCGCGGCCAGGTGGCGGCGCGGGAGAGCGAGGCGGAGATCACCCTGTTCAAATCGACCGGCACGGCGCTTGCCGATTATGCGGCGGCGCGCCTCGTGCTCGAGCGGGGCACCCGCGCCGGAGAGCAATCATGACGTCGCCCGCCAAGATGCGCCAGCCGGTCTACCTGCGCCTGCGCGAGCACCTGATCGGGCAGATGAAGGATGGCGCGCTCGAATCCCATAGCCGCCTGCCCTCGGAGCGCGAGCTCTCGCAGTCGTTTTCGATCAGCCGCATGACGGTGCGCCAAGCGCTCGTCCACCTCGAGAACGAGGGGCTGATCTACCGCTCGAACCGGCGCGGCTGGTTCGTCGCGCCGCCCCGACTGCGCTACGACGTGAGCCGCTCGGTGAGCTTCGCCGACAACGTCGTGACCGAGGGCGGCACGCCGCGCACCATCGTGCTCTCGAGGGAGACCGTGCCGCCGCCCGCTTGGGTGCGCGAGCGGCTCGGCACGCGCGGACGCACGCGGATCTACCGGGTGCGGCGCCTGCGCCTGATCGGGCGCCAGCCCGCGATGCTCGAAGAGGGCTACATCTTGCCGGCGCGCTGCCCCGATCTGATCAAGCACGACCTGTCGCGCTCCTACCGCGAGCTGTGGCAGCGCGAGTACGGCATCGCGTTCAGCCACTCCTCGGTCAGCCTGTCGGTCATCGAGCTCGCCGAACCGATCGCCAAGAAGCTGGGCGTTCGGGCAGGCAGTGCGGGCATGCTCATGACGCAAGTGGTGTCCGATCAGGATGGGCGGCCGTTCTTTGCCGAGCGCCAGTACTGGCGCTCCGATCTCTGCGAATTCGGCTTCGAGGTCGAAGCCCGCTAAAAGCCCCTGGTCTAGACCACTGTTGCGGCCCGTTGCCGCCCCCTCTAGGATGGCGCGCCGTGCCGCCGCGCGGCCGGTCAACCCCAGCGCAAGGCCCGCCACCCGATGACCTCACCGATTCCCCGCGCCGCCCGCGCCGTCGTCATCGGCGGCGGCGTGGTGGGGTGCAGCACCGCCTACCATTTGGCCCGGCTCGGCTGGAAGGACACGGTTTTGCTCGAGCAATACGAGCCCTCCGCCGGGACGACATGGCACGCCTGCGGGGCCGTGAGCCAGCTGCGCTCCGCGGTGTGCTTCACCCGCATCTCGACCGATTCGATCGCGCTCTACGAGCGCCTCGAATCCGAGACCGGCCAAGCCACCGGGTTCCGGCGCAACGGCGGCATGCGCATCGCCAAGCGGCCCGAGCGGCGCATGGAGTTCGAGCGCTTCGCCACCACGGCGGCGGCCCAGGGGCTCGAGGTGCAAATCATCACGCCCGAAGAGGCGGGCGAGCTGGTGCCCGGCATGGCGGTCGACGATCTCGTCTGCGCCGCGTTCACGCCGAGCGACGGCCACGTCAATCCGAGCGATCTCGTGCAGGCGCTGGTCAAGGGCGCAAAGCAGCAGGGGGCGACGATCGTCTCGGGCGTCAAAGTCACGGGGCTACGCCGCCGCAACGGGGCCATTGTCGCGGTCGAGACCGATCAGGGCGCGATCGAGTGCGAGGTCGTGGCCTGCTGCGCCGGCATCTGGTCGCGCGAGATCGGCGCCATGGTCGGCGCCAAGGTGCCGATCCAGGCCTGCCACCACTTCTACCTCGTGACCGAGCCGGTCAAGGGCGCCAAGCGCGATGGGCCGGGCGTGCGCGACGTGGACAACCTGACCTACGTCCTGCCCAACGTCGGCGGCTACATGTGCGGGGCGTTCGAGGCCGACCCGATTCCCTTCCTCCAATCCCCGATCCCGCCGCACCACGACTACAAGCTCTACGACGAGAACTGGGACCATTTCGCGCGCTATATGGAGCCGATCCTCCACCGCATGCCCTCGCTCACCGAGATCGGCATCCGCAAGCTGATCAACGGCCTCGAGGCTTTCACGCCCGACACCCTGCCGATTCTGGGCGAGAGCCCGGAGCAGCGCAGGTTCTTCGTCTGCTGCGGCTTTAACGCCTCGGGCATCGGCGGGGGCGGCGGCGCCGGCAAGGCGCTCGCCGAATGGATCGTGGGCGGCGAACCGCCTTACGATTTGGGCGCCGTCGATATCGCGCGCTACGCCGACTTCTACCGCTCCGAGCGCCAGACCCGCGTGCGCGTGCTCGAGGCCATCGCCGATCATTTCGCCTTCCACTGGCCCTATTCCGAAGCGCACGCGGGCCGGCCCCTGCGCCGCAGCCCGATCTACGAGCGGCTCAAGGCGAATGGCGCCTGCTTCGGCCAGCGTTCGGGGTGGGAACGGCCCAACTGGTTCGCGCCCCAAGGGGTCGAGCCCGTCGATTCACCCGAGGTCCTCAATCCCAACTGGCTCACCCATGTGGCGGCCGAGTCGAAGGCCTGCCGCGAGCGGGTCGCGCTCTTCGACCTCTCCTCCTTCGCCAAGTTCGCGCTCGTGGGCAAGGACGCGGAGCGGGTTCTGCAACGGCTCTGCGCGGGCAACGTCGGGCGCGAGCCGGGGCGCGTCATCTACACGCCGATGCTCAATGCGCGCGGCGGCATCGAGGCCGATATCACGGTCGCGCGTATCGCCGAGGACGAGTACTACATCGTCACCGGCACGGCCTGCGGCGTGCGCGACCGCACGCACATCGGGCGCAACATCCCGGCCGAAGCGCGGGCCGCGCTCGTCGACGTTTCCTCGGGCTACGGCGTGCTCGTCCTCATGGGCCCGAGGTCGCGCGAGCTCCTCCAGGGCCTGGCAGAAGCCGATCTCTCGAACGCCGGGCTGCCGTTCGCTTCCGTGCGCGAGGCCATGGTCGCCGGCGCGCCGGTGCGCATCATCCGCATGAGCATGATGGGCGAGCTCGGCTTCGAGCTGCATACGCCCGCCGAGTACATGCTCACGGTCTACGACGCGCTCAAGGAGGCGGGCCGTGCCTTCGGCCTCAAGGACGCCGGCTACCGGGCGATCAACAGCCTCAGGCTCGAGAAGCGCAATTACATCTATCCCGGCGACCTCAATGCGGACCTCACGCCTTTCGAGGCCGGGCTCCCCTTCACGGTCTCGTTCAAGAAGAATACGGACTTCACGGGCCGGGCCGCGCTCGAGAAGGCGCGGAGCGAACCGTTGCACAAGCGCCTCGCCCTGTTCGCGCTCGAGGAGCCTGAGGTTATGCTCATCGGCAACGAGACGATTTACCGGAACGGCCATGTCGCGGGCTATACGACGAGCGGCGGCCATGGCTTCACGGTGGGCCGGCCTCTCGCCATCGGCCTCGTGCGCGATAAGGACGGCGTGGACGAGAGATGGTTCGCTTCCGGCTCCTTCGAGATCGAGGTCTGCCTGAAGCGTTACCGGGCCACGGCCTCGCTCAAAGCGCTCTACGATCCGGACAACCACCGTCCGCTCTCCTGAGCCGCGGGCCGAGGTCCCGAGTGCTTACGGCGGGCGCTCGGGCGAGGCTCGCCCAGCGTTAAGACGCCGTTCGCGGTAGAAGATATAGAGCCCGGCCGTCACCACGATCCCGATGCCCAGAATCGTGGGCCCGTCGGGGAACGTGCCGAACAGGGCGTAGCCGAAGATCGCCGCCAGCACGACGCCGAGATAGCCGTAGGGCGCGGCGACGGACACGGGCACATGCTGCAGGGCACGGAACAAGAAAAATTGAGAGAAGTATCCCAGGATGCCGATCGCGATCATCAGCGCCCATTCGCCCGCACCTGGAACCACCCAGCCGAACGGCACGACGGCGCTCATTACGAGCGCGCCGACGAGCGGCGCGAAGAACATGGCGCTCGCGGCTGAGACCTCCCGGGAAATCGAGCGGACCGTGATTTGGTAAAGGGGGAAGCAAAACGCGGCACCAACCGCGAGCAGCGCGGCCCAGTGGAACACCGCGCCCCCGGGGCGCACGATGATCAAAACGCCGATGAAGCCAACCCCGACGGCGATCCAGCGCCGGGGACCGACGTGCTCGCGCAGCAAGAGCGCGGATAGTGCGGTCAGGATGACCGGCGAGACGTAATAGACCGCGGTCGTTTCCGCGAGCGGAAGATGGGAGAGCGCCGAATAGAAGAGAAAGCTCGCCCCGAATAGAAAGAGCGAGCAGGCAATCTGCTGCGGTAGTCGGCGCATCTCGGGTTTGGCGGCGCCCCGGCCCAGCAACCAAAAGATGAGCGCCACCAACAAATGAAACGAAAAACGCGCCCACACGACCTGGGAAGCGGGAAGCGTCCCGGTCAGGTATTTGGCTGTCGCATCGATCAGGCCGAAGCCCAAGACGGCGGCGAGCAGAAACAGGAGACCGCGTGCGTAGTCACCGGACGATAGCGCCGGGCTCGGTGTCGACGTCATGCCGCCCGCTCCCTCCCCGACGCGGAAGGCCAGTGTTTACGCCCGCCTCCCCTTACGGGGCAAGCCCACGCTGCACCGCCTCAGCCGTGCGAAGGCCTCTTCTTGGAGCAGATAAACGAGAAGCGCTTGCCGGTGGGCGCCGAGCGCCTCGTAAAAGCACTGCGCGCGCCGGTTGCGGGCCGGAAGTGAGCCAGCCCATCCTGCGTTGCTCCTTCGTGTGCGCTTCGCCGGCCACCCGGCGCATGAGCGCCTGCGCGGCACCCCCACCCTTAAGCGGCGGCGCGGGGCAGGCTCGATCAGGAGGACGCCCGCCGGTACGCTGGCCGGGGCACTGGCACGCTCAGCCCGGCGGATGCGGCAAGCCATGGGTAAAGAGGCTAGCGGAGGAGCGGCGCGGCCGGCGCTGAAATGCCCGCGCGCCCGAATCGGAGAGCGCCGACGCGGAGGGATCTCCTGGTCGGCGCCACCGGGCGAACGCGCGGGCATCCTGTGCGAGGGAGTTGGGGGCCGGACCGCCCGGGTTGCTTCGAGAGGCCCGGGGGTAGGGGGGCTGTGGGGGAGGCCCCTCGTTCGTCTCGGGTCCGGTCCGGCCCCACCGTTGGGAGTCGGAAGTCCGCGGGGAGGCGAAAAACTTCCGGTCCCTTTACGCCATCCTGTTCATCTCCCTCGATTGGCGGGGGCGATGGCTCTCCCGCCGTCCAATCAAACAATGGGGGCGGTCTATGGCTTTTCTATGGCGAGCAACGGCGGTTCGGTAAATTTTCCGTCCGCCGGCGGAGCCTTTGCGGCGTCACCCCGACACCGCCAAATTGCCCCCAGCAGCCGGGGGAAATGGGACGCCGCGGTGCGCACCCTCGGCCGCCCGGCCCGCCCCTCGCCCGAGCGGCCCCGACGGCGGAAGCCCAAGCCCATCCGCCGCCGAACGCCGGGTTTCTTTTCCCAGCGAGCGCGGCTGCGCCCCGGCTGCCGACCCGCCACGAGAAGGCGGCGATCACTTCCGAAATACAGTTAAAAGCATTGACAAAAAGTTCGGGATAATTTGACAAGTTCTCAGTGAATACTTGTAATTACTTGACAGCGCGATCTTGAGTATTTGTCTTGTTCGAGCGCCTGCACAGATGCCACCCTGCAAGGGCGCGCGGCGTGCCCAAGCCAAAGGTCGAGGTGGACCGCACCTCGGGGAGACGATTTGGTCAGCGTGGACTCCGGCGACGGGCGCAGCGGCAAGCTCCGACGTGCCTGCGGGCCGGCCCGGATCGTCCGCTTCCGCTTTATGGGGCGTGGCGCTTGGCACGCGCGGCCTTTGCCCCAAGAGCCCAGCGCTTTCGGGCCGCCTGCAAGGCCGCTGTCGCCGGCGCGTGCCATCCGCTACACTCGACTCGAGCTGTTCGTAGCGCGGGCGCGGCAGGGCGCCTCTTAAGGGGGGATCGATTGGGCGGGGTGCAAGTGGCGACGACCGCGGGCGAGATGCGCGGCCTCGATGAGCCCGCGCTCAATGCCTTGCGCTCGGGCCTCCGAGGGCCGCTCCTCTGCGCAGGCGATCCCGGCTACGACGACGCGCGCAAGATTTGGAACGCCATGGTCGACAAGCGGCCCGCGCTGATCGCGCGCTGCGCCGGCGCGGCCGACGTGCGCCGCTGCGTCGAATTCGCCGCGCGGCACTCTCTGCTCCTCTCGGTTAGGGGCGGCGGTCACAACGTCGCTGGCAACGCGGTGTGCAATGGCGGCCTGATGATCGATCTCTCCCGCCTGAAGGCGATCCGCGTCGACCCCGCCGCCCGCACGGCGCGCGCCGAGCCCGGAGTCAACTGGGCCGAGTTCGACCGCGAGACGCAAGGCTTCGGTCTCGCGACCACGGGCGGCACCGTGCCCTCGACCGGCATCGCCGGGCTTACGTTGGGCGGCGGCATCGGCTGGCTCAAGGGCACCTATGGGCTCACCTGCGACAACCTGGTCTCGGCCGATATCGTGACCGCCGAAGGCCTCCTCCTCACGGCCGATGCCGAGCGGCACGCGGATCTGTTCTGGGGCCTGCGCGGCGGCGGCGGCAACTTCGGCGTCGTCACCT
>CAZVZP010000032.1:0-18669 GCA_964631625.1 uncultured Hyphomicrobiales bacterium | reverse complement strand
ATCCTTGAATCAAACCGCGATTCCACCGTCAATCAGTTTGTCAACAGGGCCTAGCGCCTGCGCATCCTTCACCAAAGAAAACGCCGTGCGGTTGATCTGCCCCTCTGACGCGGTCCGGTTGCCGGACGATGGCGGCGGCCTGCAAGGAAGCGGGCTCTGAGCAAAGCGATTACCGCCGGCGCCGGGAGTGCGGAGGGCCGACGGTCGAGGCCGATTGTCGAAATACGGCCGCTATCGCAGCAGCCGTTGCTCGGCTCCGCCGAGTGGGTCAAGATGTTTAGTCGATCGACCCGTGAAGAGCGCGGCGAGTGTTGCCGGAACGGCGGGCTTGACTGGTCGCGCCCCTCGAAGCGGAGGCCGATCTCGTCCAATCGATAGGGATGGGAACAGTGTTCAAGGTTGCATGCACCCAGGACCGTTTATTTGAGTTCTTGCCCGGCGAGACGGCCCTCCTTCTCATCGACCTGCAGCACGACTTTTGCTCGCCGAAGGGCGCGTGCGCGGCAGGGGGCTCCGATGTGGGCGCGATCCAGGTCGCCATTCCGAAGGTTCGCGCCGTTCTCGAAGCGGCCCGGCGGGCCGGGCTCATGGTCGTGCACACGCGTTACGGGTTCCGGCCGGATCTATCGGATCTCGCGGAGTCGGTGCGCCGCCAAAGCCGCGAAGCCGGGGGCGAGTACGGACAACCGGGCCCTCTCGGGCGGATTCTCACGCGGGGCGAACCCGGGCATGAAATCATCGACGAATTGCGTCCAATCGAGGGTGAAGCGGTTATCGACAAGCGGGGCAACGGCGCGTTTTACGCGACCGGATTGCACGATATCCTGCTCGAACGGCGAATCTCCCGCCTTATCTTGTCCGGTGTCACCACGCAGTGTTGCATTGAATCGACGTTGCGGGAGGCGGTCGACCGCGGCTTCTACTGTCTCACTCTCTATGACTGCTGCGCCGCCTTCGATTTGAAGCTTCACGACGCCACCTTCGCCGCGATAGAGAGCGAAGGACACTTGTTCGGCTGGGTGAGCGACTCGCACGCCCTTCTTAATACTTTGGGTGCCGCGAGCGCCGTGGCAGCCGAGTGACGGCGTCGCGCAGCCGAGGCGTGCGGAGACGGACGCACGGGCTTTCGTGCTATCGGGCACCGGGACGCCGCACTCGATCCGTTATCCCCGATAACGGGTAAGCCACAGCGCGATCGTGCTCACGGAGATCGTCACCGTCATCAGAATGACGGCGACGACGTTGATGGTCGGATCCACCACCTTGCGGAGCATGCCCCACAGCAGGGTGGGGAGCGTATTGCCGCCGCCGATCGTGAAGAACGTGACCAAAAAGTCATCGAAGGAAAGAGCCATCGCCACGAGCGCAGCGCCGATGATCGTGGGTTGGATGATCGGCAATGTCACCGTGAAAAACGCCTGAAGTTGCGAGGCGCCGAGATCCCGCGCGCTGTTCACCGTCGTGTGGTCGAAGGTCGCCATTCGAGCGTAGACGATCATGATAACGAGTGGCTGAGTGAAGGTGAGGTGCGCGAGGATCACCGCGTGAAGCCCAAGTGTCAGCCCCAGACTCGAAAAATAGGTCAGCGCCATGACACCCAACACGAGCGGAGGAACCATGACGGGAAGAGTCAGTGCGAGCAAGCCGACATTCGCAGCGGCGGGCTTCAGCCGGCCGAGTCCGAAGGCCGCCATCGTCCCGATCAGAGTCGAGGCCGCACCGACCGAGCCGGTGACGATGAGGCTGTTTTCAAACGAAGCCCAGAATTTGCTCTCGGCAAAGACCCGTTCGAACCACGAGAAGGTCCAGCCTGTGACGGGAAGGCTTAAGAGCGAGCTCTCGGAAAAGCAGAAGATGAATAAGATCACAAGCGGGGAAAGCATGAACACGACCATGCTCCCGAGAAACAGCCGCCAGGCGATGGTGGAGGCGCTCATTGCGGGGCCCTGAGAAACCGGACGATGGCGAAGGCGGCCATGCCGACGATCGTGACAGAAATTGCGATGACGGTGAAAGCCATCGCGGAGCCCAGTGGCGCGTCGAACCGGAGGCCGAATTGAAACTGAATGAAGGTGCCGATCATCGACGTATAGGGCCCTCCCACGAGCCGCGGCGTCGCATAGTCTCCGACGGCAAAGAGAAAGGTGAGCGTCACCGCAACGATGACGCCCGATTGACATTGGGGAAGCACGATGTCGCGGAGCACGCGCCAGCGGCTGGCTCCCAGGTCGGTCGCGGCGCGCAAGGGGACGTCGTCCACCTGCCGGAGCGCGCCGTAGAGCGGCAGAATCGCAAGGGGGATCATGTAGTGCAGGAGGGTCAGAACAACGGCGACGGGATTATAGAGAAAGACCGTGATGGGCTGCTCCGTGATTCCGAGGATCATCAACGCGGAGTTGAGAACGCCGGCGGAGCCCAGGATGGTTTTCCACGCGTAGATCTTCGAGAGGTAGCCGCCGAACAGCGTGACGAGCGCCACGAACAGGAGCGCGTTTCCCCAGCGCCCCGCCTTGAACCGGATGCCGTAAGCGAATGCGAAGGCGAGCAGCGTCGTCAATAATGTCACGGCAAAAGCGATGCCGAGGCTGAAGAGCAACGGACCCCAATATTCGGCAACGACACGCGCATAGTTGTCCAGTGTTGCCGCGGGGTAAAGTTTGTACGCCTGCACGCGCCAGAAGCTGACGACAAAGAAATAGGCGAAGGGTGCGACGAAGATGAGGAGGAAGACCGTCCCGGAGGGTCCGACAAGCGCGGCCGCGCGCGCGGAGATCGCTCTCATTGTCGCTTCCGTGTCCGTTCGCTGAGCCCGAGCGGACCCTCCGCCCAGCCGACGGAGAGGGCCTTCCAATGGTTAGAGACGAGGCCGGTGCCTCGCATGAAACGTCGCAAGCGCGCCGGGTCAGGGCGGTCAGTCGCCGGAGCGGGCTGTCTGTTTAAGCCGCCATGAAGCGTTCCCAGCCGCGCAGAACGTCGTCATAGGTGGCGTGGGTCCCGTCCGGGTCGAGCGGATAGAGCGGTGTGATACCGCCGGCTCGCTCGAAATAGCCGGGGATGTCGTCGTACGGGTAGATGCTGCGCACGCCCTCGCTGAGCAGGGGCACCGCGTCGGTGACCGTCACGGCGGTCGAGTTCACCTCGGCGGCATGAGCCTGGGCCTCGGGCGAAATCACGTGATTGATGATCTCGTAGTTCATGTCTTCGTGAGGCGCTTCTACCGCCATCGCGTAAGCCTCGATGAAGGTAGTGACGCCCTCCTTGGGAACGACCCACTTGACCGGCGGGGCGTTGTCCCCCATCCAGGCGCTGACCGGCTCCCAGCCCTGGGCCATGATGATCTCGCCGCTGCCCAACATATTCGCCAAGTCGCCATAGCTCGGCGCGATCGTCCGGGCGTGTTCGCGTTTGAACTTGATGAGCAGGTCTATCGTGGCGTCGAGCTCCTCCGGGGTGATCAACCAGGGAGTCTTGGTGCCGGTCGCAAGCGAGGCAAAAGGAATCGTAACGCCGGTCAGATCGGCCGTGACCGCGACCTTGCCTTTGTACTTCTCATCGAACAGAGCGCCCCACGAGGTGGGCACCTCCGTCACCTCGTTGGCATTGTACATAAGGGGACACGAGCCCCAGGCAAAAGGCACACCATAGGTTTTGCCGTCGATCGTCAGATCGGCAACATTTTGAAAGAACGGCATGACGCCCGCCAGGTTGGGGATGCGATCGAGGTCGAGCGGTTGCACGACGCCGCCGCGGACATTGAGCGGGACGTAGTAGGCGCTCGGGGTCACGATATCCATCGTGCCGAGCCCACCGGCCTGGGCGAGAGCCGAGATCTGATCGTTCGATTCGATGTAGGTGGTCTGAAGCACGATCCCGCGCTCGTCGAGGAACCCACCGGCATTGGCGGCGTCGTCATAACCCTGCCAACCCGTGTAATTGACCTCGGTCGCCGCCTGTGCGAGCCGGCTCTTGCTTCCCAACAGGGCCGCGGCGCCGGTCGCGACCACGCCCTTGTTGAAGGCACGGCGGCTCACCCGCCCCATCAGGCGCAGAGGCATGAGTCCACGGACGGCGCCACGGGGCGTCTGAGCGATGTCGTATCGAGCGGCGGTCATGATCTCCCTCCCTGGAGGAAACGTGTTGGCCGGTTACGGCTCAATGCTTGTTCCGACAGCGATTCTGGACCGCTTTCGACCAGAATCAAGGGCGAATCGCGTGACGGGCAATCGGGCCGAGCGCACCCGCGCAGCCTAGACGCTCTTTGGCCGTGCAGCCTCGCCCGGGCACAGCGGCGCCTTCTTGCTCGCGACGTAACCGTCGATGAGCTCGATCATCCGCGGTCGGCCGAAGCTTCCGTAGTGGCCGGGGTGAACGACCCGCACGGGCATTTCGCGCAGCCGTCCCATCGTCGCCACATAATGCTCGATATTCGAATGGTAGAGGTTATCGAGCAACTCTCCGTCATAGACGGCATCGCCCGCAAAAAATATTCCCGTGGCCTTCTCCCACAGACCGATGCTGCCGGGAGAATGACCGGGTAAATGGAGCGCCTCGAAGTGGCGATCGCCGAGATCGAGCACATCGTTTTCGCCGAGAAGACGCGTGGGCGGCGCCGGGAGCACGCGATAGTCGGCAATTCGGTAATCCGCTCTCGGCACCGCCGAGATGGAGCTATCGTTGACGATAATGTCGGCGACCGTGTTGTGGCTTGTCGGACGTGTCAACACATCGGCCTCGGCCGGGTGACACGCGCGCTCGGCAAACTGATAATGGGAGCCAACGTGATCGAAATGCGTGTGCGTGGCGACCGCCAACAGGGGGCGATCAAGGAGTCGACCGAGGGCGGCGCGGAGATCTCCGATCCCCATCCCCGAGTCGATCAGCAAATCGCGGTCGCGCCCCCGGACGTGCCAAATGTTGGGCTGGAGCCACGGGTCAACATAAGGTTCTGTGAAGAGCGTTACGCCGTCGCTCAAGCGCTGGCTCGCAAACCATTCGCTGACGACGGGGTAGGCCATCGGATATCGTGACCGTGGGCGGCGTCTTGGATACGGAACCGACACGAGAGCATAGCAGTCCGCACGGAGGCGCTGTCAACGATAGGCTCGCCGCCGGTTCGACCCGTTCCGGGGCGCGGGGGTGGGTCTCAACGAGGCGGGCCGGCTCGATCATAGCGAGACAAGCCGAATGCCGCCGGGGTGCTTCTGCACACTTTGAGCCGCGCCAGGATGAGCTATTCTGCGGCCCTCGGAGATGGTTCACGGCGGCGCGGGCGGGCTCCGAGGAACGGTCCGCGCGAAGGGGAGGAGTGAATAATGAAGCGTTACGTCGACGCGAAACCTTACCCGTTTCCCTATAACGGGGATCTGCGCCCGGAGAACACCGCAATATTGGTCATCGACATGCAAGCCGACTTCTTGGCGCCCGGCGGTTGGGCCGAGATGGCGGGCGCGGACTTGAACGTGATGCGGGCGCCCATTCCGCACCACCAGAAGGTGCTCGCGGCGGCGCGGAAGGGAGGGTTCCCGGTCATTTACACGCGCGAAGGTCACCGCGCCGACGGTTCGGATCTGACGGAAGTCAAACGCTTCCGCAGCCGTCTGATCGGTGCGGGCATCGGCGATAACAGCCGCCTGGGACGCAACCTCGTGCGCGGCGAGCCGGGCTGGGAGATCGTCCCGGAACTCGCGCCTTCCTCCGGAGACCCCATCATCGACAAACCGGGGAGCGGCGCCTTCTACAGCACGGAGCTCGAGCACATTCTGATTCGCCGCGGCATTCGAAACCTCGTCATCATGGGCGTGACCACGGAAGTCTGCGTGCACACGACGCTCCGCGAGGCGAGCGACCGGGGGTTCGACAATCTGCTCTTGGAGGACTGCTGCGCCGCGACCGTACCGGCGCTTCATCGGGCGGCCGTCGAGATTATTCGAAGCCCCGACAGCATTTTCGGAACGGTCAGTACCTCCGATAAGTTCATCGCGGCAATCTCGTCCTGACGCGCGGTGGCGAGCCGCCGCATCGAGGATCGTGCGGGCCGCTCGCATCGACTGCGAGATACGGTTACCCGCGATAGCGGGTCATGCGAAACGCGATGAGGCTCACGCTGATGGTCACGCTCATGAGGATGAGCCCGACGATGTTGATCGACGGATTGACCCCCTTGCGGAGCATGCCCCAGAGGAAGGTCGGCAGCGTGTTGCCCCCGCCGATCGTAAAAAAGGTGATGATGAAATCATCGACCGAAAGGGCCATCGCGACGAGGGCGGCGCCGATGACCGTCGGCCGGATGATCGGGAGCGTCACGGTCACGAACGCGGTGAGCGGGGATGCGCCCAGGTCGCGGGCGCTGTTGACGACGGCGTGGTCGAACGTGGCCATCCGGGCGTGAACGATGAGAATGACAAAGGGCTGGGTGAAGACGAGATGACTCAAGATCACCGTTCCGAGCCCCGGCCATAGGCCGACCTGCGTGTAATAGGTGAGCAGGGCGACCCCGAGCACCAGCGGCGGCAACATCACGGGAAGCGTCAGCAGGCTCATGGTCGTGGCCGCCAGCCGCTGGCGCATCCGGGCCAGGCCGAGGGCGGCCATGGTGCCGAGAAGGGTCGAGAAGATGCCCACCGTCCCGGTCACGATCACGCTGTTCTCGAACGCGCTCCAAAATTGCTCCTTTGCGAACAGCCGCTCAAACCAAACGAGGGACGGGCCGCTGATCGGGAACGCAATGATGGACTTCTCGCTGAAGCAAAATACGACAAGGATGACCAGGGGCGAAAGCATGAAGAGCACAGCGCCCGCGATAAAGAGATGGGCGAGGAGGCGTGCGATGTTCATCAGCGCGCTCGCAGTCCCCGGAACAGAAGAAGCGCAACAAGACCGATTATGAGAATCGCGATCGCGATCATCGTAAAGGCGAGCGCGGACCCGAGGGGTGCATTGAAGCGGAAGCCGAACTGAAGCTGAATGAGGACCCCGATCATCGACGTGTAGGGTCCGCCCACAAGCTGCGGCGTCACGTAGTCGCCGGCGGCGAAGAGATAGGTCAGCGCAAAGGCAAACAGGATGCCGATGCGACACTGGGGGAGCACGATGTCCCAAAAGACGCGCCGCCGGCTGGCACCGAGATCGCGCGCCGCATAGAGCGGTGTATCCGTCACGTTGCGAAGCGCACCGTATAACGGAAGGATCGCCAACGGCAACGTGTAGTGCGTGAGCGTGACGATCACGGCGCCGGGGTTGTAGAGGAAGGCGGTTATGGGCTCCTCCGCGATTCCGAGCGTGAGAATCGCGGAGTTCAGCACGCCGGTCTGCCCGAGGATCGTCTTCCAAACATAGATCTTCGTGAGATAGCCGCCGAACAGGGTGACGAGGGTGACGAACAGAAGCGCGTCGCCATGGCGCCCGGCAACGAATCGGATGTAGGCGGCAAAGCAGAACGCGAAGACCGTGACCACGAGCGCAACCGCCAAGGCAATGAGAAACGTGAAAATAATCGAGTCGGAGTACTCGACCAGACTCTGACGGTAGTTCTCGAGCGTGGCGTCCGGGGCCAGTTTGAATGCGCTCACTCGCCAAAAGCTCAGGACGAAGAAATACCCGAGAGGCGCGACGAAGATGAGGAAAAAGGCTGTCCAGGAGGGAAGGATAAGAAGGTTGCGCGCGCGCGGAACCGCAATCATTGGTCAACCAGCAAACGTTGCTGTTCGATCGGCCACGACACGAAGACCTCATCGCCGATCGCGATTCGGTTGCGCAAAATCGGATCGGAGCTCTGGGCGAGAAGAGTCTCGCCCTTGGCCTCGAGGACGTACCTCACGTGCGTGCCGAGGAAGACGATGTCGCTGACTTGGGTGCGAAGAGTCAATGTGCCCTCACCGGGCGGTCCACTCTTAAGGGGCGAAATCGTGGCGGCTTCCGGCCGCAGGACGGCGACCACCGGCCCGTCGGGCCCGTCCGCGGCGAAGGACGGTCCGAGGTCGAGCGTCACGCGCTTGCCCCGGCGTACACCCTTCAAGAGGTTGGCCTCACCGATAAACGTGGCGACGAAACGGCTCGCGGGCGCGGCATACAGATCTTCGGCGCGGCCCTCCTGGACGATTCGCCCGTTCTCCATGACCGCGATGCGGTTGGCGAGCCCCATCGCCTCCCCCTGGTCATGGGTCACGAAGACGAAGGTGCCGCCGATGGATTGGTGAATGCGGCGAAGCTCTGATTGCATGGCCTTGCGCAGTTTCAGATCGAGCGCGGCCAATGGCTCGTCGAGCAGAAGCACCTGCGGGCGCATGACGAGGGCGCGCGCCAGGGCGACCCGTTGTTGTTGCCCTCCTGAGAGTTCGGTCACCCGCCGAGTCTCGAAGCCCTCCATGTGGACGAGATGAAGCACGTCCTTGACCCGTTGGTCGATCTCCCCACGCGGCTTCTTCGCCAGCTTGAGCCCGTAGCCCACGTTCTGCCGCACGTTCATGTGGGGAAACAGGCCATAGCCCTGAAACACCATGTTGGTTGGTCGGCGATTCGGGCCGAGAGCCGTAACGTCTTGGCCGGCGATCTCTATGCGACCTGTCGTCGGTGTGAGAAAGCCGGCGATCATGTTGAGAAGCGTCGTCTTGCCGCAGCCCGAGGGGCCCAGGATTGCCAGAAAGTCGCGGCGACGAATGTCGAGATCGAGAGGCTGGACGGCGGCGATTTCGCCGAATGTCTTCGACACGCCCGCCAAGCGGACGAGCAGATCGGACGCTTCCGTCATGGGATATCTCGGATCCGAGGATCGGAGCGCCCGCCGTCCCTTCGGCACGGCGGGCGCCCCCGTCTCGGCCAAATCACGCGCTCAAGAAACGTTCCCATCCCTTGAGGATCTGGTCGTAACCCAGGATGTCGCCATCCGGCTTGGTCATCCACGGCGGGTAGGGGCCGCCGGTCTTCTTGAACCATCCAGGGATGTCTTCGTAATGATAAAGACTGCGCGGAAGGTCGTCCAAGAGCGGCACGGCCGCCTCCACGGTCACGGCTGTCAGATTGAGGTTTGCCGTATTCGCCTGGGCCTCGGGCGAAAGGGCGTGGTTGAGGATCTCGTAATTGAGGTCCTTGTTCGGAGCATCCTTGATCATCGCAAACAGATCGACGAACACGAGGGCGCCCTCTTTGGGAATGACCCATTTCAGCTCCGGCGCGTCCTCGCCGGCCCAGGCCGCCGTCGGCGTCCACGCCGGGGCGATGATGACCTCGCCGCTCGCGAACAGCGCGGCGAGCTCGCCATAGGTCGGCACGACGGTCAGGGCGTATTCCTTCTTGATCATGATCAGCCAGTCGATCGTCTTGTCGAGTTCCCCCTGAGTGATCCGCGTCGGCGTGCGCGTTCCGGCCGCGGCCATCGGCGAGTGGACCATGATGCCCATGACGTCGTAAACCATGGCCACCTTGCCCTTGTACTCGGGCTTCGTGAGGTCGTGCCAAGAGGTCGGCGGTTCGGTGATGACCTCGGCGTTGTACATGAGCGGCACGTCGCCCCAAACGAAGGGGAGGCCGATCACCGTTCCATCGGTCACCGGGATCATGGCACGCAAATCCGGGTAGATCCCCTCCCAGTTCGGGATCCGACTCAACTCGAGCGGCTCGAGGATCCCCGCTTCGGTATAGACGGGAATGTAGATTTCGGCGGGCGTCGCGATGTCCAGGTGGCCGACGCCTCCTGCGCTCGCGGCCGCGATGATCTCCTCGTTCGTGCCGATATAGGTGGGCTTGAGCTCGATGCCGTGCTCGGCGAGCCAGTTGTTGACGTCGATGCCCTCGTCGTATCCCTGCCAGCCGATGAAAGTGATGCCGGTTGCCGCCGCGGCACGACCGGCGTGCAAGCCCGCAACTCCCGCGGCGGCGGAGCCCAGAAGCCCAAGCCCAAAGGTGCGTCGCGTCATCGGCGCAAATTGGCGAATGCGGACCAGGCCTGTATCGTAGATCTTGACCTGGCTTACGGATTGAGGCAGCTGTTGCTTCATTGGATTCCCTCCCTTTGGCGCCGCGCGAGGCCATCGGCCTTGGATCTGTCTTTGTATTATCCGGCGCCAGCTTGGCACCGATTGACGCTCAATTGCCCGCGGTTTGCAATCCCCAAAGGGCGCTCAAAATGCCGGTCACATTTGTCACCTATTCAAGCCGGCTTCGATCGACAGTTCGGCCCAAAAAGCAATGGCTTACTCTGTTCGGCGTCAACCGAGCCGTGGCCCGGCCGCGCCACGTGTCCTGCGTTCCTCACTCTCGAGATGGATCCATCCAAAGGGGGGTAGGACCCACTCGTCCACAAAGCGCCATGCCGATCCGCCCGGAATCCCGAAAGAGAGGTGGCACGGCTCCAGCGCGACTCGAACCGTGATCCTTGTGTGGGAGAGCCTTTGACCCGCGGCTAAATCAAGGGGAAGCGGGAAACGGTTTCACGGACGGTTGCCGGCGAGCGATCTCGACGAGCGAGGCTCCTCCGATGAAGACGACGCCGATTACTTCGCGCACACCGAAGGCTTCGTCCGCCAGGATGGCAGCGGAAACGGCCCCAACGATCAGCTCGCACAGGAGAAGGAGCCCGACGCGCCCGGGGCTGAGCAAGCGGGCCCCCCAGACGATCAGAAAGTTGGCCGGAACGAGAAAACCGGCGCCGATCAAGACGACCCAAGGCGCCGATCTTTCGATGATGTCCCACGGGGGGAGAGGGGCCAGCGGCGCGAACGGGAGCAGCGCGAGGATGAGCGCAACGGCCGTGCCGCAGGCGAAGCAGGCGAAAAGCGATTCAAGCGAGTGAACCTGCGGCCGGGCGCGCAAGCGCACCGATGCGCACGCCCAGGTGAATCCGCCGGCAAGCGCGATCCAGTCCCCGAGGTTACGGGGCAGCGGCGCGCCTTGCTCGACGTCCAGCAAGATCAAGAGACCCGCAAGTCCGAGCAGGATCGCGATCACGCGCCAGCGGGTGATCGCCTCGCGCAGCACGAGGCGAGCGAGAATCGTGCTCCAGACGGGTGTCAGGTAGAAGAGCAGCAGGGCCCTCACCACGTCCGTCAGCACCAGAGAATTGACGAACAGAACGGGGCCGCCTCCGACCAGAAGGCCGGTGATCACGAGGCCCGGGCCGGCTCGACGCAGGAAATGCCGCCGCACCGCGGCGAGGGGCGCGAGAAGGGCGGTGGCGCTGATAAAGAATCCGAATGCGGCCCATGTGCCGGGCAGCTGCCCATCCTCGAGCATCCGCAACGGGATCCAGAACACACCTCCCATGCCGGCCGAAACAAAGACGGCCAGGCTCGGAAGGAGGTCGGGTCGCCGAGCAAGAGGGGTTAAGGGCATCGAGAGCGATTTCTGCCGGAGTGGAATCACGCGAGAGTGCTTCGGCCTGCCGGTGGATCCCCACCCCGACACGTCCCCGCAAGGGGGGCTGTTTTTTCAGTGCCTCCTCTTGCGGGAGGGGGCATCGGGGGAGGGGGCCGTGTCCGCTCGAGCGAAAGACGCTCTTAACAAAAGATAAGGGCACCTACCCCCAAGACAGATCTCGGGGGTAAGTGCCGGTGGAGACGCTGGGAGGATGAGCGTCCCGCTTAATCCCAGAAATACATCGGCGTGGTCGTGAGCAGTTCGATGCCCTTCTCGTGCACGATGAAGTTCTGCTCGAAGCCTGCCGCGCCCACGCCCTTGCGCATCAGGAAGGCTTCGGAGCTGCACACCATGTTGGCCTCGATGACCTCATCGTCGGTGCAGGTCTTCTCCCCGTAGATCGGGCGCTCGAAGAAGAGGCCCACGCTGTGCCCGTAGAGCGGCCACTGCTCGCCCGCCTGATCCGGATCGCCGCCCGCCTTTGCGTTCAGCTGATCGCCGATCCGGGCCAGCTCCTTGGCCTTGATGCCGGGTCGGATCGCCTTCATCACGCCCTCGACGATGCCGCCGCAGGCTTCGATCAGATCCCGCTGCGAATTGCTCGGTCGGCCGCGCACGGTGGTGCGTCCCGGGTCGAGCCAATAGCCCTCGAACATCGGACCCATGAGCCAGGCGCGGATCATGTCGCCGGTCTTGGGTGCATCGGCGCTCGCGCCGGTCAAGGGCTCGCGGGCAAAATTCGTCATCTCGTCCTTGACGCCGTGCGAGCATCGAATGAGCGTCGGAACGCCGCCGCGGGCGACCACGATCTTGGCGGCCTCGGACGCCGCCTCCCGCTCGGTCCGCCCGGCCCTGAGCCCGTCGATCATCGCATTGAGGCCGAGCGTCACCGTTTGGCCCGCCTCGCGGAAGGCATCGAGTTCGCGCGCGCTCTTGATCAGGCGCGGCTTCTGGACGAGGTCGTCCTCGAAGACCCAGGCGATGTCCGGCGTGAGCGATTCAAGCTGGTGCATGTATTTTGCGCCGAAGAAGTCGCTGCCCACGAGAGCCACCTTGCCCTTGATGCGGCGCCGCTTGAGCTCCTGCGCGACGCCCTCGACCGGGTTCATGTGCCAGTCGATGCGATCGGTCGACAGCAGGTTCAACCGTGGCGCCGGCTCGTCGATGTGCAGATGGGGCTTCTGGCCCGCCTGCATGATCACCGCCGCATGGCCGCGCGCGCTCCACAGCGGGCACTCCGGCTCGTGGCCGGAGTGACAGGAATACCAGTTGGTCAGGTAGAGCACGTCCCCGCAGCGCTCGTGTGTGCCGGCGCTGCGGCTCCAGATCACCGCCGCATCGTAGCCGCGGCGCGTCATCTCGGCCTCGACCTTGGCCCACCGGGCTTCGTACTCGCTCTGGGAAAAATAAAGGCCAACCATAGGGATCCTCCCTTAGCCGTGGATTGTCACCAAACCCTCGACGCCCGGAATGCACCGGCTCTGCCCGCCCCTGGCGGCGGGGCCACCGGGCGCCCCCCGCGGGGATCGGTTGTCGGAACGGAAGAAGAGTTCTATCATTATTTCACAGGGAGACAGACGTCTCGCCGCAGCGGGCGAGCGCGTCAGCAAGAACGATTTTGTGAATAGGTTCGTCGCAGAGATCGATCGAGCCAAGACCATGGATGTCGCCATGGACATCCTGGCCGATACCGTTGCGCGCCTGGGCTTCCCGCGCGTCCTTTACGCCTTCACGCCGACGCCGCGGGCCGCCAACGGAAGATTGATTCCCCCTCCCGTGATCTGCCGGAATTTTCCCGCGAACTGGGAGCGGCGCTGGCCCCAATACAACACGAACGATCCCTACTACCATGCTTGCTTCGACGGGGACCTGACGGTCGATTGGACGCGGCTGCGCCGCGAGAAACCGCTCTCGCCCATGGAGCGCGAGGCCTGCCGCTACATGGACGACTTCGGCATGGACCAGGGCGTGACCGTGCCGATCCATTTGCCGCGGGGTCAGTTCGCCGCGATGAGCGCGATTTGGCGGGAGGCAGGCGGGACCGATGAATGGGCCAGCACCGTCACGAGAACGCGCAATCGCGTGTTCCTCATCGCTCATCATTTCCATGCCGTCACGCATCGCAAGTTCGGTAAGCCGATCGAAGTCTTGCCGCCGGTCCGCCTCAGCCCGCGCGAGACCGAATGTCTGACCTGGGCGGCGCGCGGCAAGACCGCGCAGGACACGGCCCAGATCCTGAATCGCTCGGTCGAGACGGTGCGGCTCCATCTCAAGAACGCGATGAGCAAACTCGGGGCGCTCAATCGAGCGCACGCCGTCGCCAAGGCGATGCAACTGAGCCTCCTCTCTCCCGAACCCTAGCCCGCGGAGCCTCGGAGCCCGGGCCCGCACAGACTGCGACCGCCACCGCCCGTCAACGTCATGTCGCCGTCAGCCGGTGCCATCGTGCCACTCGGACCCGGCGGATCAACCTACCCTTTTGGGTAAGTTGCCAGCGCGGCCCGCTATTTTTTTAATTCGACTAGCTCTCGAGGAGGCCGCCCCGAGCATGCGGGCTGGCCCTACTGCGTTGCGGGCGAGGTGCGGCGCATGAAGAAGACGCGTCTGATGCCGAAAGGCCACTGGGACTGGAGCGTGCCGGTCTCCTTCTCCCAGGGCTGGAAGGTCGGCAACCTGATCTTCGTCGGCGGCCAGGTTTCGCTCGATGCCAAGGCCAATGTGGTGGCGCCGGGCGATATCGCTGCCCAGACTCGCAACACCTTCGAGTTCATTCGCCGGGTTCTCGAGGAAGGCGGTTCCAATCTGCCCGATCTCGTCAAGTTCAACACGTGGTACCCGTTCGAGGGGAAAGGCCCCGCTCTCAAAGACTATTGGGAGCGGATGACCCGCGTGCGCCTCGAATACTTGAGCGATCCGGGGCCCGTCGGCACCGCGCTTCGCATCGCCGGCTTGGGCTACGCCGATCTCATGATCGAGATCGACGGCATCGCGGCGGTCGGCGGAAAGCGGCTGCGCATCATGCCGAAAGAGCACTGGGACTGGAGCATTCCGGTTCCGCTTTCGCAAGGCTGGATGGTCGACAATCTTCTC
Source organism: uncultured Hyphomicrobiales bacterium (assembly GCA_964631625.1). Lineage (GTDB taxonomy): Bacteria > Pseudomonadota > Alphaproteobacteria > UBA828 > JAPUJA01 > CAZVZP01. The sequence goes on along the minus strand of CAZVZP010000032.1, from coordinate 4,230 downwards.
TTCGTGGGCGGTCAGGTCTCGGCCGACGCGCGTGGCCGGGCGGTTGTACCGGGCGACATCGCCACGCAAACCCGGAACACCTACCGCTTCATCCATAATGTCTTGAAGGGCGCCGGCGCCGATTTCGGCGACATCGTGCAGCTCAACATCTTCTATCGCTACGACGGCCCGCCGGAGGGGCTGCCTCCTTATGTCCGCCGGATTCACGAGGTGAGCCGCGAGTTCCTGCCCGAGCCGGGCCCGGCGGGCATCACGGCGCGGGTCAGCGGCTTGGCCTACGAAGACCTGCTCATCGAAATCGAGGCCATCGCAGCCGTGGGCCTGCCCAAGCAGCGCCTCGCCCCGGCCCATCACTGGAGTTGGGCGGACGGACGGCCGTTCGTGCAGGGATGGAAGGTCGGCGACTTCGTGTTCTTGAGCGGTCAGCTTGCGCTCGATGAGGCCGGGAGGGTGCGCAGCCCCGGTGACATCGAAGAGCAAACGCACCAGGTGTTCCAGGGCATGCGCCGCGTGCTGCGCGAGGCCGGCTCGGATCTCAAGGATCTCGTCAAGCTCTACACGTTCTATCACTGCGATGAAGAGGGGCCGGCGCTCAAGCGCTATTGGGAGCGGATGACGAAGGTCCGTATGCAGTATCTCGAAACGCCCGGTCCCACGGGTACGGCGATACGGCTCGACGGGTTCGTTGAGCCGGGCGCCTTGATCGAGGTCCAGGGCGTCGCCGCCATCGGCAGCTGAGCGAGCATGGCGCACGTCCTTGAAGGGGAGTTGACGGCATGATCCGAAACGGTGTGCCCTGGCCGAATGGCGCGCGCTGCGCCGCCGCGATCACCTTCGACATGGATGCCGACAGCATCCTGCACCTCCAGTATCCGGACGATGCCGACATGCGCGTGGCGTCGCAATCGTTCTTGCGCTTCGACCCGCTCGTCGCGGTGCCGCGGATCCTGGAGACCTACCGGCGGTTCGGCCTCAAGCAGACGTTTTTCGCCCCGGGCTGGTGCGTCGAGCGCTACCCCGACACGATGGAGCAGATCGTAAAGGACGGCCACGAGATCGCCCATCACGGCTATCTGCACGAGAGCCCGAACAAGCGCAGCCGCGAGGAGGAGCGCTATTGGCTCGAGCGCGGCAGCGAGGCGATCCGGAAGGTCACGGGCAAGAACCCGCGGGGCTGGCGCGCGCCGCTCTACGATTTCTCGAAAAACTCTCTCGACCTCTTGATCGAAAAGGACTTCATCTACGACGCGAGCCTGATGGGCGACGAGGTGCCCTACATCCTGCGCTCGAAGGTGGGGGAGGTGATCGAGCTCCCCAGCGAATGGGCCATGGACGATGCCGTCCATTACCTCTTCAGCCTCGATCTTCGGCTGATGATGCCGATCCAGTCACCGGACCGCGCGGCCGAAGTGTTCCTCTCTGAGTTCGAGGCGGCCTGCGAGCAAAGCGGCCTGTGGGTTACCGTTTGGCATCCGTTCATCTCCGGCCGCCGCGCCCGCTGGCGGCGGGTCGAGCGGATGATCGAGGAGATGCTCACGCGGGGCGGCGTATGGTTCGCGACCATGGAGGAGATCGCCGTGCATGTTCAAAAGTGCATCAAGGCCGGGACCTACAAGCCGCGCGTCGACGAACTGCCGATCTACGATGGCCGCATCCCCGAGCTTCCGAAGGATGCGAAAGGCGAAGGGCTCTAGGGATCAAGTCGAATGGATTTCGAGCACGAGGGATGAGGAGCATGGCAACGGAGCTGGGTCTGCACAAACTCAAGGACGTTCTGAAGAAGGGGCAGGAACCCCACCTCCTGACCGGCGCCCAATACAAGGAGAGCCTGCGGGATGGGCGGCAGGTGATGGACTCGAACGGCAAGATGATCGAGGACGTGACAAAGCACCCGCATCTCGCCCGCGCCGTCGATAACATCGCCGAGCTCTTCGACGACCAGTTCAATCCCGAGACCCGGGACACGGTGACCTACGTGAACCCGGAGGACGGCAAGCGCTACGCCGTGGGTTGGCAGGTGCCGCGGTCGAAGGAAGACTTACGCAAGAAGCGCGAGACGCTCCGCCTCAATACCTACAGGACGCTGGGCATCTTCGGCCGCCCGCCCGATTACGGCTCGATGATGGCGCTGGGGTTCTTGGCCGTGATCGACAAGATCGAGGCCGAAAATCCGGAATTCGCCGAGAACGTGCGCAAATTCGTCCGCATGAGCGGGGCGCACAACCTGATGAGCACCGATCTCATCCCCGATGTCCAGGCCGACCGGCGGATCCCCGCCAACCAGAAGCCCGGACGGCTGCGCTGCGTCGAGGAGCGGCCCGACGGCATCGTGCTCTACGGGGCCAAGCCCTGCGGGAGCATCGGTGCGCTCAGCCACTTCTTCACGGTCTCGACCGCCTTGAGCCCCGGGCTCGACGACGCCGCCGCGATCTGGTGCGCGGTGCCGGTGAACGCCAAAGGCTTGACCGTCGTGCTGCGCGAACCCGTCGTCGATCCGCGCTCGGATCCCGAGGATCATCCGCTCGACAGCCGCGGGGAAGAGGTTGACAACATCATGATCTTCGACCACGTCTTCTTGCCCCGCGAGTATCTCTTCAGCTTCCGCAACAAGAAGCTGCTGGGGCTCTATCACGAGAGCGGCGTCGTGGGCTTCTGGCACATCCTGGCGCGCCTGGCCTATCGGGCCGAGATCTTCTCGGGCGCGGCGCAGACCATCGTCGACGTTCTCGGAACATCGGGCATCCAGTCGGTGCGCGAGGCCGTGAGCGAAATCATCATGTACGAGGCCATCCTCAAGGCGGGCATTATCGCCTCCGAGGATCAGGCGCAGGTGTGGAACGGCATGACCGTGCCGAACCTCGAATTTGTGACGCCGGTGCGCCTCTATTCGATCATGCAGTATCCGCGCATCATGCATCTCTTGCGAGATTTGAGCGGACAAGGCATCGTGAGCCGCTGGCCCAAGGCCGTTTGGGAAACGAAGATCGGCGAGAAGCTTGCGGAGTTCATGCCCGGAACCGGCGTCACGGCCCGGGAGAAGAACCGTTTCTTCAATTTTATCTGGGACTTGACCTGCAGCAGCCACGCGGCGCGCGTGGCCATGTTCGAGAACACCAATGCCACGCCCCGGTCCATCGTGTCCGAGGAGCTCTACCAGTCCTACGGACGCGACGAGGCCTGTGCGAAGATTCGGCGCTTCGTCGGGATCAATCCGCAGCGGGTCGTGCTCTAGGCGCGTGAATGATATAAGGGGGTCGGTAGTGATGGCGACCGATCGAAGCTCCAGCGTACGCCGTGAGGAAGCAAGCCCTGAAAGGCTCGGATCGATCTGCGCCCCGCCGTGCCCGCCGGCGGGCGCGGCGCCTCTTCGACTTCAAGCAGCCGATCAACACGCCCGAGATCATCGCGCTCGGTATCGCGATTTGGCTGATCTTCTTCGGCCTGTGGGAGCTTGCGCATTTCTCGGGGTGGGCGCCGCCGGCGTTGCTGCCGCCGCCGCAGACCGTGGTTCTCGCCCTGTACGATCTGATCGCGTACGAGAACTTTCTGTACGACATCGCCGTCAGCAGCTATCGGATCGTGGCCAGCTTCGCTCTCGCCTGCGCCGTCGCGGTGCCGCTCGGCATTCTGATGGGCTCGTTCTCCCGGGTCGCCGCCTTCTTCGATCCCCTGGTCTCGGCGTGGCGCTATCTGCCGGCCCCCTCGTTCATCCCGCTCCTCCTCATGTGGCTGGGAACAGGCGATGTCGAGAAGCTCGCCCTCCTGTTCATCGGCGTGGTCTGGTTTCTCATCACCCTCGTGATGGATCATACGCGCAACGTGCCGGGCGAATTGATCGATACCGCCCGCACGTTGGGAGCCAGCCGCTTGCAGATCCTTTGGACGGTCGTCATCCCGTCGGTGATGCCGAATATCGTCGTCACGATGCGCCAGATGATGGCGGCGAGCTGGACCTATCTCACGATTGCCGAGATCACCGCGGCCACGGTCGGAATCGGCGCCATGATGATGCGGGCCAAGCGCTTCATCCATGTCGATCAGATCATGGCCGGAATCCTGGTCATCGGCATTCTCGGTCTTCTGTTCGACTACGCGTTTCGAGTCGCGCAGAAAGGATTGTTCCCTTACGACAGCGAAGGACAACCGTCATGATAAGGCCACCCGCGGTCGTCGTGGACGCCGGCTGTCGAAAAAGGCTAATGATGTTCGCCGACGAAGAGGGTCGGTCAC
>CAZVZP010000031.1:4532-19351 GCA_964631625.1 uncultured Hyphomicrobiales bacterium | reverse complement strand
GCGCGCCATGTCCTTGAGCATCAGGGCCTCCTGCCAGCGATCGGAGAGCTCGTAGCCGTCGGGCCCGGTCATCGCGTACTCCTTCGGCCCGAGTTCGCAGAGGAAGGTCAGCGTGTCGTTCGCGGCCGCCCGCTTGCGCCAGCTGCGCATGCCGTATTCCCACCAGCGCAGGAAGAGCTCCACCCACTCCCGGTGGTGCGCAAAGCTGATCTGGAGCTGGATCTGCTCGCGGCTCGCGACCCGGCCCTGCAGGGCCCAGGCGTGATCGAGGATCCGCTCGATCATCCGCTGGTCCGCGTCCCCAATCGGCCACCAGAACTCGCGCCCCACGACGTAGTGCGAGAGGTCGGCGGTGAGCCTGAGATCGGGGATGCAGTCGAGCAGATGAAGCGTATAGATCAGATCGGTGGTGAGGTTGTCGCGGTGGGTTTCGATGTTGAGCGGAATCTCGGCCTCCTCGGCGATGCGCCGCCAGCCGAGCACGAGCGCGACACCCTCCTCGAGCGTGTACGGTTTGGCGCGCGCGAGCAGATTGATGTGATCGCCGCCGAATTTGCGAACGCGCTCGACGATCGGCTTGAGCTGATCGACCGTGTCGAGGAAGATCTCGACCTGCCAGATCAGGCCGTGGGCCTTGAGAAACTCGGCGCAATATTTGGCATAGTCCTCGTCGCCGAAGTCGACGCTCGCGCCGTCGAAGCCCGCGTCGCGGATCATCGCGAGCTTCTGATCGAGCGTCCACTCCGCCTCGTCGGGGTGCCGCCGCTCCATCGCCCACAGCGATTGCAGAACCTTGAAGTGTTGCATCACTCCCTTTCCGGCCAATCGGTGCGCCACGGGGCGCGGGCGTGGCGACAGATTAGCGCGCGGCTGCCGTCGAGAGGAACCGCGCAGTGAGCCGGCGATACCCTCCTCGTTCAAACGGGAAGCGCGCCGGGCGGTCATCGGTCGGGAATCGCAATTGTGCTCGTGCTATCCGGCTGATAGGCTCCGGGCTTAAGCCGCGATCGGGCTCGGCTCGCTCGATGAGAGTGGAGGCCATGGCGCAGAAGGCCCAGGCACAGTGCCCGGAGACGTTGCCCGCCCGCTGGTATTGGGACGAGGCCATCTTCGCGCGCGAGCGCGCGATGATCTTCGCGCGCAGCTGGACGCTGCTCGCGCGCGAGGAACAATGTCTCAAGGCCGGTGATTACGTGTCGGGCGACGTGGCCGGCTCCCCCGTCTTCGTCATTCGGGACGAAAACGGCGAGCTTAGGGGCTACCACAACGTCTGCCGCCACCGCGCGGGGCCAATCTTGAGAGACGGCACCGGGCATTGCAACCTGAGGTACGGCCTGCGCTGCCAGTATCACGGCTGGACCTACGACGTTAAGGGACGACTCGAGAAGGCACCGGGCTTCGCCGAGGCGCCCGGCTTCGATCGCGGACAGTTCCGGCTTGCGCCCCTGCGGGTCGAGACCTGGAACGGCCTGGTCTTCGTCTGTCTCGATGAGCAAACGGTCGACCTCAAGACCTGGCTCGGCGACATCGCCGGCATCGCCGATCGCTTCGCGCCGATTTCGGAGCTCGCGTTCTACGGCGAGGCGGTGCAGGAGGGCGGGACCAACTGGAAGACCTACTGCGACAACACGGCCGAGGGCTATCACCTGCCGTTCGTGCACCCCGGGCTTCAGCGCGCGGCGCTCGATTTCACCGTGGCGCCCTACGAAACCGGCCAGTTCGTCGGCTTTGACGTCACCTATCGGACGGTCATGAACTATGCCTCGGGTCATTCGAGCGAGGAGGGGCGGCCGAGCCGGGGCTTCTGGATCTACAAGTTTCCTCTGCTCCTGCTGCACTTTTCCGAATTCGGCTTCAATCTCGAACGCATCATCCCGCTCGGTCCGCGGCGCCTTCGGCTCGTGCGCTGGTTCTGGTTTCCGGCAGGCGAAGGGCAGGAGAAAGCGAGCCCGGTGCTCGAAGCCGGTCGGCTCGTGATGCAGGAGGATCTCGGCATGTGCGAGGCGGTCCAGCGCAATCTCGAGGCGGGCGTGTATGAGACGGGGCGGCTCTCGCCGCTCGCCGAGCCCGGAACCATCTTCCTGCAGCGGCTGGTGCGTCAGGCGCTCGGTTGAGCGTTGCCCGGCGGTCGCGATGGGCCGGCTGGAGCGTGTTGTGCCGAGCGTGTGGGCAGGAAATATATAGCGCCGCGGCGCGCGGCGGCGGCTTGATCGGGGACGAGCGCGTGCGCCGCGCGGTCGTTGGGCTTTCGGTCAGGGAGAGAGGGGATGGCGCAACAGCGACGGGGCCGGGGGCACCGGCGTGCAAGGTCCGCCGTGGTGGCGGCGAGGGCGGTTTCGGGCGAGGGCTCGATGATCGAGAACCCCGTCCCGTGGCCCAACGGCGCGCGGGTCGCCGTCTGCTTCACCTTCGATTTCGACGCCGACAGCCTGCTCAACCTGATTCATCCGGACGATGCAGCGACCCGCGTCTCGGCGACCTCCTACTTTCGCTACGACGCGAAAGTGGCGATCCCGCGCATCTGCAAGCTGTTCGAGCGCTACGGCGTGCCGCTCACCTTCTTCGTGCCCGGTTGGTGCGCCGAGGAATATCCAGCCTCGATCGAGCGCATGGTCGAGGGCCGTCACGAGGTGGGGCTCCACGGCTATCTGCACGAGAACCCGAACCAGTTGACGCGCGATCGCGAGCTCTACTGGACGAACCGCGCGGTCGAGGCCGTCGAGCGCCGTGCGGGGATGCGGCCGCGCGGCTGCCGGGCGCCCATGTACAATTTTTCGAAACACTCGATCGAGATCTTGAGCGGGCTCGGCTTTCATTACGACACCTCGCTCATGGGCGATGACATTCCCTATCTGATCCGCGGCCGCTCCGGCGGCGAGCTCGTCGAGATCCCCTCCTACTGGCCGCTCGACGATGCGCCGCACTATCTGCACAGCTTCGACCTCGACTACGTCATGCCGATCCAGCCGCCGCGTCTTGCGACCGAGGTGTTCCTGTCGGAGTTCCGCTCCATGTGGAAGCACCGGGGCCTGTGGGTCTCGACCTTCCACCCCTACATCATCGGCCGGCCCGCGCGGCTCGATCACGTCGAGACCATGATCGAGGAGATGCAGAAGGCGGGGAAGGTCTGGTTCGCGCGCATGGGCGAGGTCGCGGCCCACGTGCGCAAGCTCGTCGATGCCGGCACCTATGCGCCGCGCATCGACCCCGTGCCCTACAAAGAGGGGCGCATCGCCGAGATCGCCGAGGATGCCGCGCCGCAGCGGCTCACCTAGACGCGCCGATCAAGCGGCCGTCGGTTTGGGCGCGTGCGTCGGCCCGGCCGCGGCGCCGCTCGGCGCGTTCGTCGACGAGCGGATGAGCCGGCGATGGGAGCCATCCTTTCCCAACAGCACTGACAGGGAGCAGGGATCGTGGGACGTCTTAAGGGCAAGGTCGCGATCGTGACCGGCGCGGGCTCGGGGATCGGCCGGGCCAGTGCCAAGCTGTTCGCCGCCGAGGGTGCCGCCGTCGTCGTCGCCGACATCGATACGAAAGGCGGTCGGCGGACGGCGGCCGAGATCGAAAGAGCGGGCGGCACCGCCGTGTTCCACCGGCACGACGTGGCCAAGGAGGCCGATTGGCGTGCCTTGATGGGCGATGTTCGACGCCGCTTTCGCGCGCTTCACGTGCTCTTCAACAACGCCGGCATCCAGTTCTCCAAGACGGTCGAGGATACCTCGCTCGCCGATTGGCGCCGCGTCATGACGGTCAATGCCGAGGGGACCTTCCTCGGCACCAAGTATGCGATCGCCGCCATGAAGCGGAGCAAGGCGCCGTGCTCGATCGTCAACATGTCCTCGACCTACGGCCTCGTCGGCGACGATCTGAACGCCGCGTACTGTGCGAGCAAGGCGGCGGTCACGAATTTCTCCAAGGCCGCGGCGCTGCATTGCGGGCGGAAGGGCTACTCCATTCGCATCAACACGGTTCATCCGGGGGCGATTCTGACGCCGCTCACGCGGAGGGAGATGCGCGATATCGCCCGCCGCCGAGGCCTCAAGGGGCCCGGGGCCGCGCGCAAGGAGTGGGAGGCGGTGCATCCGATCGGCCGCATCGGCGAACCGATCGAGATCGCCTACGGCGCGCTCTATCTCGCCTCGGACGAATCCCTCTTCGTCACCGGCGCCGAGCTCGTCATCGACGGGGGATTCATGGCGCAGTAGGGCTGCGGTCGGGCGCTGGGCCGGACCGCGAGCGCCGAACCGACCCGATCGTGGGGCGGCGCGGCGCTCACGAGGTTCGCGCCCGCAATTCCTCGATCGCTAATAAGACGCGCTCCGGCGTCACCGGGGCGTTGAGTCGGGGCAAGCCCTTGTAGCCGCAAGCGCCCGCGACGGCGTCGGTCAAGGCCGAGAGGACCGAGACGGCGAGGTTCAAGGGCGGCTCGCCGATCGCCTTGGAGCGGTGCACCGACTCCTGGTCGTTGCAGCTCCATTCGGCGAGCTTCATACGAAAGTCCTCGGGCCGGTCGCTGCACACGGGGATCTTGTAGGTCGAGGGCGCGTGAGTCTGGAGTTGCCCGCGCTCGTCCCAATAGACCTCCTCCGAGGTGAGCCAGCCCACGCCCTGGATGAAGCCGCCCTCGAGCTGGCCCAGATCGATGGCCGGATTGAGCGAGTGCCCCACGTCGTGGAGGATATCGACCCGCGTGAGCTTGTGCTCGCCGGTCAGCGTGTCGATCGTGACCTCGGCCACGGCCGCGCCGAAGGCGTAGTAGCGGTGGGCCTGGCCGCGGATCTTTTTCGGATCGAAGTCGGTCTCGGGCGTCTTGTAATAGCCGGTCGCCGAGAGCGCGACGCGCTCGTTGTAGGCCGCGGCGATCAGCTCGTCGAACGCGATCTCCCGGTTGCCGACGAGCACGCGATTGGGGCGGAAGATGACCTGTTCCTCGGGCACCTGGAAGTGGCCGCTCGCGAAGCGCGCGAGCCGCTCGCGCAGCTTGCGCGCGGCGATCTGCGCCGCGCGGCCGTTGAGGTCGGTGCCCGAGGAGGCGGCGGTGGCCGTGGTGTTCGGCACCTTGTCGGTCGCCGTGCTCGACACCCGGATGCGGCCGATATCGACCATGAGCTCATGCGCCACGATCTGGGCGACTTTAAGGAACAGGCCCTGGCCCATTTCCGTGCCGCCGTGATTGAGATGGATGCTGCCGTCCATGTAGATGTGGATCAGCGCACCCGCCTGTTCGAAGAGCAGCGTGCCGAAGCCGACGCCGTACTTGATGGGCACGAAGGCGATGCCCTTCTTGAGGATCGGGCTCTCGCGATTGAAGGCGCGGATCGCCTGGCGGCGCGCCGCGTAATCGCTGCTCGCCTCGAGCTCGGCCACGAGTTCGTCGAGGATGTTGTCCTTCACCTCGGCCTCGAAGGGCGTGATGTTCCGTTCGCCCTTGCCGTAGAAGTTGAGTTTTCGCACCTCGAGCGGGTCGCGGCCGAGCGCAAAGGCGATCGCGTCGATGACGCGCTCGATCGCGGCCATCGCCTGCGGTGAGCCGAATCCGCGAACGGCGCAGGCCGAGACTGTGTGGGTCTTGCACGGATAGGCCGTGAAGCTCGCGTTCTCGAGGTAGTAGCAGTTGTCGCAGTGGCACAGCGCGCGCTCGAGGATGGCGAGCGATTGGTCCTCGGAGTTGCCACAGCGCATGAGGAGGATCATTTCGAGCCCGAGGATGCGACCCTGCTCGTCGAAACCCACCTCGTAATCGGTGACGAACTCGTGTCGCTTGCCGGTGATGCGCATGTCGTCGTCGCGGTCGGCGCGGAACTTCACGGGCCGACCCGTCTTGGCGGCTGCCAGCGCGGCGATGGCGGCAAACAGGGTGGCCTGCGTCTCCTTGCCGCCGAACGCGCCCCCCATGCGACGCACCTCGACGGTGAGGGCGTTGGCGGGACGGCCCAGGATGCGCGCCACGAGGTGCTGCACCGCCGTGGGGTCCTGGGTGCCGCTGTAGAGGTGGATATCGCCGTCTTCCTTGGGCACGGCGAGCGCGATCTGCCCTTCGAGATAGAAGTGGTCCTGGGCGCCGGTTTCGAGATGGCCCTTGAGCCGCTGGGGCGCCCGATCGATCGCGGCGCGGGCGTCGCCGCGCTTGAGGCTGACCGGTGGTGCGAGAAGGCTGTTCCGGGCGAGGGCCTGATGGACGTTCAGCACCGGCTCGAGCTCCTCGCAGTCGATGCGCACGAGCTTGGCGGCCCGGCGCGCCGCGGGCAGGGTCTCGGCGACCACGGCACAGACGATCTGGCCCTCGTACTCGATCAGATCGCCGGCGAACACGCGGTCGTCGCCCCGCTGAGCATGGCCGAAGTCGTTGACGCCGGGAATGTCCTTAGCGCTCAAGACGGCGACGACGCCCGGTGCGCGCGCCGCCTCGCCCGTATCGAGGCGGCGGATGCGGCCGTGAGCGACGCCGCCCAAGACCGGGCAGACGTGCAGCGTGCCCTCGGGCTCGCGCATGTCGTCCACGTAGATCGCCTCGCCGCTCACGTGCTTGTGTGCGCTTTCGTGGGCGAGCCTCAGGTGGATATCGCCCACGACGCGCTCGCTGTCGCGCAATCTCGGCTTCACCTCGCCCATCGCGACTCCTTCGCGGGCGCCGCCGCCCGGTCCTGCGCCGCCTCGAGCTGGAGCAGCTGGGCGGCGGTCGCCACGGCGATCTCGCCCGGCGACTTGCCGGCGATGCCGCCGATGCCGATCGGGCAGACGAGCCGCGACAGCGCACCCTCGGCGAGGCCGAGCTCGCGCAGGCCCCGCAGGAAGCGCTGCCGCTTCGACTTCGAGCCGATGAGCCCGAGATAGGCGAAGTCGCCGCGCTCGAGGATGCGGGCGCAGAGCTCGAAGTCGAGCTGATGGGCGTGAGTCATGACCAGAAACAAGCTTCCCGCAGGCGCTTCGTCCACCGCACGCACGGGCCGCGCGCTCGCATGGACCGTGACGTTTTCGGGAACCGCCTCGGGGAACTCTGCGCGCCGCTCGTCGACCCAATGCACGTTGAAGGGCAGCTCGGCCAGCACGTGCACGAGGGCGCGACCGACGTGGCCCGCGCCGAACAGCCAGAGCGGCCTGCCGCTTGGCGAGAGCGGGTCGAGCAGATAGCGCGCGCCGGCCTCGGGCAGCTCGAGCAGCGAGCTCGCGCCAGCCTCGGCGAGCAGCGCCAGGGCGGCGGCGCGCACCGCCGGCGGCAGGTCGCCCGGCGCTTCATCGCCAAGGCGTACGATCGCCTTGAGGCCCGCCGCCCCGTCGGCGCCCGTCACGATCACGGCGCTTTCATCCGGAGCACTTGCGAGCGGAGCGAGCCAATCCCCATCGCGCGGCAGAAGCCGCTCGAAGAACAGGCGGGCGAAGCCGCCGCAGCACTGGCCGAGCTCGGGGCCGAGCGAAAAATCGACAACGGCCGGGCCCTCGCCCGACTGCAACAATTCCCGCGCCTGGGCGAGCGCGAGATACTCGAGCCGGCCGCCGCCCACGGAACCTTCCCGCGCCGTCGCGCTCACGATCATGCGGGCGCCCGCCTCGCGGGGCGTCGAGCCCTTCGCGAGCGCGACGGTGACGAGCACGCAGGCCTCGCCCCGGGCGAGGCGCTCGTTGAGCTTCGCGGCCCAATTGCGCACCGGATCACTCCGCCGCGAGAGCGGCCTCGCCCACCAGGCGGGCCCGAGTGCAGAGGCCGGAGGTTTCGAGATACATCTTGTAGAGCAGATTCTTCGCCGCGAGCATTCGATAGGTCGCCGTGCCGCGATGGTCGGTGATCGGCGCGTAGTCGCTCTCGAGCGCCGCCATCGCGGTGCGCACCACGGCCTCGCTGAGCGGCCGGCCGATCAGCGCGGCCTCCGCGTGGCGAGCGCGCTTGGGCGTTTCGGCCATGCCGCCGTAGCACAGGCGTGCGTTGGCGATCGTTCCGTCAGCGAGTTCGAGGTTGAAGGCGCCACAGAGGATCGAAATGTCCTGATCGAAGCGCTTGGACAGCTTGTAGGCGCGGAAGACCTGGCTGGCCCGACGGCGTGGCAGGCGGATGCGCTCGACGAACTCGCCGGGCCGGCGGTCCTCTTTGCCGTAGCTCAAGAAAAAGTCCTCGAGCGGCATCGTGCGACGCTCCGCGCCGCGCCGAAGCACGAGGGTCGTGCCGAGCGCGATCAGGGGCGGCGGCGAATCGGCGATCGGCGACCCGTTGGCGATGTTGCCGCCGATGGTCCCGAGGTTGCGGATCTGCGGCGATCCGAAGCGGCGGATGATCTCGCCGAAATCCGGGTACTCGCGGGCGAGAAGTTGGTGCGCTTCGCTGTAGGTCACGGTGGCGCCGATGTCGATGGTCGTTGCGTCCGTGTGGATCGTCTTGAGCTCCGCGACATTGGCGAGCGAGATGAGCGTGTCGAACACCCGATGCTGCTTGGTGACCCAGAGGCCCACGTCGGTCGCCCCGCAAAACACGCAAGCCTCGGGATGATCGAGCAGGATGCGGGCCAGCTCGTCGATGCTTCTGGGTGCGTAGAAGCGCCGGCCGCCGTGTCCGGTGCCGACCGGCTGGCCGTCGTCGATGCGACGCAACAGGGCCGCGACCGCCGCCTCGCGCTCGGCGATCGGGTCGTTGCCCTCGATCGCGGTCATGCGGCGCGCGGCCTCGATGATCGGGCCGTAGCCGGTGCAGCGGCACAGGTTGCCCGCCAAGGCGTCGTCGATGACAGCCCGCTCGGGCACGCCGCCGGTGCGGTAGAGCGGGTAGAGCGCCATGACGAAGCCGGGCGTGCAGAAGCCGCACTGGGAGCCGTGACTCTCCACCAGCGCCTGCTGGATCGGATGCAGGCGGCCGTTGCCGCCCTTCAGGTCTTCGACCGTCACGAGCTGCTTGCCGTCGAGGGTGGGCAGGAATTGAATGCAGGCGTTGACCGCTTGGTAGCGGATATGCTCGCCGACGAGCTCGCCGAGCACGACCGTGCAGGCGCCGCAATCGCCCTCGGCGCAGCCTTCCTTGGTGCCGCAGCGTCGCTCCGTGCCGCGCAGGTACTCGAGCACGGTCAAAGACGGATCGACGTCGCGCAACTCGCGCAAGTCGGTGCCGAGCACGAAGCGGATGATGTCTCTCATCGTCCCTCGCTCACCCCGACGGCATCGTCCCGGGCCGGCGCCCAAGCTCGCCGTCCTCGTCGCGCAGGTTTCTCGATGCGTCGGGCATTGAGCCCTTGATCCTAACCCGAGCCAAGGGCGGCCGGGCGCTCCGCCGGACCGCCGGCACACCAAGCGTTAGCGTCGAGGCCGCCGACGGTCCGCCCGTTCTTGATGTGAATGCGCCGCCCGGGCAGGTTGCGCAAGACATCGACAAGGTTGCCCGCCTCGAAGACGACCATATCCGCGCTCGCCCCCTCGGCGATTCCGGTCTCGGCGCGCCCCAGCACGCGCGCGGCTCGCGTCGTCACCATCTCGAAGGCCTCTCGAACCTCCTCGTCCGTGCGCATCCCGGCCGAAAGACAGGTAATCAGCGCGACCTCGACGGGGTCCATGCGGTTGAAGCGGTACCAAATGTCGTACATGTTATCGGCTCCGGCGGCGACGTTGATGCCCGCGTCGAGGAGTTCCTTGACGCGCGAGGAGCCGCGATTGTAGGGCGTGCGTTTGGCGCCGCCCAGCATCTGCAGATTGGCGGCGGGAAACACCACGACGGGGATGCGGGCGGCCGCGAGTTTGTCGATGACGCGCTTGGCCTCATCGTCGGGATAGAGACTCAGAGCGTTGCAGTGATTGGCGACGACCCGGCCCTCGAGCCCCCGCTCGATCGTCGCGTCGGCCAGCATCTCGAGCGTCTTGAATGCGGCGTCATCGGTGTAGTCGCAATGCATGTCGACCCCGACGCCGTGCTTCTCGGCCAGATCGAGCACGGTCTGGATGTGCGTTTTCTGATCGGCGACGCTGGCCTCGAACTCGGGCAGCCCGCCCAGAAGATCCGCGCCCATGCCGAGCGCTTCCGCCAGCAGGCCCGGCGCTTCGGGGTCGCTCACGATGCCTTCCTGGGGGAAGGCGACGATCTCGATGTCGATCGCGCGCGCGAAGCGTTCACGCGCGCGCTGCACGCCTTCAAGCGAGACGAGGCGGGTGGCGATATCGACATCGACCATGGCGCGCATACGTCCGATGCCGTGGGCGACGGCGAGTTCGAGTGCGCGGCAGGCGCGTTCCTCGACGTCCGCGACCGTGAAGTTGCGCTTGACCTCGCGCGCTCGGGCGAACGCCTCGGTGAACGAGACCGCGCCGAACCGGGCGCGGCTCAAGCACTTGTCGAGATGGAAGTGGGGCTCGACGAAAGAGCGAGCGACGAGCCCGCCGCGCGCGTCGATTCGTTGCGCGGCGTGGCCCTCGAGCGCGGGCGCAAGGGCGGCGATGCGGCCGGACCGCACGCCGATGTCGACGCGGCCGGAGCGATCGAGGCAGCGAGCGTCGTGGATGAGAAGGTCCCACTCGCGGTTCATGCCGTCCTGCTGGCCCGCCAACGCCCCGGCGCTTGCCCGATATCCGGCATATGAATATAGTATCCAGATAATTCGATGCGAAGCCCAGTGTCTTGGCTCGTCGAACAGGGCCTCGCCAAGGAAAGGCCATGCCGCGTGGACGAAGAACGAGGGTGCGCGGCGCGGGGAACGAGAGCCGTCCGGCACTCAAGGGGGTGCGCCGGGCCGCCGACGTGCTCGACTACCTCACGCGCCGTCCGGGCCGTGCGGTCGATGCGGCGGCAGGGCTCGGCGTCTCGTGGGCGACCCTGCATCGGACCCTGAGCCAGCTCGAACGCGACGACTTTCTGCAGCGTGATCCCGACACCCATCGCTACCGCATCGGGCCCCGCATGTGGCTCATCGGCACGTCCTACCTCGCCCACCATCCGGTGCTCGAGGCGGCGCAATCCTACCTTCAGGTCGCGGTCGAGGGCGTCGATCTCGCGGTGCAGCTGGTCGAGAGGATCGGCCGCCAGGCCGTCACCCTCTATGCGCAGCAGGGCTCGGGCGAGACCATCACGAAGGCCACCTACGGCTATCATTTTCCGCTTCATTGCGGCGCCAAGGGCCAGGTTCTGCTCGCTTACGCGGGTGCGCACTTCATCGACGACTATCTCGCCGCACCGCTGCAATCGCTCACGGCCGAGACCGTGACCGACCCGGCGACGTTGAGGCGGATGCTCGCGCTCATCCGGCAGCAGGGCTGGGCGCGCACGGAGGGCGACGTGCAGGCCTTCACCGGTTCGCTCGCGGCCCCCGTGTTCAACCGGCGCGGCGAGGCGGTGGCGGCGCTGGCCTTCATCACCCACCGCTCGAGCTTGCGCGATGCGGGCACGGGGGAGCGGATGCTCGAGACGCTGCTTCGCACGGCGCAGTCGATCTCGATTGCCTTGGGCTGGCGGCCGGGGGGCCTCGAGGCCGAGAGGAGGCACGCCCATCAGCGGCGCTCGCCGTAGGCCGCGCCGATATTGCTCACGAGCGTAACCAGCGCATCGAGGGCGGCCGCGATGAAGGCGCGGCCCGACTCGGCGCTGGCCGAGCGCGGATCGCCGAAGATCGAAGGCTGGCCGGCCTGCGGTGAGGGCCGGCGCGCGTAGGTGCGCGCGGGTTCCGAAGGCGCGACCAGATCCCAGCGCACGAGCGGCGCGCGCACGCCTTCAAGCCTTGCCATGTGGACGAGCTCGGGCCGGGTTGCGAGCTGGAACGAGGTCTCGAACTCGCAGCCGTGCCCCATGCCGCCGACCGCCGACTTGCGCAGCGCATGCACGGCGAGCGCGCCCGGCTCCCAATAGCTGACGGCCGTGACCATGACGTCGAACTCCTGGTCGAGATCGTCGATCAGGCGCCGGGCCACCGCATCGTTCGAGGTGCCGTTCGGCCGGTTGCCGTTGAGCAAGAGGACGTGGCGGAAGCCCTGCCGAATGAGGGCGGTGCCGATCTCGTAGAGCACCTCCTGATAGGTCGGGATCGAGAGCGAGATGGTTCCGGCGAAGTGCTCGAAGGTCCGGGAGATGCCGTAGGGCAGGGCCGGCGCGAGCACGGCGTGGACGCGCTTGGCCAGCTCGACCGCCATGTGGTCCGCCTGATGGGTGTCGGTGTCGATCGGCATATGGGGCCCGTGGGCCTCGGTGGCGCCGGTCGGCACGATGACCATGCGGCGCTCGGCGATCGCCATTTCGACCTCCTCCTCGGTCATGTGCGCGAGGCGGCATTCCATCGGGCCTCTCCTTCGACGCGGGCTACCGACCCCAGCCGGCCTCGACGTTGGCCTGCCACGCCTCATCGGGATCGGACCAATTGGCCGGAAAGCGGATTTCGCCGGACTCCTTCCGGTCCCTGAAGAAGGCGCCCCGGTCGAACAGGGGCAAGGCGTTCCGCTTGGCGCGCATCGCCTCCCGCCGCCGGAGCGTGGCGGCTTCATCCACGCCGATGCGGCCGTTCGCCGGCTCGAGGACGACACCGTATTCCTCGCGGGCCGCCTCGACCGACACGAGGCTACATTCCACGTCGTAGCGCACCCGCTCGGGCTCGCGGGCGAGCGGGTCGCCCCAGCCGCCGCCGCCCGTCGTCACGACGCGCACGGTGGAGCCCGCCTTGACGTCGATGTTGTCGCACATGCCGGGCAGCACCGTGCTTCGCCCGTCGGCCCCCGTGATCGAGATCTCGTAGGTCTGGCCGTGCTTGCCGCCGTTGACGCCATAGGTGTTGAGCATGGCCCGATCGGCGTTCGAGAGCAGCTTGCAGTCGGTGAGCGCGCGGATGCGCTTGTCGTAGCCAAAGCCGCCGCGGCGGAAGCCCGCCCCGCCCGAATCGCACGCCAGCCCCAGCTTTTCGATGATCACGGGGTAGCGTTGCTCCGAAAACTCGGCCGGCAGGTTGCGCGAGTTGGGCACGATATGGACGACGTCGCTGCCGTCGGCCCACGGCCGGCCCGGTCCGCCGCCGCCCAGCACCTCGCGGAACAGATAGAAATCGCCCAGCGTGCGATAGCCGTGCAGACCCCAGATGCGGATCGTCTCGTGATCGGCGGGCATGCGCCCCGACGTCGCCTTGGCGAGGCAGGCGGCGAACACGCCGAGCGAACGCAAGAGGATGAAGAAGCGCAGGCCCGTGGGCTTGCCGAAGTGGGGCGTGACCAGCGTGCCCTTCTCGGGAAACTTGACCTCGATGACATCGAGCACGCCTTCGTTCATGTCGATCTCGGCCGCGCGCTCGGGCGAATCGGCGAGTGAGCGCAGCACCGGCGCCATCCACTTGCGCACGAAGCGCCCCTCCCGGTAGTCGATCGGCCAGTTGATCGGCCCCTTGGCCTCCGGGTCCGTGCCCGTGAAGTCGAGCACGATCTTGTCCGGCGTCTTGGTCATGGTGAGCCGGAGCGCGTGGAGCCGCGGCTCGTCCACGCCGTCGTTCTCGATGTAATCCTCCCAGTGATAGACGCCGTCCGCGATCTTGGGCAAGAGCTCCTCGCGCAGCGTGCGCGTGCAGTTGGCGATGATGGCGTCGAAGACGGCCTCGAGCGCCTCGATGCCGTAACGCTCGGCCATGGCGATCATGCGCTCGGAGCCCAGCCGGGCGGCGCCGATCTCGGCGTCGATATCGCCCTTCAAGTGCTCGGGGAGCCGCGAGTTGCGCGCGATGATCGTGTAGGCCGCCTGGTTGAGCTTGCCCTTTTCGTAGAGCTTGATCGGCGGCACGACGAGGCCCTCGGTCCACATGTCGGTGGCGTGCACCGGCAGGCTGCCCGGCACCGCGCCGCCGACGTCGTCGTGATGACCGAAGACCTGCGAGAATCCGATCAGCCGATCGGCATGGAAGATGGGCACGGTGGTGCACAGATCGGGGATGTGGCCGATGCCGCCAGCGCTGTTGTAGGGATCGTTCCAGAAGAAAACGTCGCCGGGATGGATGTCGTCCTCGCCGAAGTAGTCGAACACGGGCTCGACGAGCGCGGAATAGGAGCGGCCCGTGAGCTTGCGCCCCTCGGCGTCGAATAGGGCGACGCGGTAGTCGTGTTGGTCGCGGATCATGGGCGAGCGGGAGGTGCGCTCGACCGCGGCCTCGATCTCGAGCTCCGCCGAGCGGATCGTCCCGGTGATGACCTCGAGCTCGACCGGGCCGAGGGTGCGCCGGTTGGCGATCGTGCTCATCGGCTCTTCTCCAACGTCAGGATGCCGTAGAGATCGCCCGCGATGCGCCAGCCCACGGGCACGACGACAGTCGAGCCGTATTCCTCGACGATCAAGGGGCCGTCGAGCCAATCGGCGCCGTAGAAATCCTCGCGCCGATAGAGCGGGCAGTCGATCCAGCCCGGGCCCCGCCAATAGACCTTGCGCGTGGCGACGGGCCGGGGGACATGGCCGCTCGGCGCGTGACGCGATACCTCCGGCCGGTGCGCCTCGCCCACCGCCTGCACGCGCAGATTCACGAGCTCGACGTCCTGCTTGCCGTCGTAATCGAAGCCGAAGGTCTCGCGATGCACGCGATGAAACTGGCGCCACATCGCCTCGACCGCGGCTGGGCCGGCAAGCCCTTCGGGTATCGCCACCGGCACCTCGTGGCCTTCGCCCACGTAGCGCAGATCGGCCGAGCGGTAGAGCGTGACGCGGTCGTGGGCCACGCCCTCGGCCGCGATCTCCCGCCGGCCCTGCTCTTCGAGAGCGCGCCAGGCGGCTTCGATCTCGTCCGCATCCGCGCCCGGTTGCTGGCGCACGAGGGTCTGGATGTAGTCGCGCTTGATGTCGCAGACGTGCAGCCCGAAGGCCGAGAGATTGCCGGGGTTCGGGGGCGAGAGCACCGTGCGGATCT
>CAZVZP010000031.1:0-4522 GCA_964631625.1 uncultured Hyphomicrobiales bacterium | reverse complement strand
GAGCGTGTAGCGTCCGGGCTCGCGGCCCCGGGTCGTGGTGACTCGGCGGATGCCGTGGACCTGATTGGCCGCGGCGATTTCGAACACGCCGGCCGCGGTTTCTTCCGCCGTCAGCGCGAAGCCTTGGCCGAGCCTCTCGAAGGCGGCGCGCGCCGCCGCAACGTCAAGCGTCATCTCGCCGCCCAAGAGGTAACCAGGCAGCCGGGCGAGCACGACCGCGGCGTCGGTGACCGTGGGCTCGGTGCCGCCGCGGCCGTAGCAAATCGGCCCCGGGTCGGCGCCTGCGCTCTTGGGGCCGACCTTGAGCGCTCCGTACGG
Source organism: uncultured Hyphomicrobiales bacterium (assembly GCA_964631625.1). GTDB lineage: Bacteria > Pseudomonadota > Alphaproteobacteria > UBA828 > JAPUJA01 > CAZVZP01. Next base: position 4,204 of record CAZVZP010000031.1, on the reverse strand, counting down.
ATCGACCCAGGCGAGAGAGCCGCCGCCGGTACCGACCGTCACGATGTCGAGCATGGGCGTCTTGACCGGATAGCTCTCGATCAGAGAGTAGCTCGTGAGCTGCGGTCTCAAGTTCTCGACGAGCGAGACATCGGTCGACGTGCCGCCCACGTCGATCGTGAGAATATCGTGGTGCCCGGCCACGCGCGCGATGTGCACGGCGCCGAGCACGCCGGCGGCAGGGCCGGAGAGCAGCATGGTGACCGGTTTCACGCCCGCCTTGGCGTGGCTCACGACGCCGCCGTTCGACTGCATGATGAGGAACGGCGTCTTGCCGGCCTCGCCCTGCAGCTGCCGGCCCGCGTGCTCGAGATAGGTCTTGCAATAGGGCTTGACGAGCACGTCCACGAGCGTGGTCATCGCGCGTTCGTACTCCCGGTACTCCGGCAGCACGACCGAGGACAGCGAGACGAACAGCTCCGGATGATGCCGGGCCATGATCTCGCCCACGCGCCTCTCGTGCGCGTCATTGGCGTAGCAATGCAAGAGGCACACTGCGATGCAGCGCGCGCCTCGCTCGACGAGCTCGTCCACGGCGCGCCGCACGCTGTCCTCGTCGAGGGGGGTCAGCACCCGGCCCTCGAAATCGATCCGCTCGCGCACCTCGCGCACGAGATGGAGCGGCACGAGACGCGGCGGCTTCACCCAAAAATACGAGTTGCCGTAGCCGTCCGGGACCGACTGACGCGCGATCTCGATGAGGTGCCGGAAGCCCTCGGTGACGATCAGGCCGAGGCCTTCGAACTTGTGCTCGAGCACGGCGTTGGTCGCCACCGTCGAGCCATGCAGGAGAAACGTTACGTCCTTGGCCGATGCGCCGGCGGCGGCCGCCGCCTTGTGCACGCCGTTCAGGAGGCCGATGCTGGGATCGGCCGGCGTGCTCGGCGTCTTGATGGCGTACTGTGCTCCGCTGCGCTCGTCGATGGCGACCACGTCGGTGAAGGTTCCCCCGGTGTCGATGGCCACCCTGAGGCCCATGGCCGCCGCTCCCTCGTCTCCCGGTTCCGAGTCGATATCCAATTTGCGGATATGATATTCATTTTTATACGATGCGCGTCCGGCGCTGTCAATTTGGCGGCGCGACTTGGCCCGGTGCCGACGCCGTAGACGCTCCGGGACGTGCGGCTGGGGACGCCCCACGGGCGAGGCAGCGGTCCGCCCTGCGGGGCTTGGCTTAAGGTCTGCTTCGGGTCCCGCGCTCTTGTATTAAGCTATTGAAATAGTTTGATAAAATTGCTCGTGTCGGGATCAGAAGACCAGAAGCGAAGAGGAAGAGATCGCCCCCGCACTCAAGGTCTTGCGCTCTGGCGGTTCATGGCGCGCGGCAAGTTCGGGTGGGGGCTGGGCTCAACGCTCGAAGTCGAAATCGTGGACAAACGAGACGCGCCGCAAGCGGGCTCATCGATCCGCCCGAACGCTTCGCTTTCCTTTCCGCGCGCGCCCGTGATAAGCGGGAAGGGTCGGATCGTGCGAGGAGACGCAGCGCACGGAATGGCGTGCGCCGGCGCCCAGGATCGGGGCCGGCAGGCTGCGCTCGGGGCCGGAAGAGCTTGCGATAACCCGGTCCGAGAGGAGAGATTAACAAGGGAAGCCCTGCCGAATGTCGGCGAGGGAGGGAGGACAACGATGATGCTCAGGTGGCTTTCACGGCTGTGTGCAGTGGCGCTTGCCGTGGCGCTCGGCGTGGGTTCGGCCTACGCCCAGGTCAAGATCGAAGGCGACATGAAGGTCGCCCTTCTGCACTTGGCGACGGTGAACGACGGCGGTTGGTCGGAATCCCACGAGATCGGACGCCAGCTGACCGAGAGGGAGCTCGGGATCGAAATTGCCTATACCGAGAACGTGCCGGAGGACAACTCCGTTCTCCTGCAAACGACCGATCTCTATACCGGCCGCGGCTACAACGTGATCATCGGCACGTCCTACGGCTACGGCGATGCCTTCCTCGAGGCGTCGAAGAAGTATCCCAACACCATTTTTCTGAACTCCGCGGGCGAAACCAACGGGCCCAATCTCGAGAGCTTCTATGCCCGGACGTACCAGGGCTGGTATCTGGCCGGCATCCTCGCGGGCCACATGACCAAGACCAAGAAGATCGGCTATATTGCAGGTTTCCCGATCTCGGTCGTGAACTGGGACGTGAACGGCTTTCTCCGGGGTGCGCAGTCGGTCGACCCCGAGATCGAGATGATCGCTCTGTACGTGAACTCCTGGTACGACCCGGCCAAGGAAGGCCAAGCCGGCCAGGCGATGCTCGAGCAGGGCGCCGACGTGATCGGGACCAACGGCTCCGCGGCAACGCCGCTGATCGCGGCGGAGAAGGCGGGCGCCTACGCCGTGGGCTACCAGATCGACATGTCGAAGAACGCGCCCAAGGCGGTGATCACCTCGATGCTGTTCCATTGGGAGGCCTATTACGTGCCCAAGCTCAAGGCGATCATGGCCGGCGAATGGACGCCCGAGCCGGGCGGCGCCTTCTGGGGCATCGACACCGGCATCGTCGGGCTTGCCCCCTCGCCGGACTTCGTGCCGAAGGAAGCGCTCGAGGCGGTGGAGAAGGCGAAGCAGGCGATGATCGAGGGTACGCTCACGCCGTACGATGGCCCGGTCTACAAGCAGGACGGCACGCTCATTGTCGAAGAGGGCCGTTCAATGACGGATGATGAGCTCTGGGCGATGAACTATTTCGTCCAGGGCGTGATCGGATCGATGCCGACCGAGTGACGCGTTCCTCGCGGTGCCGTTTCCGTCGAAGGCCTTGGGCGCTCGCCGATGGGCAACGCGCTCGAGATCGCCAAGGCAAGCAAGGCCTTCGATGGACGGCTCGCCCTGTGCAATGCCTCCTTCGAATGCGCCTGGGGCGAGGTGCACGCACTCCTGGGCGAGAATGGCGCCGGCAAGTCGACCTTGATGAACATCGTCTGCGGGCTCTACGCCCCGGACGAGGGTGAGGTGCGGATCGACGGCAAGCCGGTTGAGATCAACGAACCGGCCGACGCCTCGGCGCTCGGCGTGGGCATGGTCCATCAGCACTTCAAGCTCGTGCACCGTTTCAGCGCCGCCGAGAACATCCTCTTGGCCTGCGGCGCCAAGCTCGGCCTCCGCCGGGCCTCCGAAGCCGCGGCCGCGCTCTTGCGCAAGGCTGAGGAGGTCGGCTTCGAGGTCCATCCCGATACGCCGGTCAACCACCTGTCGATCGCCGAACAGCAGCGGGTCGAAGTCCTGAAGGTTCTGCTGCTGGGCGCGCGCGTCCTCATTCTCGATGAACCGACCGCGGTTCTGACCGACCAGGAGTCCGAGGCCATGCTCTCGTTCGTGCGGCGCATGGCGGCGCAAGGCCACGCGGTGGTGCTGATCACCCACAAGTTGCGCGAAGTCATCGGCTACTCGGATCGCGTCACCGTCATGCGCCACGGCGAGACCGTGCTCAAGGCGGCCGAGACGAAAGGCTTAACCCAGGCCGAGCTGGTGCGGCGGATGGTGGGCGTCGAGTCCAACGCGCCGGTCCGGAGCGAGCGGAAGCTCGGCGGGGTTCGGTTGCATGCGGAGAACCTCTCGGTGCCACGGGCCGGCGCGGGCGTCGGCATCGAGGGCATGAGCCTCATCGTGCGGGGCGGCGAAATCTATGGGGTCGCTGGGGTGGGCGGCAACGGCCAGTCCGAGTTGGCGGATTTGCTCATGGGTCTGCGCCGGCCGAAGACCGGGTCGCTCAAGGTCGACGGCGCCGATCTCACCGGCAAGGGCATCCGGGAGTTCCGCCGGCGCGGCGTGCGCGCGGTGCCGGCGGACCGCTTCGGCGTCGGGCTGTTTGCGGACCTCGCGGTCCATGAGAATCACGCGGCCACGGGCATTCCGGCCGGCGCCTACGGTGGCTTCATGCTGGTCAACCGGCGCCGCATGCGGGCCGAGGCGGCACGGGCCATCGAGGCGTATCAGATCCAGGGCGCGGCACCGGGCACGCCGGCGCGGCTCCTCTCGGGCGGCAATGCGCAAAAGCTGCTGCTCTCGCGCGAGCTCGACGAGAACGCGAGCGTTCTCGTCGTCCATTCGCCGACCCATGGCCTCGACGTCAATGCCTACCAGACGGTGCACCGCTTTCTCCAGCAGGCCGCGGACAAGGGAGCGGCCTGCGTCCTGATCAGCGAGGATCTCGAAGAGGTGCTGG
>CAZVZP010000030.1:14487-19665 GCA_964631625.1 uncultured Hyphomicrobiales bacterium | reverse complement strand
GTCTCGAAGGATGAGGGTCATCGGGGACTCATGTGTTGAAACGAGACCACTAGCTGGGGCCGGTCCCTCTGACTCGCCGTGCCCGACGAACGATAATGTCATCGGTGCCGTCTCCTCTAGCCTGGTAGCGGGACGGCGTCCTCTGCCCGCTCGGCGATTTTCCCCTCCTTATAGGGTAGGGCGAGGACATGCCTGGGGTTCAGCCCATCCCATCCTTCAAGGGGCCAACGAAACGCGTGCGACATCGTGGCTGTGCTTCAAACGGGATCGTTGCCATGTTCGACCGGTAAGCACATCGGCGAGATCTCGTCGGCCGTCCGGCCGTCCCAATCCTTGTCGGGCACCCGGGCGAGTGCCCGGCTCTGGCCTGCCTGAAGTCGCTGCAGGACGTCTTCATGGTCGAGCATGAGAAGTTCCCGGTTGCGCACCATCTGCTGACCGTTCACGAAGACGTCGCAAACCGCCCCCGCGACGCCCGAATAAACGAGCGAGCGCAACGGGTCGCGCAGCGGTCGCATGGAAGGATGCTTCAAATCGACCAGCACGACATCGGCCCGGGCGCCTGACGCAAGCCGCCCGAGATCGTCCCGGCCCAGAGCCCGGGCGCCGCCGAGCGTGGCGATCTCGAAAACATGCTCGGTGCGGAGCAGATCGACATGGCCGCTCGCGACCTTCGAAAGCAGCCCGGCGATGCGCATCTCCTCGATCATGTCGTGGGGATAGCAGTCGGTGCCCAGGCACATATTGACGCCCGCGGCCCGGTAGCCGCCGAGGCTGTGCATCATGTCGCCCCACTGGGCGAAGGCGCGCGGGCAGTGCACCACCGAGGCGCCCGAGCGTGCCAGACGCTCGAGATCCTTATGCTCGTGGTGATTGATCCAGGGATGTTGGTCGATATTGATGGCATGGCCGATCAGGGTCTTGGGCCCCAGCACACCGATATCGTCGAGCCACTCGATCGACGTCTTGCGATGGCGGCGGATCATTTCGCGGTGCTCCATAACCGATTGCGCCGCGTGGGTCTGGAAGGGAATGTCGCGATCCTCTGCCGCCCGCTTGCATTTCACGAAGAGCTCTTCGGTGCAGGTATCGACCTGGGCCGCGCCGACCATGCCGTGTAGCCGGCCCGACGAATGGCTTTCGGCGGCGTCGATAAGCTCGAGGGAGCCGGCGAAATTCTTCAGCCCCTCCTCCTCATACCAGGTGTAAAGATGGTCGCGCCCGTTGGGCGTGTACCAGTGGCCGGAATTCACCATGGGGCAGGCGAAGCTGCGGATCCCGGTTCCGGCCAGCGCCTCGAGCCAGCCTTCGAAGGGCAAGCGCTGGGAGCAATAGAGTTCGGCCATCGTCGTGCAGCCGCTCTTGAGCAGCTCGCAAGCCGAGGCCTGCATGGCCGCGATGGCGGATTCGTCGTCTTCCTGCAAGAGCCAAGTGTATTCGAAGAGTTGGGTCATCCACATATGCTTGCTCGCCAGGTCCTCGAAGAACCCCTTGCCGTGGATTTCCTGATAGGCGTGCAGGTGGAGGTCGAGAAGGCCTGGCATGACGAGGCGATCGGTGCCGTCTAAGGTTTCGTCCGCCGGGCCGTCATAGAACGGGCCGACGTAGGTGAGCCGATCGCCTGCGAAGGCAACATCGCCGTTGCGGATGTACTTATGGCCGTCGCGTTCCTTGTCGTAAGCGACGAGCCAGTCGATGTTCTTGATGACAGTGGTCGCGCTCATCCCTCTTCTCCCTGCACCGATCCCGTGCGCGTTTGTCCGTGTCTAGGTGACCGGCCCTAGGACTCACTTTCAAACTGGACCACTCTTTGGGGGCTGGTCAAGGCTGAGAGCAGTCGGCTGCGGCGGGCGGTCTCGGAGCTGACGCTGGACAAGATGATCCTGAACGAGGCCTTGCGGGGTAAATACTGAGCCCCGCGTGACGCCGCGAGGCGGTCGAGCATATCCATAGAGAAATGGGTGTCTCGCAGCGGCGGGCCTGTGGGGCGATCGGCGAGCCGCGCTCGGGCCAGCGGCGTCAGCCGATCACACCCGACGATGAGGCGGCCCTGAGCGCCGACATCATTGAGCTGGCGCGGCCGTATGGACGGTACGGCTATCGCGAGGTCACTTTGCTGCTGCGGAAGGCGGACTGGCTGGTGATCCGCAAACGGGTCAAGAGGATTGGTCGGCGCAAAGGGTTCAACCTGACCGGTACCTTTTACAGCGGTCTGTTAGACAGAATAGCGTTGGGAGGGACTGTTGGAGATGGCTAAGAAGAAGTGGTGGGAGAGCATGTGGTTGCGACGCTGCGGCAGATTGAAGCGCCGATTGGGAGCGAACCGACGAGAGAACTTGACGTATCATGTAAACTAGGCTGAGATTTCAACGGTGCGGCCTTATTGCGCTGGATTAGAAGATGCCACTGCCGTAGCGTCTGGGGAGTCATCCGATGACTATCGAAATTCCGAGTAGAGGAAGTACCTCCTATCGTTTTACGCCCCAGTCTACCGCGCTTCTTGTCATCGATATGCAGCGCGACTTTTGCGATCCGCAAGGAGTCGGTGCCATGGGCGGCGAGGACGTTTCTCCCATGCGACCAATCATTCCGAAGGTGCGCGCTGTGCTCGACACTGCCCGGGCGAGCAAGATCCTGGTCATTCATACGCGTGAGGGGCACCCACCCGATCTCTCAACGCTGCACGAGATGCGTCGTCTGTCGAGTCGATTAGCAGGCGCGGAGATAGGCGCGAAAGGCCCGCTCGGGAGGTTTCTCGTGCGGGGCGAATATGGCCATGACTTCGTGGACGAGCTCCAGCCCAAGACCGGCGAGACCGTGGTCGACAAGCCGGGATTCGGTGCCTTCTTCAAGACGGATCTCGAGAAAATCCTACGGGACCGCGGTGTCACGCATGTGATCGTGTGTGGCGTGACCACGGAGTGTTGTGTCCAGTCTACGATTCGTGGCGCGGTCGATCGTGGGTTCTTTGTTTTAACCTTGGAGGACTGCTGCGCATCGTATTACCCGGACATGCACGAGGCGACGATGCGAGTGCTGCCGGCTCAAGGCAACCTCTTCGGTTGGGTGGGTGACTCCCAAACCTTGCTCCGCGCCCTCAAGGCGCATTCAGCGGAGGCGGCGTAACTCTGGGGCGAGAGATGTCGCGTCGCGCTGTTGGGCCGGCTGTCTCGTGATCCGGTCATAAGGGTAGCGGCAAGGAGGGTGCCGGGTGGGTAGCCTCGTGATGGCCGGCTATATAACGTCCAATGGTCGGCGCGTCGAATTCGCTGGCCTGAACCTCGTGAACAATTGCCCCCTCGAATATCACGAGAATGCGGTCCGCCAGCGCAATCAGTTCGTCCAGGTCTTCGCTCACGAGCAGCACGGCTGCTTGGCGGTTGCGCGCGCCGCATCCTCGGGCTCGATGAGCCGCTCGACGATGAGAAAGCCGTCCTCGTGGAACCGGGCCAACTGCTCGGGCGTCAGCGGCTTCGCAGCAAACGTCATGGCAAGAGCTCCGGAGGGCCTGCTTCCGGATGCGCATGCGACAGGCCTTCGTTTCCGACAGCGCATCGGCTAGACCGGATTGTGATCGGGCGCGGGCCTCCCCGCGCAATCGCGCCCCAGCGGGTTTGCCCACGGCGCCTAATACGAGCGCGGCAAATCCAGCACCTTCTCCGCGATGTAGCACAGGATCATCTGGGCGCTCACCGGAGCCAAGCGCGGGATCAGGGCCTCGCGCACCAGCCGCTCGATGTGGAACTCCTTGGCGTAGCCCATGCCGCCGTGGGTGAGCAGGGCCTGCATCGCAGCCTCGTAGCCCGCCTCGGCGGCGAAATATTTCGCGGCGTTGGCCTCCGGCCCGCACTCGCGCCCCTGATCGTAGAGCCAGGCCGCGCGCCGGCATAAGAGCTCGGCCGCCTCGAGCGCGATCCAGTTCTGGGCGAGCGGATGCTGGATGGCCTGATTCTGCCCGATGGGCCGGCCGAACACGACGCGCTCGCGGGCATAGGCCGCGGCGCGGGCAAGCGCGTTGCGCCCGATGCCGATCGCTTCGGCCGCAACCAGGATGCGTTCCGGGTTCAGGCTATGGAGCAGGCAACGGAACCCTTCGCCCTCCGCTCCGATGCGGTGCTCCTCGGGCACCTCGAGCCCGTCGATGAACAGAAGGTTGGAATCGACGGCGGCGCGGCCCATCTTCGGAATCTCGCGCACCTCGATGCGGCGACGGTCGAGATCCGTATAGAACAGGGTGAGCCCGTCGGTCGAGCGCGCGCACTGCTCCTTGGGCGTGGTGCGCGCGAGGAGCACGATCTTGTCCGCCTCCTGCGCCGAGGAGGTCCAGATCTTGCGCCCCGTGATGTGGTAGCGCTCGCCCTTGCGCTCGGCGCGGGTTGCGATGTTGCCGGTGTCGAGCCCGGCGTCGGGCTCGGTGACGGCGAAGCAGCATTTCTGCTCGCCTTTGATGAGCGGCGGCAGGAAGGCCTGCTTCTGGGCTTCCGTGCCGGACACGACGATGGCGTGCGGACCGAAGATGTTGAGGTGGATCGTCGAGGCGGCGGCCATGGCGCCCGCCGAATCGGTGACCGTCATCATCAGGACGGCCGCCTCCGAGATGCCGAGGCCCGCGCCCCCGTACGCCTCGGGCATGGCGATGCCGAGGAAGCCGGCCTCGGCCATCGCGGCAAAGAACGCATGGGGAAACTCGCCCAGCCGATCGCGCTCGAGCCAGTAGGCGTCGTCGAAGCGCCGCATGATCCGGGCAGCGCTGTCGCGGACCGCCCGCTGCTCCTCCGTTAGATCGAACATCGCTTCCTTGCCCCCGATGTCGACGCCTCGGCACGCTCGCTTAACTGACCTGGCACTGTGACCCATTACATGGCGCTTGTCAGGGCGGCTCATGCTGCCCGCAATGCGTCATTTAAACGATTAGCCTCGTTAACTAGGAGCTCGAGGCGGACCGTGGCACGGGTCATTGCGCTGTACAGCACCCTCTGCCAGCGTTCAAATTGTGCTTTGTCCGGGTCGATGTCAGCGACGATGACCGCGGGGGCCTCCTGCCCCTTGAAGCGGTGAATGCTGTCAAACAAGATTTGGCCCTGGGTCATAAGCTGGTTGCCTAAGAGGTCGTACTCTCCCGTGAAGCGTCGGAGTGTGTAGTTTCCCACGCGCTCGCACTTGCTTAAAGCCGAGTTG
>CAZVZP010000030.1:0-14477 GCA_964631625.1 uncultured Hyphomicrobiales bacterium | reverse complement strand
CGCACCGTTAGGACGGCGATGTCTGAGGCAGAGAATTTTTTCTTCATGAGGTCGCCAACGAGCTTCCCCACAATCGTCGATTGTGCATCTGCATCAGTGTAGGTGGAAATACCGACACCCAGACCTGGCAAGTCGTTGGCGCATTCAAACCGGAACGGTAGGGTCCGTTCCATAAAACGCGCGATCGATTCGGGTGAGCGGTGATTGGCGCGCGCATAATAAGTGACGAAGCCATCGAGCCGAACCGGGCGCGTTCCGCGAATGCTCTGATCGGCGTCTTCGAGCCACAGGATGTCAGGCTCATCTCGGGCAAAGAGCCGAAGAATCTCTACCCACTCCTGCTCGAAATCCTGTCCCTCATCGACGATTAGCGTATCAAAGCGCCACTCCTCAGGTATTTTCTCGGTCACCACCGCTTCCTGGATATCCGTCCAGAAGCCTTCGTCTCTCACCTTCGCGTAATCGATCTTGTGCCCGCGTGCCTCCAGCAGCTGCGCACACAGCCCGTACCAGGTCTGCACCATACCGCCGGCGGGACAAATGCTCTTCAACTTCTCGGCGAGCGGCCTGTTGAAGCACACGAGCAACGGTCGCCGCCCAGTTTTGACGGCTCGCTCGTAAAAGCGCTGGGCGACGATAGTTTTGCCGCTACCGGGCACGCCCGACACGCGCAAGCGTAAAGGTTTCATCTCGAGGTTCTCGAGGATCCCGGCGAGACCTCCGCTCAAACGCGTGAAGGCCTCCTCGCCCGCAGAGATGTGTGCGTGCACGTCGGGAACCAGCTCGAAGGTCTGCCGAAAGAACCCCTCGATCGTGGCGTGCCGCTGAGAAGGCACGTCCACCCCCGGCCCGAGGATCTCTTCGATACGGTCGGCCAAACGGGAGGCGCTGGCCGCGTCGACAATGCGGTTCGCGTCCAGTCCAGCCGCTATGATCCGACGAACGCGGTGGTCCGGACAATAGAGGAGGTAGTCGATCCGCAGCGGCGGTTCCCGCCCGACTTGCCACTGGAACTTGCCGCGCACGTTTTCCACCGAGCGCCTGATCTGGTCGGGGACGCTTTTCGGGCCGTCCTCGTACCGCTTGAGCAGCTGGCCATCCGTCTCTTCGAGTGATCCATTCTTCTGCTCGACGACTAGGACGTCGCCTGACCGGTTCACGACTACGAAGTCAATCTCACCGAAGAGGGTGTGCCCCTTGTAGGCGCGAGTCCAATGTACGCCGTGGAATACAGTGTAATGGTCGGAGAGCTCACGCTTGAGCCGGGCCAGGGTAGCGAGCTCGGCCTTGCGGCACCCAGCTAGCGCTAGCCGTGTAATGTCGGACGGCACGATATAGGCCATGACCTGGACTCTGGCCCCTGAGAAGCAGTTCAGGTGTAAAGTTAGTTCGATTTCACGCTTGGAGCTAGAAGCGGAGCGGCCGGGGGCGAGGCCGATGATGAGTCTGGTGAGGCCTATCCCGCCGTCTCCAGCATCGAGCAGTGCTTTGACCTAACTTTGAAATTGGATCTGTTCCCGGGAGCACCTCAGGTGCCCGCGGGTTAGTAGGCAACTTCAAAGATTCAGAATCCGGGTGGTGACATCACGGGCGGTGTAGATTGCAGCGTGCTCCAACAACACTCTCTCGGTTTTCTCAATCAGTTTAGCTGCGCGCTGTTGCCCATCCAGGGTAATGACGGCGCCCTCTGTCATGATTGCCACTGAGACTATGCCGCCCGCCTTGAGCACCTCGAGGATCAATGCGTTGAGGCGGAGATTAGTTCGCTGCGAAGGCCCGGGAGTCCGGTAGTGTTGGAATCGTCGGTCGAGTTGATCCGTCTCGCCGATATAGACCGCACGGCTCTGTGCTTGATCGATCTCAAACTTGTAGAGCCCAGGCTGCAAGGATGTCTTCGGGAAGACAAGTCGGTCTCCTTCGCCAAGGCGCACATTACCGATGACTTTCCATTCGAATCGGACACTCAGATCGATGATTGACATGCTTCGGACCGTAACCTTGTACTCCTAGCGTCAACTTGTCTGTGTATCATAGTGTACTGTGCTCACCAGCCAGGACGATTCGTGCTGACCAATCCCCGGAAACGGGCTCGGATGTAAAGTTTGTTCAGCGCGACTTTGGTCGCATCGCAGAACTTGGGCGGCCATGGCGCCCGCCGAATCGGTGACCGTCATCATCAGAACGGCCGCCTCCGAGATGCCGAGGCCCGCGCCCCCGTACGCCTCGGGCATGGCGATGCCGAGGAAGCCGGCCTCGGCCATCGCGGCAAAGAACGCATGGGGAAACTCGCCCAGCCGATCGCGCTCGAGCCAGTAGGCGTCGTCGAAGCGCCGCATGATCCGGGCGGCGCTGTCGCGGATCGCCCGCTGCTCCTCCGTTAGGTCGAACATCGCTTCCTTGCCCCCGATGCCTGCCTTCGAGCTCGCACCCGTATGCAGCGTGGGTTCGAGCTTAGACGCAAGGGCAGGGGCCTGGAAACCGCAGGGCCATCCGGTTCCGCCGGTTCGGGCGCATAGGGCAGGCAGCCCCAGGAGCTGTCGAGCCGCGCCGGGGTCCCAGCGCGGCAAAGCATTTGGATTTTCGCCGCTTTTTTCCGGCGGGCCCGATGCGTATGCTGCGGCCCCCGGATCGGGCCTTAAAGGCCGGTCTTCAGCCGAGTGGGAGCGCGATGGCCGCCGTGGCCTCGATCAATTGGGCGGGTCACTGGTGGGGCCGGCTTTTTGTCCTGTTCCTGCTCGCCGTGGGCGCGGCGATCTTCTTCCCCATCAACCGCGAGGCCATGCAGGCGGGGATTCCGCTGCTCGCCTTCGTGTTCTGGCAATGCGCGATCGGCGCGGCCCTGCTCTCGATCGTCTTGCTGCTGCGCGGCGAGCGGCCGCCGTTAAGCCGTGCCGATATCCGCTACTACTTCGTCTCGGGCCTGCTCGGCATTACCGCGCCCTACATCGCGCTGCTCTACGCGGCTGGGCACACGCCGGTCGGCGTCTTGAGCCTGTCGCTGACGCTCGAGCCGGCGTTCACCTACGCGGTCGCGCTGCCCCTGATGCTCGAGCGCTTCCGGCCGATCCGCTTCACGGGGCTGGTGCTCGGCATCGCGGGGCTGATGCTGATCGTGCTGCCCCGCGCGAGCCTGCCCTCGAGCGAGATGGTGCCGTGGGTCCTGCTCAGCCTGGTCGCGCCCTTCGGCTGGGCGTGCTGGAGCAACTGGGCGGGCAAGATGAGCCCACCGGCCGCCTCTTCGCTCGTCCTGACCTGGGGATTCCTCGTCGCGGCCTCTCTGCTCACCCTGCCCGCGATGCTGGCTACGGAAAGCTGGTGGTGGTTCGGTAGCGACTTCGCCGGGCAAGGCTGGATGGCCCTCGCGCTCGGGCTCTGCAACCCCTTCTTCTGGGTTATCGGGCTCGAATGCGTGCGCCTCGCGGGGCCGGTGTTTTACTCGACCTGGACCTTCATCGGCACGCCGCTCACGGTGGGCGTGGCCATGGTGCTGTACGGCGAACGGCCGAGCCCGTGGATCTGGGGCGCGCTGGTGCTGCTGCTCTTGAGCCTCCATCTCGTCAACCGCACGCCGCGCGCGCTCAAACCGGCGCGCTGAGGGGATCGCTCGCTCTCAAGGCGCCTCGAGCAAGGGCAGGATCAAGGAGCGGATCGGCTGGCCGCGGCCGCTTTGCTCAACCCGAACTGCGCAGCCAGGAGGCCGTAGGCTGCAGCCCGATCTCTCGTGGCCAGCAAGCCGGCGGCGGCGAGTGTGTAATCGCGATCGATGGCGAGCGCCGGGGCCTTGGGCGTGAGCGAGCCCCGGACTCGGCGCTCGAGCGCGGCCCTCAAGATGTCGGCACCGTCCGAGCGGTGCACCAGCATGCCGCCGGTGCCGACGACGAGCGGAACCTCGCGCAGATCGAGGCCGCGCTGAACGAATTGGGCGCCCTGGCGCGGCACATAGACCGTGGCGAGTGCGCCGCAGTGGCGCCGGATCGATTGCGCGATGCAGGAGACGGCGAGTGCGCGGTCGAGCCCCTGCTCGACGCCGCTCTCCGGAATGAATCCTGGGCTTTCGTGGCGCCGCGCGCAGGCGGCGCCGAGCATCGCGGTGTCGAACCCCAGCGCCTGCGCCTCGCCTTCGAGCCAAAAGCGGTCGGCGGCGAGCACCCCCGGCGCGCTCCAGCGCATGCCGAGATCGCCCTGCACCGAGCGGGTGAGGGGGAGTGTCGGCAGGCCGGCCAAGCTCACGCCGGGGCGAGGCGGCCGCATCCGGCAGGCCGAGTGCACGTCCGTCGTGGCACCGCCGATGTCGATCACGATGACGTCGCCCAGGCCCGCGCAGCCGTCGGGTCCCTCCGCGAGGAGCCGGGTCGCCCCGAGCACGGCCTCGGGCGTCGGCATGATCACCGTGCGTCCGAACTCCGCCGTGCGGCTCAAGCCCTTGCCGCGAATCACATGGGCGATGAAGGCCTCGTGGATGGCGTGTCGCGCCGGCTCGATGTCGAGCCGGTCGATGGCGGGCAACACGTTGTCGACGATTTCGACGCCGTGGCCCTTCTCGGCGAAGAGATCGGCCGCCGCCGCCGCGACCTCCGCATTGCACGCCACGATCACGTGGCCGCTAAAGCCAACGGAAGAAACGATCTCCGCGTTCTCGAGAACCTGGGTGCGTTGACCGCCGTCGACGCCGCCGGAAAAGAGGACGATCTCGGGCTTCTTCGCTTCGAGCAGCGCGAGGTCCGACTTCTCGAGACGGCCGGCCAGCACGAGCTCGATCTTGGCACCGGCGTTGAGCGCCGCCTGCTTCGCCGCCTCCGCCGTGAGATCGGCCACGAGCCCGATCGCCGCAAGACGCAAGCCCCCGCCGGCGCTCGAGGCGGCGAGGCGTTCGACGAGCTCGATCCCGGGGCCGGCCGCGGCGAGCGCATTGCCCAGGGCTTTCGCGTAGCCCTCCATGACGTCGGTCTCGACCGAGGTCGGCGCCTGCCCGGTCGACAGCAGCCGGCCCGTGCCCGCCGCAACGAGCGCGACCTTGGTGAAGGTGCTGCCGAAGTCGGCGAGCGCAACCGCCCTCATTGGATGAGGGCGGGCGCACGTAGACTGGTTTTCACGCACTCGATCAGATCATCGATCGAGTCCGGCGTCGCGATGCCGGCCCGATGCAGGTCCTGGCGCACGTCGATGGGAATCTTGGAGCCTTCGATATCCTCGTTCAAGACGCCGCCCATGAACACCGGCGCTTCGACCCGCGCACTCCTGAGATCGTCGATCAGCTTGCCGCCGAACGAGCGCGCCACGCCATTGTGGGTCGTCACGACGATGACGTCCGCCGCGGTCTCGACCGCCACCTTCACGATGTCTTCCGGATCGCAGCTGATGCCGCAGTCGATCACCCGGCTGCCCAGCGCATCGAACGTCGAGGCGAGCAGGAACTTGGCGAACTCGTGCACATCCGTCGAGGCGATCAAGACCTTGGCGCGTTTGAGCCGTTCGTCCGGCGTGCGCTGCGCCAGGCGGTCCAAGACCGCCTGCCGCTGCTCCATGGTCTTGCGCACGAGATCGGTCTGCAGCACCGGCTTGCGCCCGCGCAAATAGCTATCATCGGGCTCGCCCGCGCCGAACAGCTCCTCGCACTTGGCGGCGCCCAGGCGCTTCATGACCAGCAGAACGCGCCCGGGGTCCTTGATATCGACGGCCATCTCGCTCATCGCGGCGAGCGCGTTCTGGTAAAACCGCCGGCCGCCCGCGACGAGCCGGTCGCGCAGGGCTTCGATCTTGGCCCAGTCGATGTAGGGCTCGAGCAGGGGCAGGTATTCCTCGGCCTTGCGGCTGATCGTCTGAACGGTCGCCACCTCCTGCCAGGAGGGAATGCGCACGGTCTCCGTCACCGGCACCGCGATCGGCGCCGTGCCCAGGCGGTAGCGCAGATCGGTCATCTTGGCGAGCATCAGATCGTTGACGAGCACCGCCATGTTGGCGTCGAAATCGGGCGTGTTGCCGATGGTGTCGCCCTGCAGGAACGACATGGGCACCCGGTTGGGGTTGACGGCTTCGAGCGCGAGCGTCACCGCCGACTTGATCACCGGGTTCTGGGTCAAGCCGCCCCAGGAGCTGGCGTAGGCGGCGCCGATCAGCTCCTCCGAAACGTAGCGTTCGAGCATGGCCCAGCCGACGTAGCTCGCGTAATCGTGGAAGGTGCCGGGATAGCCGTCCTCGAGATAGGAATCGAAGACGACGCCCTGGTCGCGCTTCGAGGCGAGCACGCCCGCGGACTTGAGCACCGCCATGAGCTGCGCCGGCTCGTCGTCCCAGTAGGGCCAGCGCCAGGTGTACTGGCTCAGCACGCCGATGCAGGTGATGCCGACCTTGAGCGCGTTGACCGCGTTGTCGAGCGAGCCGGGGCCGCCGATCATGTTGTCGGCGGCCTCGGGCTGAATCGGCGCGGTGTGGGTCATCTCCCACCAGTCCTGCTCGGTCCACAGCACCGGACCGGTCTCCTGAGGGGCGGAGGCGCGCATCTCCTTGGGCAGGCCCATGCGCCGCTCGGCGAGGAGGTTGAAGCGATCGGGCGGGCGCACGCCGCGGGAGAGCGCGTCCTCGTAGATGCAGGCCAAGGCCTCGCGCGTGTCGGCCCAGGTGGCGAGCCCGATGTTCATGCAGGTGCAGGGGATGCCGCGCTCGCGCGCGATCTCGCGCCATTCGCGCTCCGAGCCGACAGCCTTCTCCTCGCAATAAAGCGAGCGGCCTATCTCGATGGTCCGGCCCAGCGCGATCCCTTCGGCCACGGCCTCGCGCCCGTTCGGCAGATCGGCAGGAATCAACGCCCCAAGATCGACGCTCTCCAGACTCATGGTCGAAAACCTCCAGCCCTCTAGCCCGGAAGCGTCCAGCCGCCGTCGGCCAGGACATTCTGCCCCGTGATGTAGCCGCCGCCGTCGGAGGCCAAGAACAGCACGGTCTCGGCGATCTCGTCGGGGGAGCCCAGGCGTTTGAGCGGCGTCATGGCCACGGCCTCCTTCATGTGCTCAGGGGCAATCTGCCAGTCGGCCTCCCAGTTGGCCTCGATCGGCCCGGGCGAAACCGCGTTGACGCGAATCGCAGGAGCGAGATCGCGGGCGAGCGCCGCCGTGAAGCCACGGATCGCGCCCTTGGCCGCACAGAACTGCACGGCCACCGAGTTGACCATGTTGTCCTGGTTGACGCCGTTGCCGAAGGAGCCGGCGAAGTTGACGATGGCGCCGCGCCCGCGCTTGCGCATGTGGGGCACCACGGCCTTGCACATCAGCATCGTGCCCTTGACGTCGGTCGCGAAGAGCGCATCCCAGGCCTCGGGATCGATACGATCGAAACGGACCGCGTCGTCGGGATGGATGCGCCCGGCGGCGTTGACCAGCACGTCGATGCCGCCATAGCGCGCAACGGCGTCGGCGACGAAACGCCCGATCGATTGCGGCTCCGTCACATCGAGCATACCGATGTGGCCCCGGCCACCCCTTGCCTCGATCTCGCGCAGCGCCTTCTCAGCCGTCTCGCGACCGCGGCGGCAGCCGAGCGCGAGGCTCGCCCCTTCGCGTCCGAACGCCCGGGCGGCGGCGCTGCCCAACGCGCCGTTCGCGCCCGTGACGATGACCACGCGGCCCTCGAAGCGGCGGCCGCTATTCCCTTGCGACGCCACGCCCATCCCTCATCGACGCGCTACGGGGCATTGTCACCCGGGCGAGTGCGGGCTGGCAACGTTTGGTTGGGCCTCGCCGCACCGAGCCGGGAGCGGTGCCGCCACCCGTCACGCCATCATTGCGCCGCCTTCACGGCGTTCCACATCTCGACATACTTGTCGAGCCGGGGTTGGACCTTCCAGAAGTCGAGCCCGGCCACGTATTCCGGATCATCGAGGTGGAGACCGGCTCGTTCCTCCTCGGTCAGGCAATCCTCGACCGCGATCGGGTTGGCCGGCGAATAGCCCGCGACCTTGACCATGCCGCACTGGCCGTCGGCCGACGAGATGAAGTTGAGCCATTCGTAGGCGCAGTCCAGATTCTTGGTGTCCTTGATCACCTTCCACACGTCTTGCCAGCCGTCGGCCCTCTCGACCGGTATGACCTCGGCCACCGGAATGCCTTGCTTGTTGAGCTCCGAGGACTGGTAACCGCCCCACGTCTCCGAGACCCAGACTTCGCCCTTGACATAGAGATCGATCAGGTCGCCGGCCTGCGACCAATAGGTGCGCAGAAGCGGCTTCTGCTCGATCAGCTTGGCCTTGACGGCTTCGAGCTGTTCGTCGGTCAGATTGTAGACGTCAACGTCGGGACCCAGCCACACACGCGCCGCCATGAAGATGGTCATGCTCACGTCCTGAGTCGCGATCTTGCCCGTATATTGAGGGTCCCACAGGATCTTCGCCGACGTGGGTGCCTCGGCAATCTTATCGGTGCGGTACATCAGCGGGATCGAGCCCCAGGCCATGGGCACTGCCCAGATGTTCCCCTCCGCATCGGTCACGCCTGGATGCCCGCGGAACGATTCGGGGATCTCCGTGAAGTGTTCGAGGCGCGCCGGATCGAGGCGCTCGAACGCGTCCAGGCTCTGTTGCATGATCTGGCTGTAGTTGACCGCCGGCGATACGAGGTCGTAGACGCCGCCTCCCGCCGCCACCTTGGCTATGATGTCGTCGTTCGATCCGACGTAGGTGGGCGTGAGCTTGCAGCCCGTCTTCTCCTCGAAGATCGAAACAAAGCTCGGATCCGTATACCCCTCCCACGTCAGGACATTGAGCTCGTCCCCGGCCCGCGCGTCGAACGCGCCCGTCATTGCCAGGGCGGGCCCGACGATGAGACCCGCCACAATGCCACCCACCGTGCGTTTCATGTGTTCCTCCCTTGTTTGTCCTCGGCCTTGCGCCCGCACGTCGCTCGACCGGCTCTTCACCCCGGTGTGGACTCTCCCCCGGTTGCCTCTGCCCCGAGTACGGAAAAAAGGCAATCGAGTTTTCTAATTGAGGGAAATACTAATGCGGAAAGCGGGGCCGCGCGACGGTTTTTCTCGGGCCGCCACCGGGCGTTGCTTCCGCGCGGCGTGCCGCCGGTGGAGAGGGCGGCCTTGGCCCTGTCAGCGCGCGGCGCGTGATGCCGCCGCCACGGCGCGGCCGCGCCCCGAGGAGCGCAGCCTGGGCGCGACTTCGTTCGCGATCAGGGCCATCGAGCGTTTCCATAAGGCCTTGTCGTCCCAGTCGTGCGCGGTCACGAGGAGCGCGCCGAAGTCGCCGATCTCTTCGCGCAGCGCGATGAGCTTCTCGGTCACCGTTGCGGGGTTCCCGTAGATCGTCATGGCCCCGAGGCAGTAGTCATCGGTGAGCGCGGAGTCGGCCATCGCCGGATCGGTCTTGAACATGGCCGCAAGCCCCCCACGCACGAGCTGGTCGCGCAGGTAGCCGAAGTAGTGGGCCAGGACGCCCTTGGGCCTGAAAACGTAATCCTCGGCCTCGGCGTCGCTCTCGGCCACCAGAATGCTGCGCGCCACGATCCAACCGTAGGGGTCGAAGGCGCGACCCGCGTTGGCGCAGCCCTGGCGGTAGAGGGCGGCGTGGGTCTTGAGGTGCACCGACGGAATGAAGTTGGCCGAGATCGCACGCCAGCCCCGCTCTCCGGCGATGCGGATGCTCGTCGAGGTGGGGCTCATGCCCGAAATGGCGATCGGCGGGTGCGGCTTCTGGTAGGGCTTGACCATCGGCCCCAGACCCAGCTCGGGCCACACGGTATCCTTGACCACGACGTTCCAGAACTTGCCGCGCATGTCGTACGGCGGCTCCTCGCGCCACATGCGGTGCACCATGTCGATCGATTCGAGCAGCATGTCCAGCCGATTCTTGATCTCGAGCGTGCCGTAGAGCTCGAAATCGGTGACCAGGCCGCCGGTGCCGATGCCCATGATGAAACGGCCCTTGGCCAAGTGGTCGAACATCGCACACCAGCCCGCCACGTCCGCGGGATGGTGATGGGGCAGGTTGATCACGCCCGGCGCGAACTTGATGCGCCGCGTCTCTTCGATCAGCGTGGCCATGAAGATCAGCGGCGAGGTGATCTGCTCCGGCTTCGCCGTCGTGTGTTCGCCGACCCAGACATGGTCGTAGCCGAGCTTGTCGGCCCACAGGATCGCCTCGCGGTCTTCGTGCAGCGTCGTGTGATAATCGCGGTCCGGATGATGCAAGGGCATCATGAAGAGACCGAGTTCCATGGTTCCTCCCCCTCGGCCCGCGCAGGGGCCGGGCTTCCCGATTGCCGGCAGCCGCCCGACTATATGAGGGGGCGGGCGTTCGAGCCAGGGCGAACCGTGCCCGGGGAGGCGGGCGCTCAACGGGTGAAGGATAGGAGGTCGCGCACCGCCGCCACGACTCGTGCGGCATCGGGCAGATAGCGGTCCTCGAGCGCGTCGCTGAAGGGCACCGGCGTATGGGGCGCGGTTAGGGTCTTGACCGGGGCCTTGAGCGCGCCGAAGCAGCTCTCGAGCACGAACGAGGCGATGTCGCGGGCCAGGCTGCAGCGCGGCGTCGCCTCGTCGAGCACGAGCACGCGCCCGGTCCTCTCGGCGCTCTCGAGGATCGTGTCCTCATCGAGCGGCGAGGTGCTGCGCAGGTCGACGATCTCGCACTCGACGCCGATGGCCGCGAGCTCGTCCGCGGCGCGCTCGGCGATCCCCACCATCAGACCCAGAGTGATGATCGTCGCGTCCGCGCCCTCGCGCACGACGTTGGCCTCGCCGATCGGCACGGTGTAGGACTCCTCGGGCACCTCGCCCGTTGCGGCGAGGAGCATCTTGTGTTCGCAGAAGATCACCGGGTCATCGTCGCGGATGGCGGCGATGAGCAGGCCCTTGGCGTCGTAGGGCGTTGCCGGAACGACGCATTTGAGGCCCGGGATATGGGTGAAGATCGAATAGAGGGTTTGCGAGTGGTGCGCGCCCGCGCGCTGGCCGGCGCCGATCATCGTGCGGATGACCACGGGGGTCTTCGCCTTGCCGCCGAACATGTAGCGGAGCTTGGCGGCATGGTTGTAGATCTGATCGAAGCACACGCCCAGGAAGTCGTTGTACATCAGCTCCGCCACCGGGCGCATGCCGCACACCGCGGCGCCCACGGCCGCGTCGATGAAGGCGGATTCGCTGATCGGCGTGTCCATGATGCGCTCGCCGAACTTGCCGTAGAGGCCCTTGGTCACGCCCTCGGCGCCGCCCCAGGCGTCCATCTCGCCCTCGGCGCCCATGCCGCCGATCACATCCTCGCCCAGGACGAGCACGCTGGGCTCGCGGGCCATCTCCTGATGCAGCGCCTCGTTGATCGCCTTGCGGGAGCTGAGGCGCCGAGCCATGGACTCTTCACCTTCGGGCAATTAGGGTCTGGGTAACTTTCGAGGCCGGCCCGGACCGCCGTCGATGGGCCCGAGCCGGCCGCGGCGTGGGCGCAGGCCTCGTCGGGTCGAATCGGGCGCGGGGGGTGGTCGAGGCGACCGGCAAAATCCGGTTGTAATCGCGGCCGAGCTTGCCTATATGTTTCTCATCACTCTTCGAAGACCCCGACGTATCTCGCTTTGTCACCCCGACCAAGCTCCCATACCTCCGGAATTCGCTGGGTTGAGACCTGTCCGCACACGGTGTGCGGGCGGCTTTGCTAACTTTACTCAAGGAACCAATCGAATGACCAAAGGAACCGTGAAGTGGTTCAATGCCGTCAAGGGTTATGGCTTCATCACGCCGGATGACGGGGGGCAGGACGCTTTCGTCCACATCTCCGCCGTTGAGCGTGCTGGATTGCCGGGCCTTTCAGAGGGCCAGCGCGTGCAGTTCGAGCTGCAGCGCGGCAAGAACGGCAAGACCTCGGCTCAGAATCTGCAGCTCATCAGCTAAGCGGGTTGACCGACGGGGAGGGGCCCGCGAGCGCGGACCCCTCTTCGCTCTCTTTCTCGAACTCTCCTCAAAATCTCCCCAATCCCCTCGGCGGCCCGGAGCACGGGGTGTGCTCGCACGCCTCACGGGCGGCCTCGCGCAAAAGCGCCGGCCGCTTGAACACGGCGGCGCGGCGCCTTAAGCGCGCGCCCGTTTGCCGATCGTCTCGATCACGAGCTTCTGGAAGTGCTGCACGGCCTGCTCCCAGAAGGGGGTGAAGCGCGTGCGCACGCCGGCCGGCTCGCGGAAGCAAGCGTTGGCGTGCACGTACTTGACGAAGTCGCGGTCCTGCCCGCCCACCGCAGCCCAGGCGTCGTAGAGCGTCTTGCGCGCCTCGGCGTAGGCCGGATCCTGCGCCGCCTCTCCGACGACATAGATATGGAAGACGATGCGCGTCCTGTTCCAGCCGTCGGGCATGAAGAGCGCGAACACGTAGTGATCGGCCAGGAGTGCCACGATCGCGGTCGGAAACAGACTGACGATGTAGTAGCGATCACGCCCGTTGGCGAAGGCGGGGAGAACGGGCAAGGACGCATGGGGCGGACCCGCTCCGCCGCTTTCGTTCCGGTGCCGATTGACCACCCGGTGGCCCGCATAATTGCGCCCGAGCAGCGGCTTGAGCTCCTGATGCGCGACCGTGGCGACGAACTGCGGATGGCCCCAGGGCAAGTGATACTCCTCGATGCCGCCCTCGACCGAGACCTTCCAGTTGCCCTCGTAGCTCGTCTCCCAGGTGGCCAGGTGCCGGAAGGCGTCGAGGTCGTAGCCGTCGGCGACGAGCGTGCGATCGAACGGCCGGAACTCGCTCGCGAGAGGCGGCGCGCGGCCGTCGAGATTGACCGCGAGGGCATCGTGCCAGAGGCCACAGCGCACCGGCGCGAGCGCGATGTCGCGGCAATAAAACTCGGGATCATCCGCCGTGCCCACGCCGCCGAGGCCCGGCGTCGCTGCGAGGCGTCCGTCGAGGCCGTAGGTCCAGCCGTGCCACGGGCACCGCAGCTCGCTCTTGCGCCCCGCCTTCTCGATCACGAGGCGCATGCCGCGATGACGGCAGATGTTGTAAAAGGCGCGCACCTCGCCGTCCGCGCCACGCACCAGAAGCAGCGGATGCTCGGCCAGCAAGACGGGCAGGACGTCACCGGGTCGAGGCATCTCGGACGCCGCCGCCACGAAGCACCAGCGGCGGGGGAACAGGGCCTTGCGCTCGAGCTCGTAGAATTCGGGGCCGTAGACCCGGCCGGGCAGCCCGAGGGCTTTTCCCGTCGGCCGATAGAGCGCCGCCCGCTCGGAGGCGCTCACGAGATCGGCGAGTTCGGGCGGGGCGCTGCCAGCGCCGCCGCGGGCCCGTGGGCGGCTCCGGGCCCTGGCGGCCGGCGGCTTCTTCGACCGTGCGCTCCGCGTTTTCTGGCGCCGCCTGTTTGGCATGGTCTTGCTCCTGTCGCGCTCGACTGCTCGATCCCTTTCCATGGGATCGGAGGGATAGCTGTGCACCCCCTCTCATCATATTCGCCGTCGGCCGCCCGCCATAGCCTGGGCCGGGGGTGGCCACGCCCCGCGCGGCCTCTTGCGCCGGCGGGCGGCCCGTGCCATCCCCTCGCGCCGGACCGCCGTCGCATTTCCGTCACGGCCCCCGCCTCGCCGGAGCCCTCGCGTGGACTCGACCCTGCTCGCCCTCATGCTCGTGGCCGCCGTGCTGCACGCGGGCTGGAACCTGCTCGTCAAGATGAGCCGCGACATGCTCGCCATGACGGTCCTCTTGATGCTCGTGGGCGGCGCCCTGTCGCTGATCGCGATCCCGTTCTTCCCGGCGCCGGCTTGGGCGAGCCTGCCCTACCTCGCGGGCAGCGTCTGCCTGCAATGCACCTACAGCGTGCTCCTCGTGCGCGCCTACGGGGCCGGCGATTTCGGCCGCGTCTATCCGATCGCCCGTGGCCTCGCCCCGCTTCTGGTCACCCTCGTCTCGACGACCTTGATCGGCGAGTCGTTCGGACGCCTCGAGCTCGCGGGCGTCCTGGTCATCGCCCTGGGCGTCGTGAGCCTCGTATTCGCCGACCGCGCGCCGCTCACCGCCGAGCGTCGTTCTCTCGTCTATGCGCTGGCCTCGGGCGTGACCATCGGCGCCTACACCATCCTCGACGGCTTGGGCGCCCGGCGCTCGGGGATCCCCGAGGGTTACGTCTTCTGGATTTTTGCCGCGAACATGCTGCCGATGGCCGCGATCCTCGTTTACGGCCGCGGCCGCGGGGCCTTGCGCGCAATGCGCTCCGAATGGCGGCGCGCCGTTATTGCCGCCGTCATGGCGCTTTCGGCCTACGGCATGGTGATCTATGCCTTGAGCGCGGCACCCATGGGCCCGGTCGCGGCGCTGCGCGAGACCAGCGTCGTGTTCGCCGCCCTCCTCGGTGCGCTCGTGCTCAAGGAGCGCTTCGGCGCCTGGCGCATCGCCTCAGCGGCGATTGTGGCGCTCGGTCTCCTGCTGCTTCGTCTCTAGAGCAATATCCACTCGGATTGAACCGGACGGTTCAATCTGAGTGGATGAAATTGCTCTAGATTTAAAGACG
>CAZVZP010000029.1:15002-19991 GCA_964631625.1 uncultured Hyphomicrobiales bacterium | reverse complement strand
AGCGCCTCGACCGCTCTTGCATCCACGAAATCCTCCAGCCTCATGCGTTTGTTCCTCTTCGCGGATTGGTTAGGCGCGCGTTGACCGGCCCCCATGAAGCGGATCCGATTTGAAAGTTGCTTGAGCGTCGCGTTTGGCGCCAGTGGTCTGCCCGGTTCAAAGCGGTCCAAGTGTGGAGTTAGGATTGGATCGCTTTTGGAGGGAGAAAGCAATGCCGCATCAGAAGCTTATACTGTGAATCGACTGACCTCCGTAGGATGGATCCACCTTGAGCGTGAGGAAAGAAGGAGCTGGCCCCGCCGAAACCGCAGCCGAAGGCGAGAGCATCGAGATCGCAACCGCTGGCGTCTATGAGCTGCCAAAGCTCGCCAGCGCCGTCATCGCCGCTGGCGCCCGCGTAGCTGGGGACGATACCGTCAAGCGGGTCGCATTCCCGGGCGCTGGCACGGTCCCGATCAGCGTGGCGACGGTCGCTGCTGCCGGAAGCGGTGCCGCCACCCTGCGCGTCAGGCTCGACGGCGTGGCGACGGACGCGGCGTGATGGATTCGGGGAGTGCGTTGCATGGCCAACATGATAGTTTTCGCCAAGGAGTGCACCGCTTTGCTGAGGAGATCAAATGGAGGCAAGGGATCGAAGCATTGAGACTTGGTTCAATCGAATTCGCAGCGGACAACTGCGCCTCCCGCGATCCCGGCTTGCTCAGGCTGCTGGCCCAGGCTCATGCACTCAAGGAGGAGCTGGTGAAAACGCGCGGCACCAGCGTCCGCGAGATCGCCAGACGCGAGGGCTTGGACCGATCCCACTTCATTCGATTGGTTCGCCTTGCCTTCCTCGCTCCGGATATCACCGCAACGATCCTCGAGGGTCGTCAGCCGCCCGAGCTCAGCGCGCGCCGGCTGATCAGAAATGCCCGGCTCCTTCCGTTCGACTGGGCAGAACAACAAGCCGCACTCGGGTTCGACCAATCAAGTATCAACTGAGCGGCGCAAAACAACGTGCGCGGCTCGTCGCGCCAACAGGCTCACTCGCTTGCATCAGCTAACGCAGAACTCGTGACGCGAGACACGAACACCAAGACCATCGGTCCGGCGAGTGGTGCCGCGAAACAGGCCGACAGAGATATTGCCGCGCGTGTGCCGCGTTGTGCGGCACTCTTCAGTCTCTCTTGAGCCTTTGGTGATGTTCCCCCGCCCGCAAGCGACCCGAATTGCGCGCCTGTTCTGGAAATCGGCAGTCACATAAAATACTAGTTAAATCACTTGTTTATATGTGGCGGAGGGAGAGGGATTCGAACCCTCGACACCTTTCGGTGTACACGCTTTCCAGGCGTGCGCCTTAGACCGCTCGGCCACCCCTCCATGGCCTATCAACGATGCAGCCCTGCCCTTGTCAAGGCTCGGGCGCCGCTCGCGCCGGGCCCGCGCCGCCGGGACTCCGCGCCCCTTATCCCGCACGCGCCCTCCGCTCGGCGCGCGCCTATTTCTTGTCCTCGAGCTTGAGCGCGGCCAGAAAGACCTCCTGGGGAATCTCGACGTTGCCGAACTGACGCATGCGCTTCTTGCCGCGCTTCTGTTTCTCCAAGAGCTTGCGCTTGCGCGTCACGTCGCCGCCGTAGCACTTGGCGAGCACGTCCTTGCGCAGCGCTTTGACCGTCTCGCGCGCGATGATGCGCCCGCCGATCGCCGCCTGGATCGCGACGGCGAAGAGCTGACGCGGGATCAGGTCCTTCAAGCGCACGCAGAGCGCGCGGCCGCGCGCCTCCGCGTTGGCCCGATGCACGATCATCGACAGCGCATCGACCGGCTCGCCGTTGACCAGGATCGAGACCTTGACGAGATCGCCGGTCCGGTAGCCCTCGACGTGGTAATCGAAGCTGGCATAGCCGCGCGAGACCGACTTGAGCCGGTCGTAAAAGTCGTACACCACCTCGTTGAGCGGCAGGCGGTAGATCACCATGGCGCGACCCCCGACATAGGTGAGGTCGGCCTGCTCGCCTCGCTTCTCGGTGCACAGCGCCAAGACCTCCCCCAGATACGAATCGGGCACCAGGATGGTCGCGCGGAGCCACGGCTCCTCCATGTGGTCGATGCGCGTGGGATCGGGCATGTCCACTGGGTTGTGCAGCTCTTGGACCGTGCCGTCGGTCAGGTGTACCCGGAAGACCACCGAGGGGGCGGTGGCCACCAAGTCGAGGTCGAACTCGCGCGCCAGCCGCTCCTGGATGATCTCGAGATGCAGGAGGCCCAAGAAGCCGCAGCGGAAGCCGAAGCCGAGCGCGCCCGAGGTTTCGGGCTCGTAGCTGAAGCTCGAGTCGTTGAGCCGAAGCTTGGCCAGGCTGTCGCGCAGGCGCTCGTAATCTGTGGAGTCCAAGGGGAACAGGCTGCAGAAGACGACCGGCACGCTCGGCTTGAAACCGGGCAGCGGCTCGGCGGCGGGCGCGCGGTCCAGCGTGATGGTATCGCCGACCCGGCAATGGGCGACCTCCTTGATGCCCGCCGTCAAGAAACCGATCTCGCCCGCCTCGAGCCGCTCGATAAGGGTGGGCTTCGGCGTGAAGATGCCGACGCGCTCGATCACATGGGCGCTGCCCGTCGCCATCAAGCGGATTTTCATGCCCTTCTCGAGCACGCCCTCGCGCACGCGCACGAGCACGACTACGCCGAGGTAGGCGTCGTACCAGGAGTCGACGAGCAGCGCCTTGAGGGTGGCAGCGCGCTCGCCCTTGGGCGCGGGCAAGCGCCGCACGATCGCCTCGAGCACGTCGTCGATCCCCTGCCCCGTCTTGGCCGAAATGGCGATGGCGTCCTTGGCCTCGATGCCAATCACCTCCTCGATCTGCTGGCGCGTGCGCGCAGGCTCCGCTGCGGGCAGGTCGATCTTGTTCAAGACCGGCACGATCTCGTGCCCGGCCTCGAGCGCGAGATAGGCGTTGGCGAGCGTCTGGGCCTCGACCCCCTGGCTCGCATCCACCAGGAGGATCGAACCCTCGCAGGCCGCGAGCGAGCGGGAGACCTCGTAGGAGAAATCGACGTGCCCGGGCGTGTCGACCAGATTGAGCACGTAGCATTCGCCGTCGCGCGCGGTGTAGTTGAGGCGCACGGTCTGGGCCTTGATGGTGATGCCGCGCTCGCGCTCGATGTCCATCGAATCCAAGACCTGCGCGCGCATCTCGCGCGCTTCGAGCGCGCCGCAACGCTCGATCAGGCGGTCGGCGAGCGTGGACTTGCCGTGATCGATATGCGCGATGATCGCGAAGTTGCGGATGTGGGAGAGCTCGGTCATTGGCGTTCGCTCGAAACGACGGCCGGAAGATAGGAGCAGCGCGCTCAGGCCGCAATGGCCTTCGCCGGAAAGCCCCGTGCCGCGCAGCGCCTCGATGGGTTCAGGCGCGCAAGACCGCGCCGGTCGCCTGCCCGACGGATTGGACGATGCGCTTGGCCACGGCCTCGATCTCGGCCTCCGTCAAGGTCTTCTCCATCGGCTCGAGCTTGACCGCGACGGCCACCGATTTCTTGCCCGGCTCCAGCCCCTCCCCGCGATAGACGTCGAAGAGGGAGACCGCGGCGATCAACGCCTTATCGACGGCGCGGGCGGCCTTGAGAATCGCCTCGGCCTCGACCCCCTCGTCGACGACGAAGGCGAAGTCGCGTTCGACCGCGGGGAACTCGGAGCGGCGCAACGCGGGGCGTGCGGCCCCGCGCTTGCTCTCCTTGATCGGCACGCGGTCGAGAAAGATCTCGAAGGCCGCGATCGGGCCGGAAACATCCATCGCCTTGAGCACGCCCGGATGGAGCTCGCCGAAATACGCGAGCACGTTGGGGCCCTGGCCGAGCACGCCCGAGCGCCCCGGGTGATACCAGGGGGGCGCCTCGCGCCGCACTTGCAGCTGATCGGGCACGACGCCGAGCGCCCAGAGCCCGGCCAGGGCGTCGGCCTTGGCATCGAACCCATCGACAACGCGGCGAGCCTCTGCCCAATGGCGCGGGCTTGCGCCACCGCGCCGCACCCCCGCCGCAACGCGCATCTGATCCTCAGGACCATCGCCGGCGTATTGGGGGCCGAGCTCGAACAGCGCGCAGTCGATGAGGCCCCGGTCGGCGTTGCGCTGCGCCGCCCGAATCAAATTGGGCAGCACGCAGGGGCGCATGGCGTCGAGTTCGGCGCTAATCGGGTTCTGGAGCCGGAGCTCAGGGCTCGCGCCGCCGAATCGCTCCGCATCGACGCTCGCGATGAACGACCAGGTGACGGCCTCCGAGAGCCCGCGTGCGGCCAGGGCGCGGCGCACCCAAGGGACGCGCCGCTCGCGCGCATCGAGCGCCGGTGCGGGCAAGCCCTCCGGCCGCGGCACCGAGAGCGCCGGCACCCGGTCGTAGCCGTGGATGCGCAGGACCTCTTCGACGAGGTCGGCTTCGCCCTCGAGATCGCGCCGAAACGAGGGCGGCGTCACATCGAGGCATTCGCCGGCGCCCTTCACCGTGCAGCCCAGCGCCTCGAGAATGCGCCGGATCGCCCCGTCGTCGAGCGCAAGACCACCGAGGGTCGCGACGCGCGAGGGGCGGAATGCGATGGTGCGCCGCCACGCGGGTTCAACACCGGCGTGCACGGGCCGGCTCGGCTCGCCGCCGCACAGCTCGAGCACGAGGCGTGTCGCGACCTCGAGCGCCGGTGCGACGAAGGCGGGATCGACGCCGCGCTCGAAGCGATAGCGCGCATCGCTCTCGATGCCGAGGCGACGGCCGGTTGCGGCGGTGCGCAGCGGGTCGAACGTGGCGAGCTCGAGGAAGACGTTGCGCGTCTCCGCGGTTGAGCCCGAGCTCTCGCCGCCGATGAGGCCCGCAAGCGAGAGCACCCCGCTGTCGTCTCCGATCGCGAGCGCCTCGTCGTCGAGCACGTACTCGCGCCCGTCGAGCGCGCGCAGCTTGACCCCACCCTGCCCCAGCTTGAGCCACAGATCGCCCTTGATCGTGGCCGCGTCAAAGACATGGGCC
>CAZVZP010000029.1:8937-14992 GCA_964631625.1 uncultured Hyphomicrobiales bacterium | reverse complement strand
TGCGGATCGCGAAGGGCACGTTCCGCTACGCCGACATGGGCCGGACGGGCGAGATCGAGCGTCAGATAGTTCGTGATGTCGACGAGCGCCGAGATCGGACGCAGGCCCACCGCTTCCAGCCGGCGCTTGAGCCAGGCCGGGCTTTCGCCGTTCCGCACATTGCGGATCGTGCGCCCGACGAAGAGCGGGCAGGCGGCCGCCCGTTCCGGCGCGAGCTCGAGGCGCACGCCGATCGGGCTGTCGAAGCCGCCCTCCACGGGCTCGATCGCAAACGGCTTGAGCCGGCCCAGCCCCGCCGCCGCGAGGTCGCGCGCGATGCCCCGCACGCCCAGGCAATCGGCGCGATTGGGGGTCACCGCCACGTCGAACAGCGGATCGTCGAGCCCGAGCACCGAGGCGAACGGCTCGCCCACCGGCGCATCCGCGGGCAGTTCGATGATGCGGTCGTGATCGTCCGAGAGCCCCATCTCGCGCTCGGAGCAAAGCATGCCGCAGCTCTCGACGCCCCGGATCATGCTCTTGGTCAGCTTGAGGCCCGTGCCCGGGATCACGCTGCCGGTCCGCGCGAACACGCCCTTCATGCCGCTGCGGGCGTTGGGCGCGCCGCACACGACCTGAAGCCGCTCGGCTCCCGTATCGACCAGGCAGACGCTGAGCTTGTCCGCGTTGGGGTGGCGCCTCGCCTCGACCACATAGGCGACCGTGAAGGGCTCAAGCGCCGCGCCGCGGTCGGCGAGCGACTCGACTTCGAGGCCGATGGCGGTCAGCCGCTCCGCGATCGCCGCGGCCGAAGCCTCGGTCTCAAGATGCTCCTTGAGCCAGGAGAGCGTGAACTTCATCGCGAGAGCCCGGCCGTTATGCTCGGCACGTCGAGCGGATCGAAGCCGTAGTGGCGCAGCCAGCGCAGGTCGGGCTCGAAGAAGGTGCGCAGATCCGGGATGCCGTACTTGAGCATGGCCGCGCGCTCGATGCCGAGCCCGAAGGCGAAGCCCTGCCACTCGGCGGGATCGAGCCCGACGTTCTGCAGCACCTTGGGATGCACCATGCCGCAGCCCAAAATCTCGAGCCAGCCGCCGCCGCGCCCGATCTTGAGCTCGCCCCCCTCGCGCGAGCAGGCGATATCCATCTCGGCCGAGGGTTCGGTGAATGGGAAGAAGCTCGGACGGAAGCGCACCGGCACCTCGTCTTGCTCGAAGAAGGTGCGGGCGAAATCGCTCAGGCAACCCTTGAGATGGCCCATGTGCACGGCGCGATCGACCCAGAGCCCCTCGATCTGGTGGAACATGGGGGTGTGCGTCATGTCGGAGTCGCAGCGGTAGGTGCGCCCTGGGGCGATGATCCGGAAGGGCGGGCGGCCGGCCTGCATGGCGCGGACCTGCACCGGCGAGGTGTGGGTGCGCAGCAGCTTTGCGGCCCCTCCGGGCGCAGCCGAGCCGAGATAGAAGGTGTCGTGCATCTGGCGCGCGGGATGCTCCGGCGGAATGTTGAGCGCCGCAAAATTGTGAAAATCGTCCTCGATGTCGGGGCCCTCGGCGACGTCGAAACCCATGGCGCCGAAGATCGCGTTCAGCTCTTCGCTCACTTGGCCGATCGGATGAAGACGGCCTGCGGGCTCGGGCCGCGCGGGCAGGGTCACGTCGAGCCATTCGTGGGCGAGCGCGGCCTTTAGCGCCGCGGACTCGAGCGCGCCTCGGCGCGCCTCCAACGCGGCCGAGAGCTCGTCCTTGAGCGCATTGAGCCGCTGGCCCGCCGCGCGCCGCGCCTCCGGCGCCAGCCCGCCCAGGGCCTTCATGCGCTGCGTGATCTCGCCCTTCTTGCCCAGCGCGGCGACGCGCGCAGCGTCGAGCGCGTCGAGATCGGCGGCCTCGCCGATCCGCGCGAGGAGGGCGGCGCGCAGCTCTTCAACGTCGTCCATGCCGATTCACGATCGGGCGCAGGGGCCGAGCAGCCGGGGCACCCTCTGCGTTACTTGCCGGATGCGCGCGTGGCCTGCGCCTGCTCGACCACGGCCTTGAAGGCCGTGGGCTCGCGCACCGCGAGATCCGCCAACACCTTGCGGTCGATCTCGATCCCGGCGCGCGACAGGCCGCCCATGAGCTGCGAATAGGTGAGCCCGTTCTCGCGCGCCGCGGCGTTGATGCGCTGAATCCACAGGGCGCGGAAATTGCGCTTGCGTGCGCGCCGGTCGCGGTAGGCGTATTGCAGCCCCTTCTCGACCCGCTCGAGCGCAATGGTGAAGGCGGCGTGCGCGCGGCCGCGGTAGCCCTTGGCGAGCTTGAGGACCTTCTTGTGCCGGGCGTGCGGCGTCTGGCCTCGTTTGATGCGTGCCATGGTCGCCTACCTCGTGCCGTAGGGCAGAAAGCGCCGCACGATCGCCGCATCGCCGGGCGTGAGAATGGCGCCGCGGCGCTGGGCGCGCTTGTTCTTCTTGGGCTGCTTGGTGAGATTGTGCCGGTGATGGGCGCGGTTACGCCGCACCTTGCCGGAGCCGGTCAGCGAAAAACGCTTCTTGGCTCCGCTCTTGGTCTTGAGCTTAGGCATTTGCTTGTCTCCACCGTGGGATCAAGACGAACGCCGCGGCGGGGCATGCCTTGGGCCGGGCCGCGCGAAATCAGGCGCCGGGTTATAGCGGGCGAGCCCGACCTTGGCAAGCGAACGCCCGGCGAGCCGCCGGTCCCGGGCTCCGAGGGCCGGCGCCTCAGTCGAGCTCCGAGGGCAGCCCGGTGCGCAGCCAATAGCTCAGGCGCTGACGCAGCCGTTCCGGCTCGAACGGCTTGATGATGAAATCGTTGCCGTTGGCGCCCATGCCACGCGCCACGTCCTCGGGGCTGTTGAGTGCCGTGACGAAGATGATCGGCACCTGGAGCAGCGGAAAATCCGCGCGAATGCGCCGACAGGTCTCGAAGCCGTCCATCTCGGGCATCATGATGTCGAGCAGGATCACCTTCGGGGCGGCGCGATGGAGCAGGCGCAGGCATTCGGCGCCGCCGTGGGCCCCGAGGAACGTGTGGCCCATGCTGTCGACCACCTCGTGCAGGAGTCGAAGATTCGTGGCGTCGTCGTCAACGCCCATAATGAGGGCGCCATGGCGTGCCGGCGAATGCTCAACGCTCATTCCGCCCTCTCACTCCCGCATCCCACCCTCGGAGAATTCATGCCCGAGATCGCTCGCCAGCACAGCGTCATGATCCTACGAATTTGCGACGGAAAGGTTATTGACCGATTGGTCAGCGATGGGTCACGACCATGGTCATCTGGCGGCCTTCAAGTCTCGCCGTCTGCTCGACTTTGGCGATGGCGACGAGATCGTCCTCGACCCGTTTCAGGACATTGATCCCGATCTCCTGGTGCACCATCTCGCGCCCGCGGAAGCGCATGGTCACCTTGACCTTGTCGCCGTCGTTGAGGAACCGGATGATGCTGCGCAGCTTGACCTGGTAATCCGCCTCGTCGATGCCCGGGCGCAGTTTGATTTCCTTGATGCCGATGACCTTCTGCTTCTTGCGCGCGTCGGCGGCCTTCTTTTGCGCCTCGTACTTGTAGCGGCCGTAGTCGAGCAGCCGGCACACCGGGGGCTCGGCGTTGGGCGAGATCTCGACCAAGTCGAAGCCCACCTCTGCCGCGAGCGCAAGCGCCCGTTCGATGGCAACGGTGCCCACGTTCTGCCCATTTTGATCGATCAGACGGACGGTGGGGGAAGTGACCTCGTCGTTGATGCGGGGGCCTTCCCGCGGCGGCGGTGCCGCCATCCCTGCTCTAGCGATGCGACAGTCTCCTCGACAAGGTTTCTCCGAGCGGTTTAACGGGGGCCCCTCGCGCCCTTGGCCGCACCGAGGGGGCCCGCCGCCTCGGCCGTGAGTCTATCGAGAGCGGTATCGAGCGCAAGGACTTCCTGCTTTTCCGCGCCCAGGCGACGCACCGACACGAGGCGTTCGCTCGCCTCGCGTCGGCCCAAGACCAGCAGGAGGGGCACCTTGCCGAGGCTGTGGCGGCGCACCTTATAGTTAATTTTCTCGTTGTCGAGATCGAGCTCGGCGCGCAGGCCGGCCTCCCTACACGCCCCGGCCACCTCGCGTGCGTAAGCGTCGGCCTCGCTCGTGATCGTCGCCACCACCGCCTGCACCGGCGCGAGCCACAGCGGCAGCCGGCCGGCGTAATGCTCGACCAGGATGCCGATGAAGCGTTCGAACGAGCCCAAGATCGCCCGATGCAGCATCACGGGGCGATGCCGCGCGCCGTCTTCGCCGACATAGTTCGCATCGAGGCGCTCGGGCAGCACGAAGTCCACCTGCAGCGTCCCGCACTGCCACTCGCGGCCGATCGCATCGCGCAGCACGAACTCGAGCTTGGGTCCATAGAACGCGCCTTCGCCCGGATTGAGCGCACAGTCGAGCCCAGCGGCGCGGCAGGCCGCCGCAAGCGCTCGTTCGGCCTTATCCCAGGTGGCATCCGATCCGACGCGCCGGGGCGGCCGGTCGGCGAAGCGCACGAGCACATCCTCGAAGCCGAAATCGCGATACACCGACAGCAAGAGCTCGCAGAACGCCCGGGTCTCGGGTTCGATCTGATCCTCGGTGCAAAAGATATGCGCATCGTCCTGGGTAAACGCGCGCACGCGCATGAGGCCATGCAGCGCACCCGAGGGCTCATTGCGGTGGCAGGAACCAAACTCCGCCATGCGCAGCGGGAGATCCCGGTAGCTCTTGATCCCTTGCCGGAAAATCTGCACATGGCAGGGGCAATTCATGGGCTTAAGCGCGAGCACGTGGTCGCCGTCGGCCTCTGCCGTGAACATGTGCTCGCGGAATTTCTCCCAGTGACCCGAGGCCTCCCACAGCGCGCGATCGACGAGCTGGGGCGTGCGCACTTCGACATAGCCCGAGGCCTCAAGGCGCCGGCGCATGTACGCCTCGACCGTCCGGTAGAGGAGCCAGCCCTTGGGGTGCCAGAACACCGAGCCCGCGGCCTCCTCCTGGACGTGGAACAGCTCCATCTCGCGGCCGAGCCGGCGGTGATCGCGCCGCTCCGCCTCCTCGAGCCGATGCAGATGGTCCTTGAGCTCCTTCTCGTCCGCCCAGGCCGTGCCGTAGATGCGCTGAAGCATGGGCTTGCGTGAATCGCCGCGCCAGTACGCGCCCGCGAGCTTCATGAGCTTGAAGGCCTGGCCGAGCTTGCCGGTCGAGGGCAGGTGCGGGCCCCGGCAGAGATCGACGAAATGGCCCTGGCGATAGACGGTGATCGCCTCGCCCTCGGGGATCTCCCGGATGATCTCCGCCTTGAACGCCTCGCCCTCGGATTCGAAGAAGCCGATCGCCTCCTCGCGGCTCCACACCTCGCGGGTGATCGACTCGTTGCGCGCCACGATCTCGTGCATGCGCGCCTCGATCGCGTCGAGGTCTTGGGGCGTAAACGGCTCCTTGCGGTAGAAGTCGTAATAGAAGCCGTGCTCGATCGCCGGGCCGATCGTGACCTGGACCTCGGGATAGAGCTCTTTCGCGGCCTCGGCCATCACATGGGCTGCGTCGTGGCGCAGCAGCGCAAGCGCCTCCGGATCCTTCGCGGTGACCACCTCGACGCGGGCATCCCGCTCGATGGGCCGCGCAAGATCACGCAGCTCGGCGTCGACCCGGACCGCGAGCGCGGCCTTGGCGAGCCCGGGGCCGATCGCAGCGGCGAGCTCGAGGCCCGTGACCGGGTGCTCGAAGGTCCTCGTGCTGCCGTCCGGGAGGGTGATCGAGACCATGCGCTTCGGGGGCCGATGTTAACCAAAGAATGTTTAGCAATTCTAAATGCTTGGGCAATCTAACGCGGGACGGGGCCGTGTCAAGGAAGGGACGCGGCCTCGGGGATCTCCTTAGGCTTGAGCGCGCGTTCGACCTCGGCCACCGGGAGCTGGCCAAGATCGGGCACGCGCAGCAGTGCGACCCTTTCTCCGCGCGGCCGGCTGAGCGCCGGGTCCGAGGCGCTCGAGAACAGCACGAGCACCGGGCAGCCCACGGCGGCGATCAGGTGCACGGGCCCGGTGTCGTTGCCCACGGCGCCTTCGGCGCGGCGG
>CAZVZP010000029.1:0-8927 GCA_964631625.1 uncultured Hyphomicrobiales bacterium | reverse complement strand
CGGTGGCCGCGGTATCGTCACATACGAAACGGCGGGCGAGCCCGGCGATCTCGGCGAGCGAGGTTAAGCCGCATAAGTCGCGCGCCGCGGGGCAGCCACGCGCAATCTCAGACAAGAGCGCGCGCTCCGGCTCGGCGCCGATCAGGACCGGGCAAAGGCCGCGCTGGCTTAAGCGCCGGCCGAGCTCCGCATAGCCACCGGCGGACCAACGCTTCTCGGACCGGTGCGGTGCGCCTCCCGGCACGAAGAGGACGAACGGCGGCCTCAACCCGAAGCGGCCGATGTCGCCATCGAGCCACGACAGGTCCGCAGGCGCAACCATTGGAAGGCCCGCCATCCGAAGCTGCTCGGCTTGGCGCTCCAGGGTGTGCAGCCGATCGCGCTTCGGGTTGGCGTGCGGATGCGAGCAGCCGCGCGCAATTCCGGACCACTCCGGTTTTGGCCGCGCCAGGAGCCGGTAGTACACGCCGGAGCGATCCGAGGTCTGCAGATCGTAGACCCGGTCGAAGCGCCCCGCGCGGAGGCGCCGACGCAACGCCCACCACCCGGCGACATCGAGCGGCCGTGGCCGGGCATCGATCCAGATGTAATCGAAATAATGGCTCATGCGGGCCAGATCGGCGTAGGGCGCCGTGGTGAGCAGGGTCACATGATCCACCGCGTGGTGCCTGCGGATCGCCTCGAAGGGCCCGAGCGCCAGCACGACGTCGCCGAGCGCCGAGAGCTTGATGACAAGGATGCGCTTCACGACCTCGGGCCGCGCCCTCAAGGCGCCCGGGCCACGGCCTGGCGCAGCACCTCGTCGTAGACCGCGAGCGTGCGCTCGCACATGCGCTCGGTCGCGTAGGTCGAACGCGCGCTGTGGGCCGCACGCTCCACCAGCGCCTCGCGTTCGTCGGGCTTTAGGGCCAGCACCCCCGCGAGACACTCCGCAAGAGCCGCTGCATCGTTCGGCGCGACGAGGAAACCCGTCTGTCCGTGCGCGATTGTCTCCCGCGCCCCACCATGCGCGCTGGCGATCGCCGGCCGTCCCATGGCCTGGGCCTCGACGATGACGCGGCCGAAGGCCTCGGGCTGGATCGAGGCCGAGACGACCACATCGGCCAAGAGATACGCCGCCGGCATGTCGTCGCAGCGGCCGACGAAGCGCACGACGCCCTCGAGCGCAAGCCGGCGGACCCTCTCCATCAACTCCGCATGCAGGCGCGGGTGCCGATCGGCCTCGCCCACCATGACGCAGCAGAGATCGTGCCTTGCCAACTTCGCCAGAGCCTGGATCAGCACTTCGTGGCCCTTCCAGCGGGCGAGCCGCGCCGGCATCATCACGACCGGCACGCCGTCGGGCAGCCGCCATTGGCGCGCGAGGGCGACCACCCGGTCGGGCGCGACCTTCGCGGGATCGAAGCGCGAGAGGTCGACCCCGCGTGGGATCAGGCGCAGCCGGCCGGGATCGATCGGCCAATGCGCCAGGATCTCGTCACGCACGAACTGCGAGATCACGATCGTGGGCTCGCCCCGTAGCATGACCGAGCTGTAGCGCCGCTTGAACCAGCCGCCGTCGAAGTAGGTGCCGTGGAAGGTGGTGATGAAAGGCCGCCCGGTGCGCCGGGCCGCGAAGTAGGCGCTCCAGGCGGGCGCACGCGAGCGGGCATGCACGATGTCCACACCTTCGCTCTCGATCAGCCGCGCGAGCCGTCCTACGTTGAGCGCCATCGTGCCGGGATTCTTGCTCGCCAGCGGCAGCCTCACATGTCGCCCGCCTTCGTGTCGGAGCCGCTGCTCGAGTCCGCCGCGTTCGGAGGTCACGAGGGCGGTCCAGCCGCGACGCGCAAGGCATGCGGCGATCTCGGCCGCGCCCCATTCCACGCCCCCCGCGCTGAAGCGCGGCAACACCTGAAGCACAACCGGTGCGCGTCCTTCCGGCCGCGGGTCGGGGATGGTAGAGTGCGCGTGTGCCAGCGCTTGCGCCTTCATCGTGCGATGCCGTGCGCCTTGCGGCATGAGCCCGCCCGAAACAATTAAATTCGAGCCCTCCCGGCTGACGCTCCCCGACGGGGCGAGCATCGCCTACCACGCCATGCGCGGCAAGTCACCGGGCGTGTTGTTCTTGAGTGGCTTCAAGTCCGACATGACCGGCACCAAGGCCTCCGCGCTCGCCGCCTGGTGCGCGGTGCAGGGGCGAGCCTTCCTGCGTTTCGATTATCTGGGCCACGGCCGTTCGAGCGGCATCTTCACCGACGGCACAATCGGCACTTGGCGCGACAACGCGCTGGCCGTGCTCGATCGTCTGACCGAGGGTCCGCAAGTTCTCGTGGGCTCGAGCCTGGGCGGCTGGCTCATGACCCTCGTGGCGCTGGCGCGCCCCGACCGTGTGGCCGGGCTCGTCGGCATCGCGGCGGCGCCGGACTTCACCGAGGATCTGATGTGGGCGGCCTTCGACGAGAAGACCCGCGCGCAACTCGTGCAGACCGGCCGCATCGATCTTGCGTCCGACTATGAGCCCGAGTCCTATCCGATCACGCTGCGGCTCATCGAGGAGGCGCGGCGCCATCTCTTGCTGCGCGGCCCCATCGAGCTTCGGCGCCCGGTGCGCCTGCTGCACGGCATGGCGGACAAGGAAGTGCCATGGCAGACCTCGATCAAGCTCGCCTGCCAAATTGACGGCGGCGACGTCGTGGTCCTATTGATCAAGGACGGCGAGCACCGCCTCTCGCGCCCGTCCGAGCTCGAGCGGCTCTGCGCCGTGATCGCCGAGCTCGCCCGATAAGGAGCGGGCGTGGGGCAATGTGCGACCAATTCCCGGTGAATCGCGGCCCCCGCGCGGCGAAACGGCTCGACAAGCCGCGGCACTTTTGGCTTACTCGGAAGCCCGCCCCGCGGCCGAAACCGCCTCGGCCCAGGTTCGATCGATCATGATGGCTCCGCATCCTCCGACCCGCACACTGATCGCCGCCGCCTTCCTTGCCGCCTTTCTCGCCTTGGCCGTGGGCGCCGCATACCACCTCGTCGAGGCCCGCACGCGGGCCGACCCCGCCCTCGCCGACCTTGCACGAGGGCCGCTCGAGTCGCTGCAGGAGCTGGGCCTCGTCCTGCCGGACGCGCCTGCCCGATACGCCGACTACGCGTTCGCCGACGCGGCGGGAAAAGTCCGGCGCTTGAGCGAATTCGACGGCAAGGTCGTGCTGCTCGACTTCTGGGCGAGCTGGTGCGCGCCTTGCCTCGAACGGTTGCCGGCGCTCGATCGGCTGGCGGCACGGCTCCCCTCGGATCACTTCGCCGTGCTCGCGATCGCCGTGGACCAGGGTGGGGCGCAAGCGGTGCGGCGCGCGTACGCCGATGCGGGCGTGCGCAAACTCGAAATCTTCACCGATGCCGGGGCGCGAGCGCTCGCCACGATCGGCCTTTCGGGCATCCCGACCGCACTGATCCTGGGGAGCGACGGCTTCGAGCTCGGCCGCATGCCGGGCATCCGGCCCTGGGACGAGGCGGCGTTGACCGCGTTTCTTGCGCGCCTCCTTGCCGAGGTTCCGGCGGCGCGGGCCGGTGCGGAGGCATCGTAAGCCGCGTCCGGCGGCGCGCCGGTCGTGACAGCGATGGACGCGGTGGCAAGCGTCGGTCTCTTGGGCGCCTTCCTGGCCGGCCTCGTGTCGTTTCTCTCTCCGTGCGTGCTGCCGCTCGTGCCAGGCTACCTGGCCTTCATCGCCGGCACCTCGCTCGATGAGCTCCGCGGCGGCGCCAGGGGCGCGCGCTGGTTCTCGACGCTGCTCTTGAGCGCGCTGTTCGTGCTCGGCTTCTCGGCCGTCTTCGTCGCCTTCGGAGCCGCGGCGAGCGCCGCGAGCGCGTTTCTGCGTACGCACCAGGAAGAGCTCAACTACGCGGCCGGTGGCCTCATCGTCCTGTTCGGGCTCTACCTCGCGGTGGGGCTGCCCTTGCCGCTCATCGGCCGGGAGTTCCGCCTGCGCCTCGATCTGCCGGGGGGCCGTCCCTTGAGCGCACTCCTCCTGGGCTTCGCCTTCGCCTTCGGCTGGACGCCCTGCATCGGGCCGGTGCTGGGCGCGATCCTGACCATCGCGGCGACCCAGGAGGGCACCGGCTCCGGCGTCCTCCTCCTGTCGTTCTATTCGCTGGGGCTCGGCGTGCCGTTCCTCCTCGCCGCGCTCTCGACCGACTGGTTCGTTCGCCGCCTGCCCAGGTGGCGGCGCGTCGGCCGCTACCTGCAGGCCGCGGCGGGTGTCGTGCTCGTGGCCATGGGTGCCGCGATCATCGCCGGCCGACTTTCGGTCTTCGCCTTCTGGCTGCTCGAACATATTCCGGCGCTCGGCCGGATCGGCTAGACCTCGGCGCCCGCGATCGCTCGCAAGCCGGCGCGGTAGTCGGGAAAGGCAAGGGTCACGCCCAGCTCCTCCTTCATGCGGCGGTTCGCGATGCGGCGGTTCTCGAGGTAGAAGCTGCGCGACATCTCGCTCAGCTCGGCCTCGTCGTAGGGAATGGCCGGGGGCGGCTCGCGCCCGAGCAAGGACGAGGCGAAGCTCACGACCCGGTCGGAGGATTCCGGCAGATCGTCGCTCACGTTGTAGATCGCGCCGGGATGGGGCCGCGCGATCGACGCCTCGAGGCAGGCCGCGATATCGGCCACGTGGATGCGCGAGAAGTAATGACCCGGCTTGACGACGCGCCGCGCGCGGCCCGAGCGCACGTCGTCCACCGCGCTGCGTCCCGGGCCGTAGATTCCGGCCAGGCGGAAGACGTGCACCGGCACGGCGAACCCTTGCCACAGATCGAGCCAACGCCGCTCCGCCTCGAGCCGCCGCTTGCCACGCGGCGTGCCCGGATCGGGCTCGATCGATTCATCGACCCACGCCCCCTCGCGGTCGCCGTACACCGACGTGCTCGACAGATAGCCGACCCACTCGAGGCCTTCGAGCCGCGCCAGGTCGAAAAAATGCCGGTCGATCACGGGATCGCCGTCCGCATCCGGGGCGATCGAGCTCAACAGATGGGTCGTGCCCATGAGCGCTCTCCCGGGCAGCGGCGCCGCGCGCGCGAAGCGGTAGGTTTCGATCCCTCGGTCGGCGAACGCCTGGCGCTTGTCCTCGCTCTGGCAGGTCCCGGCGACGGTTAGGCCGCGCCCGTCCAGCCGCTCGATCAGGGCGAGCGCGCAGTAGCCGAGGCCGAAACAGAAGAGACGACGCATGCTCAACGGCGTAGAATCCGGTTCACGCCACGCCGCAGGATTCCCGCCGGCGCGGCCGGTCGAGCGGACTGTAACGCCCGTGGCGAAGGAGCTTCAACCGCTGCCGTGGTGGCTCGCCCTCGGGACGGCGTTCGCGCTCTTGGGCGCTCTCGAGGCGCGCGCCGAGATCGACTACGGCGCCTGCGCCGCGCAGGCACGCAGCGACCCCGACAAGGCGTACGAGGAGGCCCTCGCCTGGCAGGAAAGTGGCGGGGGCGAGGCCGCGCGCCATTGCGCCGCTCTCGCCCTGTTCGGCTTGGCACGCTTCGCGGACGCCGCCCAGGCGCTCGAGGCCTTGGCCCAGGACATGACCGAGGCGCCCCCCACGGTGCGCGCCGAGGTGCTGGCGCAGGCCGGCCAGGCGCGGCTCGCCGCAGGCCAGCCCGAGCGCGCCGAGGCCCTCCTCACCGCGGCCCATTCGCTCTATCCGGCGAGCGTCGAGATCCTGGTCGATCGCGGCCAGGCACGCATGTTGCAGTACCGCGATTGGGAAGCGATCGACGACTTCAATCTTGCGCTCGAGCGCGAACCCGATCACGTGGACGCGCTCATTTTCCGCGCCACCCTCTATCGGCGTCTCGAGGCGCCCGAGCTTGCCGCCGACGATCTCGAGCGCGCGCTCGAAGCCGATCCCAGCAATGTCTTTGCACTGCTCGAGCGAGGCGTTCTGCGCGGTCTTGCGCGCGACATCGAGGGCGCCCGCGCCGACTGGACGCGGGTGATCGAGAGCGCGCCGGAAAGCCCGGCGGCCGACAGCGCGCGAGGCTATCTGAACGAGCTCGAGAGCGAGGCGGCGCAGCCCGCGTCTTAGGTGCCGTCGGCCTGCTGCCACTCGGCGCGCACCGCGTCGTCCTCCTCCTGCGGCGCATGGCGCGCACGCAGCGCGGCGAAGTCCGCAGCCGGCAGCAGACGCCCCAGCGCCCAGACGGCCATGGCGCGCACGAGGGGTGCGCGCTCGGCAAGCCCGCGCCGAGCCGCCTCCGCGCTCGCCGGGCTGCCGCTGTTGCCGAGCGCGATCATCACGTTGCGTAAGAAGCGTTCGCGCCCGATGCGCTTGATCGCCGTGCCGGCAAAGCGTTGCCGGAATCCCGCCTCGTCGAGCCGGGCAAGCTCCGCGAGAAAGGGTCCGCTCAAGGCCGCGCGCGGGGCGAAGGCGAACTCGGCCGTGCGCGCTGCGAACCGGTTCCAGGGACAGACCGCGAGGCAATCGTCGCAGCCGTAGATGCGGTTGCCGAACGCCGGGCGCAGGGCCCGGGGGATGCTCCCCTTGTGTTCGATCGTGAGATACGAGATGCAGCGCAAGGGATCGAGCCGGTAGGGGGCGGGGAAGGCGTCGGTCGGACAGATCTCGAGGCAGCGCTGGCAGCTGCCGCAGTGGTCGCTCTCGGGCCGGTCGGGCGGCAACGCAAGATCGGTCAGAATCTCGCCCAGGAAGAGCCACGAGCCGAAGCGCCGCGACACGAGGTTCGTGTGCTTGCCCTGCCAGCCCACCCCGGCGCGCTCGGCCAAAGGCTTCTCCATGACCGGCGCGGTGTCCACGAAGACTTTGACCTGTGCCCCGAATTCCGCCGCGATGCGCCGGGCGAGCGCCTTGAGTTTCGCCTTGAACACGTCGTGATAGTCGCGACCGCGCGCATAGAGCGCGATGGCGCCGCGCTCGCGCTCTTTGAGCAGGGCGAGCGCGTCCTCGCCGCCGTAGTAATTGAGGCCGAGCGCAATCACGCTGCGCGCTTCGGGCCAGAGCGCCTGAGGGTGCGAGCGGCGGGCCGCGTTCTTCGCGAGCCAGGTCATGTCGCCGTGGCCCCCGGCCCCGATCAGCGCGTCCAGCCGCTCGCCCGCAGAGGCATCGAGCTCGGCCGGGCCGATGCCCACCGCATCGAAGCCAAGCGCACGCGCCAGGGCCTTGATGCGGTCCTTGGCGCGGCCGGCCGGTGCGGCGTCCATGGCTTCAGAAATCGAGATCGGCGTAGTGCTTGGGCGGCGCGGCGCCGGGGATGCGGTCCGCCAGAAGCGGCCGGAACGAGGGCCGAGACTTGACGCGGGCATACCACTCCTTGGCTTCCGGGTGCGCCTCCCAGGGCACGTCGCCAATGTAATCGATGACCGAGAGATGAGCCGCCGCGACGATGTCGGCAAGCGAAAAATCGTCGCCCGCCAGCCAACGCCGGCGCTCCGACAGATAGGCGATGTAGTCGAGATGGTAGCGGATGTTAAGCTGGCCGGCGCGGATCACGCGCGAATCGGGTTCGCCCATGCTCATGAACCGCTTCATGAACTTCTCGCCCAGGATGTGTTCGGTCACCTCGTGGTCGAACTTGGCCCCGAACCAGTCGACCAGGCGGCGCACCTCGGCGCGCACCAGCGGCGCCGTGCCAATCAGCAAGGGCTCGGGGTAAACGTCCTCGAGATACTCGGCGATCGGCACGCACTGCGCGATCACCTCGCCGTCGGACTCGACGAGCACGGGCACCTCTCCCGCCGGGTTGATGGCCAGGAACTCGGGCCGGCGCTCCCACACTTTCTCCACCTTGAGATCGAACTCGACCGCCTTCTCGCGCAGCACGACGCGGACCACGCGGCATGGGGGCGAGAGCCAGAGATGGTAGAGCGTGCGCATGCGCGTCCGAGTCTACCCCAAGCCCCTGCCGGGCGGTAAGCAGGGGCGGCGCGCCGAGCGCCCCGGCTTTCACCGAGTTTTGATTGAGGCGTGAAGCGGCTTCCGCGCTAACGTC
The DNA here is from genome assembly GCA_964631625.1 of uncultured Hyphomicrobiales bacterium. Taxonomy (GTDB): domain Bacteria; phylum Pseudomonadota; class Alphaproteobacteria; order UBA828; family JAPUJA01; genus CAZVZP01. The sequence goes on along the minus strand of CAZVZP010000029.1, from coordinate 962 downwards.
GGTCCATGGCCGCCTGGCGTTTTCGCCGCATCCCGGCGCTTCTTTTTGCCCTCCTGCTGCTCGCCCCGGCGCCTCCCGCCGCCGCGGGCGCGCCCATCGTGGTCGAGCTGTTCACCGCCCAAGGCTGCGACTCCTGCCCGGCGGCCAAGGCGGCGTTCCGCCGCCTGGCTCAGCGCGACGACATCCTGGCGCTCGCCTTTCACGTCGATTACTGGAATTACACCGGCTGGTCCGATCCCTTCGCCAGCCGCGAGGCGAGCGAGCGCCAACGCGCCTACTCGCGCCGCTTCGGGCTCAATTATCTGTACACGCCCCAGCTCGTGATCAACGGGCGGCTCGAACTCCCAGCCACCGATCGGGCGGGCCTCGAGCGCTTGCTCGCCAGCACCGAGGGCCCGGATACGGGAACGCTCGTCTTGGGCCACGATGCGAACGGCCTGCGCATCGCCTTCGACGCACCGCCCGGGACAGGCGAGGCCACGGTCTGGCTCGTTCTTTACAACCGCCGTTATGTGACCGAGGTTACCGGCGGCAGCAACGCCGGGACCGTCATGGGCAACGACAACGTCGTGCGCCGCCTGAGCGCGCTTGGGACCTGGCGCGGCGAGCCGCTCGAGCTCTATGTCCGTGCGGCGGATCTCCACGTCGGGCCCGCGATGCCCGACGCCTGCGCGATTATCGTCCAGGAAGGGGGCGAAGGCGCGATCCTGGCCGCCGGCCGCATCGTGCTCGAGGCGACGGCGGGCGGCCCCTAGCCGCCGGATGCGCCGAGGGCATACGCCATCACCGTCGAAAGCCGCTTGGCGCCGGCGTCCGCGCGCAGCTCGCCGTTGGGCCCGATCGAACAGCAGCCCGGCGGCATCGCTCGGCTCCCAGCCGTGCGCGACGCCTCCCGCTCCTCAAGGAAACGCTAGAGCAGCTTTATCCGGTCGTTGGATCGCTGAAAGCGATTCCAACTGACC
>CAZVZP010000028.1:0-20334 GCA_964631625.1 uncultured Hyphomicrobiales bacterium | reverse complement strand
GAGGAGCGAGCGAAGCGAGCGTCTCGAAGGGCGGGTTGCGTGGTGCGCATTTGCGGTACTGGGTACTAGGCATCCGCTCACAGGCGCCCTGCGCCCGGCCGGGGTCGCGCCCGCCTAACGTTCGAGAATCAAGTTCTTCTCGCGCTCGATGAGGGCCAAGAGCTCCGCGCGTTCGGCCGCGGCGACGTTGGCTTCCGTGGCCGCGGCGGCGAGATGCCGCCCCGTGGCGCGCCACTCGGCCTCGCCCAAGCCGAGGCCGCGATGGGCGCGCGCCATGTCGCGCCCCGTGTAACGCTCGGGCCCGCCGGCCAGCACGGCGAAATATTCCGCAGTTTGTCGCACCAGGCGCTCGCGCGAATCGGCGCCGTGGCCGCGGAAGAACGGCGCCAGCGCAGGGTCGTCGAAGACACGTTCGTAGAAACGCCGCCCGATGCGCTCGATCCCGAGATAAGCGCCGAGCCGTTGATAGAGCGAGGCCGCCGTCAGGGCTTGGCTCCTCCGTTCGCCTCGCGCAGATCGCGCTGCAGCATCGCGTACAGCAGATGGTCCTGCCAGCGGCCATCGATCTTGAGCAACTCGTGGGCGTAGCCTTCGCGGCGGAAGCCCAAGCGCTCGAGCAGGGCGCGGCTCGCCTCGTTGTGCGGCAGGCAGGCCGCCTCGACGCGATGAAAGCCCAAAGGGCCGAAACAGTAGGGCAGCAGCAGGCGGAGCGCCTCGGTCATGTAGCCCTGACGCACAAAAGGCGCGCCGATCCAATAGCCCAGGCTGCAGCACTGGGCGACGCCCCGCTGCACGGCGCTCAACGAGGCGCTGCCAAGCAAGGCGTCGTCGCTGCGCCGGACGATCAGGAAGCCATAGCCCGAATCCTCGTTGGCCTCGCGGGCCTGGCGACGCAGCCGGCGCCGGAATCCGCGACGCGTCAGCGTATCCTCCGACCAGGTCGGCTCCCAGGGCTCGAGAAACGAGCGCGACAGCCGCCGCAGCTCGATCCACTGATCCGCATCGCCCGCCTCGGGCACGCGCAGGTAGTGGCGCTGTCCGGTCAGCGCCGCGTGCGCGCCCAAGGGCCGCGACCGCTTGCGGAACAGAGCCCTCACGCCGGCTTTCGGATGGTGAAGATGTACACGCCGCCGTCTTCGCGCCAGTCCTCGAGCACGGTGTGCGTGGTCTCGCAGAAGGCGTGAAAATCCTTGACCGCGGAGGGGTCGGTCGCGCGCACGATCAGCCTCTCGCCGGGTGCCACCTCGCGCAGCGCCTTGCGCGCGCGCAGCACCGGCAAGGGGCAGACGAGGCCGGTCGCATCGAGCTCCTTCGCCATCGCCCTAAGCCGCGACCAAGCGGCGCACGATCGCCTCGTGATCGGGTAGGGAGGCGACCGGGCCGACGGCGGCGAGCGTGGGCCGCCCGCCCGCGAGCAGGCGGCGCGCGAGCCGCGCGAGCGCGCTGGCATCGACGGCGTCGATCCGCCCGATCATCTCGGGGATCGGCACGACGCGGCCGAAGACCAGGATTTGGCGGGCGATCTGCTCCGCGCGCGCCGCCGGGCTCTCGAGCGACATCAGGAGCCCCGCCTTCATCTGATTGCGCGCGGAAAGGACCTCGTCCGACGAGGCCGGCTCCCCGAGCCTTGCGATCTCGCCGCACAGCACGGGCACGAGCTCGTCGATCCGCTCGGGCGTCGTGCCCGCATAGACACCGACCAGGCCGCCGTCCTGGTAGGAGGTGGTGAAGCTGTACACCGAGTAGGCGAGGCCCCGTTTCTCGCGCACCTCCTGGAAGAGGCGCGAGGACATGCCGCCGCCTAAGAGCGTCGAGAGCACGGCGACGGCGTAGTAGTCGTCGTCGTAGACGTCGATGCCGTTGAAGCCGAGCACGAGGTGGATCTGCTCGAGATCGCGGTGCTCGCGTGCCTCGCCTCCGACGTAGCGGGCGCCCTCGCGGAACGCCGCGCCATCCGCAGGCAACGCGCCGAACAAGCGCGTGGCCTCCTCGACCAGGCGTTGATGCTCGATCGGGCCCGCGGCCGCCACCACCATGCGCGAGCCCGTGTAGTGCACCCGCCTATAATCGGCAAGCACGGAGCGCGGAATCTTGGCGATGAATTCGGCCGGCCCCAAGATCGAGCGGCCCAAGGGCTGATCGGGATGGGCGGCGCCCTGGAAGTGGTCGAACACCAGGTCGTCCGGCGTGTCGTCGACCTGCGCGATCTCCTGGAGCACCACGCTCCTCTCCCGCGCCAGCTCGGTCTCGTCGAACACCGAGTGCTGGAGGATGTCGGCCAAGATATCGAGCGCGAGCGGCACGTCGTCCTTGAGCACGCGCGCCGTATAGGCGGTCTGCTCGCGGCCGGTGTAGGCGTTGAGGTGTCCGCCCACGCGCTCGATCTCGGCCACGATGGCGAGCGCATCGCGCCGCTCGGTGCCCTTGAACGCCATGTGCTCGAGCATGTGAGCGACGCCGTTGACCGTCTTGCTCTCGTAGCGCGAGCCGGCCTCGATCCAGACGCCCAGCGCCGCGGTCTCGAGATGGGGCATGGCGACGCTCGCGACGCGCAGCCCGTTGGGCAGGGTGGTGAGGTGCGCGCTCATGCCACGCGCTCCCGGGCGGGCGCGACGGCGCGGCGCAGATGGTCCTTGAGCGCGCCCACGTCGTTGGCCAGCGTCGTGTAGCGTTCGCGTTTCCCCATGATCGCGGCGAGGCGCGGCGGTGGCTCGGGAGAAACCCCGGTCGCGCGCGCCACGGCGTGCGGGAACTTCGCCGGATGCGCCGTGCACAGAACGACCGCGGGTTCTCCGCCCGGCGCCCCGGTCGCGCGAAGCGCCGCGAACCCGGTGGCGCTGTGCGGATCGACGAGCCGCCCGCTCTCCCGGTGCAGCCGGGCGATCATGGCCAGCGTCTCCTCGTCCGAGACCGCGCGCGCGCCGTAAAGCGCGCGGGCCTGATCGAGCCGCGCGGGCTCGACCGCGAGGCGACCCTCGCGCGCGAACCGCCCCATGAGCGCAGCCACCGCCGCCCCGTCGCGCCCGCACAGCAGATACAGAAGCCGCTCGAAGTTGCTTGCGACCTGGATGTCCATGCTCGGGCTCAAGGTGGGCACCACCTCGCTCAGGCGGTACTCACCGGTGGCGAAGAAGCGGGCGAGAATGTCGTTGCGGTTGGTCGCGACCAGAAGACGCGCCACCGGCAAGCCCATCAGGCTCGCCACGTGGCCGGCGAACACATCCCCGAAGTTGCCGGTCGGCACGGCAAAGGCGAGCGCCCGGGCGGGCGCGCCGAGGGCGAGCGCGGCGGCGACGTAATAGACCGCTTGCGCCATGATGCGCGCCCAGTTGATCGAGTTGACCGCGGCCAGGTTGAGCTCGGCGCGCAGCGCCGCGTCGTTGAACAGCGCTTTGACCAGCGCCTGGCAGTCATCGAAGGTCCCCTCGATGGCGATGTTGTGCACGTTGGCCGCATCGACCGTGGTCATCTGGCGGCGCTGGACCTCGGAGATGCGCCCCTTGGGGTGGAGCACCGCGAGCGCGATTTGCGCCTTGTCGCCGAGCGCTTCGATGGCGGCCGAGCCGGTGTCGCCGGAGGTTGCGACGAGCACCGTGACCCGCTCGCCACGGCCCTGGAGCGCCCGGTCGAACAGGGGGCCCAGGAGCTGCAGCGCGAGGTCCTTGAAGGCGAGGGTCGGACCGTGGAACAGCTCGAGCGCCCATTCGTTGAGCCCGCTCTGGCTCAAGGGCACGACCGCGGGGTGAGCGAAGCCCCGGTAGGCCTTGCGCGCCAGAGCCTCGAGCTCCGATTGCACGATGAAGCCCTCGACGTAGGGCGCAAGCAACGCCGCCGCCAGCGCCGGGTAGTCGAGACCGGCGAGCTTCTCGAGCTCGGCCTTCGACCAAACCGGGAAGCGCTCGGGCATATAGAGGCCGCCGTCGGGTGCCAAGCCCGCGAGCAGCGCCTCCTCAAAGCCCACTGCCGGGGCCTTGCCCCGAGTGCTGACGTAGCGCACAGGTCCTCTCCGAGATTTGCGGGCATCCTCGCCCACAAGGATATAGGGCCGCTAGCCTACCCGGCATAAACGACGCCCTGCAAGACCGCGGGCGGTCTGATATTGGAAAGCTATTTCAATTAGTTATGGCTAATTCCGAGATAGCGGCGGCGCAGCTGGTCGAGGAACGAGCCGACGCTTAGTGGCTGCCCGCTCGCCCGCTCGATCAGGGCCTGGCCGTCGTAGAGCGAGCCCAAGCCGTGCACGTTGGCGCGCAGCCAGCCGATGAGCGGCGCGAAGTGGCCACGGGCGGTGGCCTGCTCGAGCCCCGGGAGCGCCCGGCGGGCCGCCTCGAACAATTGCGCCGCCGCCAGCGCACCGATCGTGTAGGTGGGGAAATAGCCGATCAGCCCCTCCGCCCAGTGGATGTCCTGCAGGCAGCCCTCACGATCATTGGCCGGGCGGACGCCCAAGAGCTCGCTCATGCCCGTCTGCCACGCCTCGGGCAGCTCTTCCGGCGCGAGCTCACCCGCGATGAGGGCACGCTCGAGCCGGTAACGCAGCAGGACGTGAAGGGAATAGGTTGTTTCGTCCGCATCGACGCGGATCAGGCCGCGCTCCACGCGCAGGTACCGGCGCGCGAGGTTCTCCGCGTGGAACGCGGGGCTCGACGTGTCGGCGGCGAAGGCCTCGGCGATGAGCGGGGCCACGAACGAGAGAAAGGCCGGGCCTCGACAAAGTTGCATCTCGATCAGAAGCGACTGGCTCTCGTGCACGGCCATGCCCGCCGCCTCGCCCACCGGCTGGTCGCGCCACGGCGCGGGCAGGCCCTGCTGATAGAGCGCGTGCCCCGTCTCGTGCAGCACGGCCATGAGCGCGGGCGCGAAGTCGCCTTCGTCGTAACGCGTCGTGATGCGCACGTCGTCCGGGACGCCGCCGCAGAAAGGATGCGCGGACACGTCGAGCCGGCCGTGGGAAAAATCGAACCCGAGCTTGGCCATCAGGCTCGCGGCGAGGGCGCGCTGCGCAGCCATGGGGAACCGGCCCTCGAAGGCGGGCGCGGGCGGCTCGCGCGCTTGGCGGGCCAAAGCCTGCTCGATGAGCGGCGGCAACGCGCGCGTGAGCTCCGCCAACAACGGCTCGATGCGCGCCGCGGTCAGTCCCGGTTGGTAGCCGTCGAGCAGGGCGTCGTAGGGTTCGAGTCCGAGCGCCGCGCCGAGGCGCTTCCCCGCTTCCCTCACAAGGGAGAGGAGCGGCGCGAACTCCTCGAGGAAGCCCGTGAAATCGCTCTCCGCCTTGGCCCGGCGCCAGCGCAGCTCCGAGCTCGCGCGGGCCTTCGTGCGCGCCTCGATGAGGGCCGCAGGCAGCGCCCGGGCGCGCCGGATGCGCCGCTCCATGTGCTTGAGATTGGCCTCCTCCCAGGGCCCGAGCGCCGCCATCTCGGCGGCGGCGCGCTGAACGAGATCGGGCAGGTCGGCTGCCGTCAGGAGCTCGTGGGCCACGCCCTCGAGCGCCGCGAGCTGGCCTGTCCGTGCCGCAGCCCCGCCCTCGGGCATCATTGCGGCCCAGTCCCAAAACAGCATGGACTGGGCGCTCCTGAGGTGAAAGAGGCGCTCGAAGCGCGCCTCGAGCGCGCCGTAGGCCGCAGGCCGGGGCGGCCGTTTCTGCTCGCACCCGGCGACGGCGATCAGCCGTCTCCTTCGGCTGGCTTGCGGCGATGGTAAAGCACCACGATCACCGCCAGCGCAGCCGCGAGCGCATACCAAGTGATCGCATACTGGACGTGATCGTTGGGCAGATCGACCTGCGTTTGGCCGCCCTTGGGCCAGCCGCCGGGATTGGGGCGCGCATCCGCCTCGACGTAGAACGGCGCAAGCGTAAGCCCGGTGGCTTGCTCCATGGCCGGAACATCGACCCAGATCCAGAAGTTCTCCTCGGGCGCGTTTGCGGGCACAAACCAGCCGGGCTTGCGCGGGATGCGCAGCACGCCCTCGAGCGCGACGGGGCCTTCCGGATTGGCTTCGGCCCGGGTCTCCGTCTCTTTCTTGTCGAGCGGGACCCAGCCGCGGTCGATGAGCACGACGCGCCCGCCCGCCTCTTCAAGCGGCGTGAGGAGGTGGTAGCCGACGTTGCCGTTGAGCGAGCGGGCGCCCAGCATCAGTTCGTGAGCGTGCAGGAAACGGCCCTTAAGATCGACGCGCCGGTAGTCCCAGGCGGCCCAATCCTGCGCCGCCTCGGGCAAGGACTCGGCCGGCACAGCGACGTGCGCCCGCCGCTCGGCAATGAGCTCGGCCTTCCAGATCGCGCGCTGGACCTGCCAGCTGCCGAGCGCGAGCAGGACGAGGAAGGCGCTCCCGGCCAGAAGCGCCGTCGTGAGCGTCGGGCGGCGGAAACGGCGCTTGCGGCTAGTCGCCTCCGACATCCTCGCCGCTCCGGTGGCGGTAGTGCTGGGCGATGAAGAGCGCCTTGGCCGGAAGCAGCATGAGTGCCGAGCCCAGCACGATGAAGGGGATCCAGAGCAACAAATGGACCCACATCGGCGGGCCCCAGACAAGCTCGACCACGAACGCGAGCGCAACCACAATGAAGCCCAGGATCAGGACGATGAAGACGGCCGGGCCATCGCCCGTGTCGCGCGCCTTGAGTTCGAGACCGCACACCGAGCAACGCTCGGCGACCGTCAGAAATCGCGCATAGAGCTTGCCCTTTCCGCAGCGCGGGCAGCGGCAGCCGAAGCCCGCCCTGAGGAGCGATGCGCGCTCCAGTTCCCCGCTCTCGCTCATGCCCTCAACGGCGCTACTCGCTCGCCCCCCAGACATAGACGAAGCTGAACAGGAAGAGCCAGACGACGTCGACGAAGTGCCAGTACCACGCCGCCGCCTCGAGGCCGACGTGATGGTCGGGCTTGAAGTGGTTCCGGAAGGCGCGGAAGGTGCACACGATCAAGAAGCAGGTGCCCACCATGACGTGGAAGCCGTGGAACCCCGTCGCCAGGAAGAAGGTGGTGGGCAGGATGCCCTCGCGGAAGCCGAACGGCGCGTGGTTGTACTCGTAGATCTGCAGCAGAGTAAACGTGATGCCGAGCGCCACCGTGAGCACGAGCGCCCAGCCGGCGCGCAGGTTGCGGCCATGCCTCACCTCGTGGTGCGCCCAGGTCACGGTCGCGCCCGAGGAGAGCAGGATGATCGTGTTGACGAGCGGGATGTCCCAGGGCTCGAAGGTGGTCATCCCTTCGGGCGGCCAGACGCCGCCGATCACCTCGGCCGGCATGATGCTGGCGTTGAAGAAGGCCCAGAAGAAGGCGGCGAAGAACATGACCTCGGAGGCGATGAAGAGCGCCATCCCGAAGCGCAGGCCCCGGCGCACGACCGGGGTGTGATGGCCCTCGAAGGTGCCCTCGCGCACGACGTCGCGCCACCAGAAGAACATGGTGGTGAAGGCCAGCGCGCCGCCGATGATAAGCAGCCACCATTGCCCCGTGTGCGCGCCCAAGATGAAGCCTCCGGTCAGCGCTCCGGCCGTCAGCATGCCGAGTGCAGGCCACGGGCTCGGGCCCACGAGATGGTAGGGGTGCCCCGCGTGCCCGCCTGCGTGTGTGTTGGCCATATTCCCGTTCCTCCGCTCCCTCAAACGATGGCAGCGCCACCCAAGCGCCGCGCGATCCCTCTAGTTCAGCGTGGGCGCGCCGCCGCCTTCCGCCACCCGCTCGCCCTCGGTGCGGGCGAGATAGGCCTTGAGCGCCTCTTCGCCCCGATCGAAGAACGTGTAGGAGAGCGTGATCGTCGTCAGATCGTCGAGGTGGCGATCGGCTGCGATCTCGGGGTCGACGAAAAACGTGACGCCGAGCTCCGCGCTCTCGCCGGCCGCGAGATACTGCTCGGAAAAGCAAAAGCAATCGATCTTGTCGAAATAGACGCCCGCCTTGTCGGGCGTCACGTTGAAGGTCGCGGAGCCCAGCCGCGCGCTGTCGGCGAGGTTGGTCACACGATAATAGGCGCTCGCGACCTCGCCCACCTTGACCTCCATCGCGCGCGCCACGGGCTCGAAGCGCCAGGGCAGATCCGCAGCCACGTTCGAATCGAAGCGTACCGTGACGATCCGCTGGGCGGCGTCCTCCGCCACCTCTGCGGGCGCCCCCTCGGCCACCCGCGGCGTGCCGCCGAAGCCGGTGACCTGGCAGAACAGCCGGTAGAGCGGCACCGCCCCGGCAACGAGGCCCGTCATGACGGCGATCGCCGCCACGAGCGAGACAACCGTGAGCTTCCTGCGCGCGCGCGCCATGCTCAATTACTCCCGAGCTTGACGAGCGTGATGACGAAGAAGAGCAGCACGAGGAAGAGCAGCACGCCGCCCAGCGCATAGTTGCGCGCGCGTACCCGCCGGCGCCGTTCGGGATCGTCCATGATCAACCTGTGGGCAAGGCATGGGCATCCACGATCAGCGCCGTAAAGAGGACGAACAGGTAGAGGATCGAGAAGCCGAACATGCGCCGGGCCGCCGCATCGCTGCGCGCGCGCCAAACATAGAGCGCGACCGCCACGAAGGATGCGCCCAAGAGGAGTGCGACGATGCCGTAGAGCCAGCCGGTCAAGCCCAGGAACCACGGGCCCGCCGCCGCGGGCCAGAGAATCAGCGTGTAGGCCAGCATCTGCCGGCGCGTCGACTCAGCGCCTGCGACATTGGGCATCATCGGGATGCCCGCGCGCGCATAATCGCCACACCGATAGAGGGCCAGCGCCCAGAAATGCGGCGGCGTCCACAGGAAAATGACGAGGAAGAGCAGCAGCGGCTCGAGCGACACATCCCCGCTCACCGCGACCCAGCCGACCACGGGGGGAAACGCGCCCGCCGCGCCGCCGATCACGATGTTCTGGGGCGTGCGGCGCTTGAGCCACATCGTGTACACGAGGACGTAGAAGGCGATGGCGAGCGCGAGCGCGCCGGCGGCGACCCAATTGAGCGCAAGCCCCATGAGCGCGACCGACCCCACAGCGAGGCTCGCCCCGAAGCCCAGCGCCGCGTCCGGCGCCAGCCGGCCCGCCGGCAGGGGGCGCGCCCGCGTGCGCGCCATCAAGGCATCGACGTCGCGTTCGAACCACATATTGAGCGCGCCGCAAGCCCCGGCGCCGAGCGCGATGCACAGCACGGCGACCGCGGCCAGCAGCGGATGGAGCGAACCCGGCGCCACGAGGAGCCCCGCGAGGCCGGTGAACACCACGAGCGACATCACGCGGGGCTTCAAGAGCGCCACGTAATCGCGCACCTCGCCCGGCCACTCGAGGGCGCGTTCGCCCGCTACCCCGGCCCAGCCTTCGGTGAGTTCGCTCATCCTAAGATCCGTCCCAGCGCCGCGCGGGGTCAGCGGATGCGCGGCAGCGTCTCGTAGGTATGGTACGGCGGCGGCGAGGGCAATTTCCACTCCAGCGACGTCGCCCCTTCGCCCCACGGGTTGTCGGCGCACTTCTTCCCGAACGCAAACGTGTGGAACACGATGTAGAGGAACAGCACCGCGCCTGCCGCGGTGATGTAGGAGCCGATCGAGGAGATCAGGTTCCATCCGGCGAAGGCGTCGGGGTAGTCCGGAATGCGCCGCGGCATGCCCGCAAGGCCCGAGAAGTGCATGGGGAAGAACGCGAGATTGACGCCGATCGCCGAGATCCAGAAGTGCAGCTTGCCGAGCGCCTCGGGATACTGGCGGCCGGTGATCTTGCCGACCCAGTAGTAGAACCCGGCGAACACCGCGAACACCGCGCCGAGCGAGAGCACGTAGTGGAAGTGCGCCACCACGTAGTAGGTGTCGTGCAGCGCGATATCGAGGCCCGTGTTCGCGAGCACGATGCCGGTCACCCCGCCCACCGTGAACAGGAAGATGAAGCCGATCGCCCACAGCATCGGCGTCGAAAAGCGGATCGAGCCGCCCCACATCGTGGCGATCCAGCTGAAGATCTTGATGCCGGTCGGCACCGCGATCACCATGGTCGCCGCCATGAAGTAGGCGCGCGTGTTGGCGGAAAAGCCCACCGTGAACATGTGGTGCGCCCACACGACGAAGCCGATGAAGCCGATCGCGACCATGGCGTACGCCATGCCGAGATAGCCGAAGATCGGCTTCCTCGAGAACGTCGCGACCACTTGGCTGACGACGCCAAATCCGGGCAGGATCAGGATGTAGACCTCGGGGTGCCCGAAGAACCAGAACAGGTGCTGATAGAGCACCGGATCGCCGCCCCGGGAGGCGTCGAAGAACGCCGTGCCGAAGTTGCGGTCGGTGAGCAGCATGGTGAGCGCGCCAGCCAGCACGGGCATCGCCAAGACGAGCAGGAACGCCGTCACGAGAATCGACCACACAAAGAGCGGCATCCTGTGCAGCGTCATGCCGGGCGCGCGCATGTTGAGAATCGTCGTGATGAAGTTGATCGAGGCCAGGATCGAGGACGCGCCGGCGAGATGCAGCGAGAGAATCGCCATGTCCACCGCCGGCCCCTGCTGCCCGGAGGTCGAGAGCGGCGCATAGACGGTCCAACCCGTGCCCGCGCCGGCGCCCGTGCCGCCCTCGACGAAGAGCGAACCGATCAAGAGTCCGATCGAGGGGATGAGCAGCCAGAAGCTGATGTTGTTCATGCGCGGGAAGGCCATGTCGGGCGCGCCGATCATGAGCGGCAGGAACCAATTGCCGAAGCCGCCGATGAACACGGGCATGACGAAGAAGAAGATCATCAGGAGCCCGTGGGCGGTGATGAACGCGTTCCACATCTGGTAGTTGCCGCCGAGGAACTGCATGCCGGGCGCGGCCAGTTCCATGCGCATCACGATCGAGAGGACGAGGCCAACGAGACCGCCCACGAAGCCGAGGGCGATGTACATCGTCCCGATATCCTTGTGGTTGGTCGTGAAGAGCCAGCGCGTAACCCCCCCGTAGGGCTTGTGCTCGTGGGCCCCTTCCGCGTGCGCGGCACCACCCGTGTGACTCATCGGTTCCTCTCCTTAAATCGAATTCAGTGCTGCGCCGCTTGCGCGGCCGCGAGCCCGACCGGCTCGGCGGGCGAATTGTGCGCGTACTCCTCCTGCGCCCAGTCGAGCCACTCGGCGAACTTCTCCTTCGACACCGCCTCGACCGCGATCGGCATGAAGCCGTGATTGACGCCGCACAGCTCCGAGCACTGGCCGTAGTACATCCCCTCTTCCTCGACCCGGAACCAGGTTTCGTTGATGCGGCCCGGCACGGCATCGAGCTTGACGCCGAAGGCCGGCACGGCCCAGGAGTGGATCACGTCATCCGCCGTCGTCAGCAACTGCACATTGGTATCGACAGGCACCACGACATGGCTGTCGGTGGCCAACAGCCGCGGCTGGCCCTCCTCGAGGCTGTCGTCCTCGATCATGAACGAATCGAACAGGATGCCCGAATCGGGATACTCGTAGCTCCAATACCACTGATGCCCGATCGCCTTGACCGTGAGCTCGGGCTCGGGCGTACGGTCGGCGAAATATAGAAGCTTGAAGGAGGGAATGGCGATCACGACGAGGATGATGACCGGCACGCCGGTCCACATCATCTCGAGGAGCGTGTTGTGGGTGGTCTTCGTGGGCGTCGGGTTGGCCTTGGCGTTGAAGCGCACGGCGACGATCGCGAGCAGAATGAAGACGAACGCCGCGACCGCCAGGATGATGTAGAGCACCAAGCTGTGCAGGCTTACGAGCTTCTCCATCGTGGGCGTCGCGGCATCCTGAAAGCCCGTCTCCCACGGCTCGGGCAGGCCCGAGCCCGCGAACGCCAGCCCCGACAAACCGGCGAGCGCCGCGGTGAACGCCGCAAGCCCGATGAAACCCCGCATCCCGCTCATTGCGCCGTCCTTCTTGCCTTCTTGTCCGCCGATTGCCTCAAGCCCGCGAACCCCGGGCCGAGTTCGCCACGCGCCCAAGACTTGCCGCGCCGCCGCAACCCGCGCCAGGCGGGCCCGCCCCGGCGCGAGCGGGCAAGACACTACATCAGCGCAACCGGGCAGAACAAGCCTCGAAAATACCTACGACAATAGAGAGTTAGCCCGGCACGACAGGGTTTGTGGCAAGGGCCGCACAGGGCTTCGGATGGGGCTCGTGCCAGGTTCTCGCGCAGGGCGCGCAAATGCACCCGCGAGCCATCCTTAACGCGCTCGCGCGCAAGCACTATTCTGCCCTCGCCGAGGCCAAAGAAAGGCGCAACACGAAGGGTGGAGCCCGAGCGGCGCGCGCGGCACGGCAAATCCTGCTAGATTGCCTTTGCCACCAATTGCCACAGCGTGGCGCGCGCGAGCGCGGCCGGACGCTTGGCCCCTCCCCTCGAAGCCGCCGAGCGGCGCGCACGCGCCGCTCCGAGTCGGAGCCCTGAGAGCTTATGACCCCACTCCGCACCGCCGACGACCTGTTCTTCGCCCGCGCCGGACTCGAGCGCGCGCGCATCGAGCGCATCGTGGCCGACGCGCTCAGGGGCGCCGACGACGGCGAGCTCTACCTCGAATACCGCCAGTCCGAAAGCTTCGCCTTCGACGACGGCCGGCTCAAGAGCGCAAGCTTCGATGCCAGCCGGGGCTTCGGCCTGCGCGCCGTCTCGGGCGAGGCCACGGGCTATGCCCACGCGAGCGAGCTCTCGGAGGGGGCGATCGCGCGCGCCGCGGCGACGGTCAAGGCGGTGCGCAGCCCGGAGCGCGCGGACGCGATGCTGCCGCCGGCCGCGACCAACCGAGCGCTCTACGAAGACCTCAACCCGCTCGCCGAGACGCCGTTCACCGCCAAGCTCGACGTCTTGGCCGAGATCGACGCCTACCTGCGCGCCAAGGAGCCGCGGGTGCGCCAGGTGATGGCCTCGCTCGCCGCCTCCTGGCAGACGGTCGAGATCTTGCGCGCCGACGGCTTCCGCGCGGCCGACGTGCGCCCCCTCGTGCGCCTCAACGTCTCGGTGGTGGCGCGCGAGGGCGTGCGCGAGGAGACGGGGAGCGCCGGCGCGGGCGCGCGCGCCGGCCACGCCCATTATGTCGAGCCCGCGACTTGGCGCAGGGTCGCCGACCAGGCCCTGCGCCAAGCGCTCGTCAATCTCGAATCGGTGAGCGCGCCGGCAGGCGAGATGACGGTGGTGCTGGGCCCCGGCTGGCCCGGCATCCTGCTGCACGAGGCGATCGGCCACGGCCTCGAGGGCGATTTCAACCGCAAGAAGACCTCGGCCTTCGCCGGGCTATTGGGCCAGCGCATCGCCGCCCCCGGCGTCACCGTCGTTGACGACGGCACGATTCCCGACCGGCGCGGCTCGCTCACCGTCGACGACGAGGGCAACCCGACGCGGCGCACCGTGCTGATCGAGGATGACATCCTGCGCGGTTACATGCAGGACAGCCTGAATGCGCGGCTGATGAAGATGCCCGCGACCGGCAACGGCCGGCGCCAGAGCTTCGCCCATCAGCCGCTGCCGCGCATGACCAACACCTTCATGCTGCCAGGGGATCAGAGCCGGGACGAGCTCATCGGCCGCGTTGCGCGCGGACTCTACGCCGTCAACTTCGGCGGCGGCCAGGTCGACATCACCTCGGGCAAGTTCGTCTTCTCGGCTTCCGAGGCCTATCTGATCGAGGACGGCAAGGTCACGGCGCCGGTCAAGGGCGCGAGCCTGATCGGCAACGGCCCCGACGTGCTGACCCGGGTCAAGGGCATCGGCAACGACCTTGAGCTCGATCCCGGCATCGGCACCTGCGGCAAGCAGGGCCAGGGCGTGCCCGTGGGTGTCGGGCTGCCCACGCTCCTGATCGAGGGCCTAACGGTCGGCGGCACCGCCGCTTGAACGGAAGCGGCGCCGAGCGATGGCGCGGCGGGCCCCGGGCGGGCTCGCACGAGAGCCCTCCTTGACGCCTTAAAGCTTACGCTCCCATAATCGACCGACAATTCTAAATAGCCGTAGCGGCAGGGAGATTTCATCATGACGGCGAGAGCATCGGGAACATTCGAGGCGGGCGGTCGCAGGCGGTGCGGCTGGCCCAAGAGTGCGAGCGGCCTCGCGTCGCTCACGGTGGCGGCGGCGCTTGCTCTGAGCGCCGGCGGCGCACAGGCGGCGGAGAAGCTGATTATCGGCTCCTCGTTCTGCTTAACGGGCATCCAGGCCGCGTTCGACGATCCGAGCCTTAAGGGCGCGCAGGTGGCGGTCAAGGCCCTCAACGACGCAGGCGGCGTGCTGGGGCGCGAGGTGGAGCTTATCAATCTCGACGGCAAGAGCGACCCCGTGGTCGTGGGGAATGCGACCGTGCAGGTGATCGAAGCGGGCGCCGAAATCGTCATCGCCCCCTGCGACTTCGACTTCGGTTCGCCGGCAAGCCGCGAAGCGCAGAATGCCGGGCTCGTCGGTATCTCGACCTGCGCCTCCTCGCCCCTCTACAACTCGTTCACGCTCGGGGACAAGCAGTTCACGCTGTCGATGTGGAACCACACGATGGGCGCGGCGGCGGCCGAGTTCGCGTTGTCGAAGGGCTGGAAGAACGCCTGGGTCGTGACCGACACCTTCATCGACTACACGACGAGTCTCTCCGAGTTTTTCATCACGCACCTCCAAAACAACGGCGGCACCGTGCTCCTCGAGGACAAGTACACACAAGGCGATCAGGACTTCTCGGCCCAGCTCGCGCGGCTCAAGGGCTCCGAGATTAAGCCCGACGTGCTCTTCATCTCCTCCTACATGCCCGACATGGGCACCATCATCCGCACGATCCGCGAGGCCGGCATCGATACCCCGGTGCTGGGTGGCGATTCCTACGACGACGGAAGCCTGTGGGCGGCGCTCGGCGAGAAGTTCGGCAACGAAGTGTACTTCGTCACCCACTCGTTCCTCTCGCCCGAGGTCAAGCCCGAGATGGGCAAGTTCCTCGAGCTCTACCGGGCCTATCACGGCAAGGATCCGGACAGCGCGATTGCCGCCACCGGCTGGGACACGGTGATGGTGCTGGCGCAAGCCGTCGAGGCCGCCGGCACGACGGAAGGGGCTGCGCTCGCGCGCAAGATGGAGGAGCTCGAGTTCGATCTCCTGACCGGCAAGCTCGACTGGTCGGACGCCGCCACGGGCCACGAGCCCGACATCGAGGCGATCCTTATTCAGCTCGAGGACGGCAAGCCCGCCTTCATCGGCTGGACACGCCCGACCAATCCGCCTAAGCCGTTTTGAGGTATCGTCCATGGGTCGGGGAGGGCGTCTGAACAACGCCCTCCCCGAACGTTTCGGAGGCGAGCCTGCGTCGCTTCTGCGTGCCGTAAGCTTAAGGGCCTGCGAAGGTTTAGCGTGTGCGCCATGGCGTCTTCGTCTCACGCCCCGACCGCGCCCGACGGCGCGAGGGCGCGCGCGCTTAGCGTCGAGGGCATCTCCAAGCAGTTCGAAGGGCTGCTCGCGCTCGATTCCGTGAGCCTCAAGGTGGCGGAGGGCGAGATCCTGGGCCTCATCGGCCCCAACGGCTCAGGAAAAACGACGCTCGTCAACGTCATCACCGGCGTGCTCAAGGCCTCGAGCGGCCACGTCGTGGTTGATGGAATCGAGACCACGCGGCTGCCCTCCCACCGCATCGCGCGCGCGGGGATCGCGCGCACCTTCCAGCGCGTGCAGCTCTTCCGCGAGCTCACGGTGCTCGAGAACGTCGAGGTCGCGGCGGTCTCGATTGGCCTCTCGCGGCGGGAAGGCGAGCGGCTCGCGCGCGTTCTCTTGGCCGAGGTTGGGCTCAGTGAGTGGAGCGACTGGATCGCGGGCCAGCTGCCCTACGGGCACGAGCGGCGGGTCGAGATCGCCCGGGCGCTCGCCACCCGTCCCAAGTTTCTCCTGCTCGACGAACCCGCCGCAGGTCTAAACGAGGCCGAGGGCGACGAGCTCCTGGCGATGCTGGCGCCGCTGCCCGAGGCGAAGCGCCTCGGCATGCTCGTGATCGACCACGACATGCGCCTCATGATGCGCCTGTGCCACCGGCTCCACGTGCTCAATTACGGGCGCACGATCGGCGAGGGCAGCCCGGCCGAGGTGCGCCGCATCCCGGCGGTGATCGAGGCCTATCTCGGGGCCGCGGTCGCGGAGACGCCCGGTGCTTGAGGTCCGGGATCTCCACGTCAACTATGGCGCGATCGCGGCCGTGCGCGGCCTCTCGCTCGCCGTCGCATCGGGCGAGCTCGTGGCCCTCATCGGCGCCAACGGCGCGGGCAAGACCACCGTGCTCGCAACGATTGCCGGCGTCTTGAAACCTCGCCAGGGCACCATCGCCTTCGAGGGCCAGGCGATCGCGGGGCAGGTGCCCGAGGCGATTCTGCGCAAGGGCCTCGCGATGGTGCCCG
This sequence comes from uncultured Hyphomicrobiales bacterium, assembly GCA_964631625.1. Lineage (GTDB taxonomy): Bacteria > Pseudomonadota > Alphaproteobacteria > UBA828 > JAPUJA01 > CAZVZP01. The sequence continues at coordinate 4,037 of CAZVZP010000028.1, read as the reverse complement.
AGGACCGCGAGATCTTCCCGGCGCTGACGGTCGAGGAGAACCTCAAGCTCGGCGCCTACATCCGCAAGGATGCGGCCGAGTTCCGCCGCGACCGCGCGCGCATGGCCGAGCTCTTCCCGATCCTGGGCGAACGGCTCGACCAGGCGGCGGGCACGCTCTCGGGCGGCGAGCAGCAACAGCTCGCGATCGCGCGCGCGCTGATGTCGCACCCGCGCCTCCTCATGCTCGATGAGCCCTCGCTCGGCCTCGCCCCGCGGCTGGTCGAGCAGGTGTTTCACCTCATCACGCGCCTGCATAAGGAGGGCATGACGATCTTGCTCGTCGAGCAGAACGTCAATCAGACGCTCTTGATTTGCGACCGGGCCTATCTCATGAGCATGGGCCGGATCGAGGCCGAAGGCACGCCCGAGGAGTTGCGGCGCCGTGTCGACGTCGCCGAGGTCTATTTCGGCACTCGCGAGAGGGCGATGCCGTGACGGGCGCCGGCGCTCTGCAGATCGTCGTCGACGTCTTGAGCCTGGGTAGCCTGTACGCGCTCATGGCGCTCGGCCTCGTCGTCGTCTACGGCATCCTGCGGCTGGTCAACTTCGCCTACGGCGAGCTCATCATGGTCACGGGCTACGTGCTCTATCTCTTGAGCCCGAGCCCGCTCCCCTGGATCGTCATGGCGCTGCTCGCGGTGCTCGCCGCAACCTTCACCAGCTACCTCACCGAGCGCATCGCCTTTCGGCCCGTGCGCGAGCGCTCGCTCACCGCCATGCTGATTACGTCCTTCGCCGTGAGCACGCTGTTGCAGAACGCCGCGCTCCTCCTCATCTCGCCGCGCGCGCGCCTGGTCCCCGTGCCCGATCTCTTGACCGAGACGATCGAGCTATGGGGCGCGGTGCTGCCCGTGCGCAACCTGCTCACGATCGGCGTCACCGTGGCGCTCCTCGCGGGGCTGACGCTGCTCCTCAAGCGCACCGTGCTCGGCATCGCGCTGCGCGCGGCCGCCGACAAGTTCACCATGACGCGCCTGCTGGGCGTGCCCGCGAACCTCGTGATCGGCGTCGCTTTCGCGATCTCGGGGCTCCTGGCCGGGGTCGTCGCCCTGTTCTGGCTCGGGCGCATCGCCTCGGTGACGCCGACGATCGGGCTCATGCCGCTCTTGATCGCCTTCATCGCCACCGTGATCGGCGGCATGAGAAGCCTCGTGGGCGCGGTCGTCGGCGGCTACGTGCTCGGTGTCATGACGGTCGCCATCAACCTGTTGCTGCCCCAAGACTTCCTCGAATACCGCGAGGCCTTCACCTTCACCCTCGTGATCCTGATCCTGCTGTTCCGACCGCAGGGTCTCATCAAGGCCCGTTAGGGGGTCGGATGGCACGCACGACACGACTCGAGGGCGTGATCGAGCGCTACGGGGCGCTGCTGCTGCTGCTCGCGCTGCTCCTCATCGTCGCCGGCGTGGCGGATCTCCTCGACACCACCATCATCGAGCGGATTGCCATCCAACTCTTCATCAATCTCACGCTCGTGCTGGGCTTGCAGACCTTCATGGGCAACTCGGGCATCCTCTCCTTCGCCTCGATCGGCTTCATGGGCATCGGCGCCTACGGCTCCTCGATTCTCTCCATGCCGGCTCAGGCCAAGGGCTTCGCCCTGCCCGACCTCTATCCGTTCCTGGTCCCGATCGAGCTGCCGTTCCCCGCCGCGATCGTCCTGGCCGGGCTCGTCGCCGCGCTGGTGGCGGCGCTCGTGAGCTTTCCCCTCATGCGGCTGTCGGATGCGGCCGCCGTAATCACCTCGTTTGCGCTCCTCGTCGTGATCCACAACGTGCTCGTGCACTGGAACGCGGTGACCAACGGGCCGCAAACCTTCTTCGGGGTCACGCGCCACACCTACCTGTGGACCGCGGCCGCCTGGGCCTGCGTCTTCACGGCGCTCGCCTATTGGTTCAAGGAGTCGTCCGTGGGCTTGCGGCTGCGCGCCTCGCGCGACGACGCGACCGCCGCGGCGACGATCGGCATCAACATCGTGGTCGTGCGCTGGATCGCGTTCACGCTGAACGCCTTCGTGGCGGCAATCGGCGGCGGGCTGTTCGCCCACTACATCACCTCGTTCGCGCCGGGCGCCTTCTATCTCAAGGAGACCTTCGTGATCCTCGCCATGCTCATCGTCGGCGGGCCGCGCACGGTGTCCGGCGCCGTGATCGGCACGCTCGTCGTGAGCGCCGTGTTCGAGGGCATGCGCAACCTCGAGAATGCGCTCAACATCGCCAAAGTGTCGAAGGAACCGATCGTGGGCCTGACCGAAGTGGTGCTGGCGCTCGTGCTCGTGGCGATCCTGATCTGGCGGCCCGACGGGCTCGTCCCCGTGCGCGAACTGCGCGCGCCGCATCGCCTGCGCGGCGCCCGCGGAGCGGGGCCGAAGGACGACCGCCCCTAGAGCAGCATCCGGTCAGTTGGAATCGCTTTCAGCGATCCAACGACCGGATAAAGCTGCTCTATCGTCTTTAAATCTAGAGCAATTTCATCCACTCAGATTGAACCGGACGGTTCAATCTGAGTGGATATTGCTCTAGCTCTCAGTAGATGAACTCGGTGAACAGCGGATCGACGCTCTTGCCCCAGCGCGTCTCGTAGAGCTCGAGCAGGTCCTCGGCCGCGGTCTTGCCGCTGTCGGCGATGGCCTCGAGCGGCTCGAGGAAGCGCGTCTCGTCCCGCCCCACCGAATCGAGCACGGCGCCGCGCGCCAAGCCCTGGCGCGCGATGGCGAGCGCCTCCCGGGCGAGCGCTTGGACCGTGCCCTTGCGGAAGGCTGTCTTCAGCGCGCGCCGGGGCACCTCGGCCCGCAGGGTTTCGCGCTCCTCACGCGTCCAGTCGCGCGAGAGAGAGGAGGCCGCATCGAGCGCGGCCCCGTCGTAGAGCAGCCCGACCCAGAAGGCGGGCAGCGCGCAGAGCCGGTTCCACGGGCCGCCGTCGGCCCCGCGCATCTCGAGATAAGGCTTAAGGCGCACCTCGGGAAACAGCGTCGTCAGGTGATCGGCCCAGTCGCCCAAGACCGGCACTTCGCCCGGCAGCGCCGGCAGGCGGCCCTTGAGGAAATCGCGGAAGGACTGGCCGGCCGCGTCGATGTAGCGGCCGTCGCGGTAAACGAAGTACATCGGTACGTCGAGCGCATAGTCCGTGTAGCGCTCGAAGCCCATGCCGTCCTCGAACACGAAGTCGAGCATGCCCGTGCGGTCGGGATCGGTGTCGGTCCATATGAAGCTGCGGTAGCTCAGGTAGCCGGTGGGCTTGCCCTCGGCGAAGGGCGAATTGGCGAACAGCGCGGTGGCGATGGGCTGGAGCGCGAGGCCGACGCGGAGCTTCTTCACCATGTCGGCTTCGGAGGCGAAATCGAGATTGACCTGCGCCGTGCACGTGCGGGTCATCATGTCGAGTCCGTGCCCGCCTTTGGTCGGCATGTAGCGCCGCATGATCGAATAGCGCCCCTTGGGCATCCAGAACATCTCCTCGCGCCGGTGCTTGGGCTGGAAGCCGAGCCCGTGGAAGCCAACGCCGAGCTCGCCCGCGACCTGTTTGACCTGGTCGAGGTGGGTGTAGACCTCCTGACAGGTCTCGTGCAGGTTCCTAAGCGGGGCGCCCGAGAGCTCGAGTTGCCCGCCGGGCTCCAGGCTCACCGAGGCATTATTGAGCGAAAGCCCGATGATGGCCTCGCCTTCGTAAACCGCGCTCCAGCCGAAGCGGGTCAAGCCCTCGAGCATCGCCCGGATGCCCTGCGGGCCTTCGTAGGGCAGCGGCGAGAGATCGGCGGTGCGGAAGCCGAACTTCTCGTGCTCGGTGCCGATGCGCCACCTGGACTTGGGCTTCGCGCCGCGCGCCAGGTACTCGACGAGCTGGCGCTTGTCCGTGATCGGCACCGGCTCCGCCTTCGCGGGAATGGACATGGCTCTCCCTCTCGCGCGCCGCGCGGACGGCGGAGCATGACGCGGAATAAGGGCCTGCGGCAAGCGCCGCTTGCGCTCGAACGAGGGCGCCCGCCCAAGCGCGGCG
>CAZVZP010000027.1:8562-20362 GCA_964631625.1 uncultured Hyphomicrobiales bacterium | reverse complement strand
CGGCCAGCACGTGAACAAGACCGATTCGGCGGTGCGCATCACTCATCTGCCGACCAAGATCGCGGTGCAGTGCCAGAACGAGCGCTCGCAGCACAGGAACCGCGAGACCGCGATGAAGCTCCTGCGCGCGCGGCTCTACGAGCTCGAGTTGCGCAAGCGCGAGGAACAAGCCGCGGCCATCGAGGCGCAGAAGAGCGATATCGGCTGGGGCCACCAGATCCGCTCCTACGTCCTGCAGCCCTATCAGCTGGTCAAGGATTTGCGCACCAACGTCGAGAGCACCAACCCCCAGGCCGTGCTCGACGGCGCGCTCGATCCTTTCATGGAAGCGGCGCTGGCCCAGCGCGTGAGCGGCAAGCCGGGGGAGGGGGCGGAGGCGAGAGGTGGGTAGGGTTTGCAAATTATGAAAGGGCTCGATGTTGCCCGAACCGCTAAGTCGTACCAGAAAACGAGTCTATCTTTCTCGCAAAATCACTCAGCCGACATGCATGCTTGTGGCGACGTGTTACTATTCAGCAATAGAGACCGTGTGTGACACGTAGACACAATGTAAGGAGAGGCTGGCATGAGCGAGCTCAAGACCTGCTTCAAGCGTGTCGAATATGATTTGTCTGGACTACTCCACTACATCGACATTGGGGATATCGGCCTACCCGACATCCAGCGTCCATTCGTCTGGTCTAATACAAAGGTCCGTGATCTCTTCGACTCGATGTACCGTGGCTTTCCAGTTGGCTATCTTCTGTTTTGGGAAAATGGTCAGGGGAATGGCGCAAGGCAAATCGGTGTCGGCACAAAGCAGCACAATGTTTCTTCGCGACTGATCGTAGATGGGCAACAGAGGCTGACCTCCCTCTACGCCGTCTTCCGCGGAAAAAAGGTGTTGGACGACGACTACCGGGAGCGCCAAATCGAAATTGCATTTCGTCCAAGAGATGGCAGGTTCGAGGTAGCTGACGCCGCAACCCGTCGTGATCCGGAGTGGATCCCGAACGTCTCGGAGCTATGGGCATCTGGAAAATCCAGCTACCAGCTCGTCAAGCGCTTCTTGCATGCTCTGAGCGCAAAAGTGATGTTAACGGATGCAGAGGAAGAATACATCAGCCATAACCTCGACCGGCTCTTCGACTTACAGAAATACCCATTCACGGCACTAGAGATCGCGCCCACAGTCGATGAAGAGCAGGTAGCCGACATCTTCGTCCGCATTAACAGCGAGGGCGTAAAGCTCAACCAAGCAGATTTTATTCTAACTCTGCTGTCGGTTTTCTGGGATGAGGGACGGCACGCGCTGGAGCAGTTTTGCCGCGCCTCGCGCAAGCCGCCCGGACTTGGCGCGGGCCCATCGCCGTTCAACCACTTTTTGCATCCTGATCCTGACCAGCTTCTTCGCGTCTCGGTTGCTCTCGGGTTTGGGCGCGGGCGACTCAAGAGCGTGTACCAGATCCTGCGCGGCAAGGACGTAGAATCCGGTGAGTTCTCCGCCGAACGACGGGACACCCAGTTCAGGGTGTTGCAGGACGCTCAGGCCAAGGTTCTCGACCTAACCCACTGGCACCAGTTCCTTAGTGCCCTCGTAGGCGCGGGTTTTCGTAGCGGAGAGATGATCTCGTCACAAAATGCGCTGCTCTACGCCTATGCTTTCTATCTGATCGGCCGTATTCGTTTCGGAGCGCCCGAGCATGTGTTGCAAAAGGCGATTGGCCGCTGGTTTTTCTTCGCGAGCCTGACGGGCCGTTACACTGGCTCACCTGAGACGGTGATGGACAGCGACCTCAATCGGCTTAAGGGAGCGAAGGACGTAGATGGATTTGTGCGAACACTCGACGACGTGATCGGGGCCCAGTTCACCAACGATTTCTGGACAATCACCCTCCCCGCAAACTTCGACAGCTCCTCGGCGCGCAGTCCTGAATTGTTCGCCTATGTCGCCGCACAAAACCGGCTGGGTGCGCCAGTGCTGTTCTCGCACAAGAAGATCGGAGAGCTGATCGACCCAACTTTGCAAACCAAGAAAAAGGCCCTGGAGCGACATCACCTATATCCTCGTGCGTGGCTTGAGCAGCAAGGGCTGAATGATCTTAAGATTATCAACCAGATGGCCAATTTTGCATTGCTCGAATGGCCAGACAACTTGGCGATCAGCGACACGCCGCCGTCCGAGTATGCGCCTAAGATCCAGAGGCGGTTCTCGGAGGTCGAATGGAGAAACATGCACGAGCTTCATGCCCTACCTGACGGGTGGCAGCAAATGGAATACAGCGTGTTCCTGAACGAACGGCGTAAGCAAATGGCGGCAATCGTCCGCCGCGGATTCGAAACGCTGCGGTAAATTTTTGTTTGCAATTGCTAGGCCGTCATCGAAGAGGTGGCGCTCGCGCTTGACGTGAGGTGACGTGAGTCCCTGAAATTCCTCCGCGGTGAGATAGAGTCCGTCGAGGCCAGGGAGAAGGTCACCGGCAACGTTTTTAGCTACTCAACCAGAAAAGGCACCAACGCCCTTAGCGTCTCCTCCGGCCTTTCTTCGGCCAGGAAGTGGCCGGTGTCGAGGGCACGCGCCGTGACGTTGCGGGCGCGGGCGCGCCAGGTCGCGGCGACATCGAACCAGCGGGGGAGATACCCGCGGGCGCCCCAGAGCACGAGCAAGGGGCACTCGATCTTGCGCGCAAGATCGGCCTTGTCGTGCTCGAGATCGATGGTGGCGGCGGCGCGGTAGTCCTCGCATGAGGCATGGATCGCCTCCGGATCGGAAAAGCAGCGGCAGTACTCGGCGACGGCTTCGGGATCGAAGTACTCGAGGCCGTTGCCCCAGCGGGCGAGCCTCCCCTTGAGGTACCAATCGGGATCGGCGCCGATCATGCGCTCGGGCAGATCGAAGGGCTGCGCCAGAAACAGCCAGTGCCAGTAGCCCAGCGCGACCTCCTTGTTCATCTCGTTGAACATGGTCCATGTCGGCACGATGTCGAGCACGGCGGCGCGGGTCACGGCCTCTCGATGATCGAGGCACAGGCGATGCACCACGCGGGCGCCGCGGTCGTGGCCCGCGGCCGCGAAGCGCTCGAAGCCCAGCGCGGCCATGACGAGCACCTGATCCCAGGCCATGGCGCGCTTGGAGTAGGGGCTATGCGAGCTATCGCTCTTAGGCTTGGTGCTGTCGCCGTAGCCGCGCAAATCCGCGCAGACCACGGTGAAACGCTCGGCCAAGGTGGGCGCGACCTTGTGCCACATCACGTGGGTCTCGGGGTAGCCATGCAGCAACAGCAACGGCGGGCCGCTGCCGCCGATGCGCAGGTTTATCGCCACACCGTTCGCGTCGATGCGCCGCTGCTCGAAGCCTTCGAACATGAGCGAGGGGATCGGTTATCGCCGCGATTCACCCCCACCCCGACCCCCTGCCTTCGCCGAAGCGAAGCTCCGGCTTCGCGCAGGCAGGTCCCCCATCGAGGGGGAGGGAGTCATCTCTTGCGAGGGAGAGGGTGGGAGCATGTTCGGCATTCGCCGTTCCGACCGCTACAGCGCCTTGGCCGCCGCCAGCACCTCGTTCACGTGGCCTTCGACCTTGACCCCGCGCCAGACCTTGCGGATCTTGCCCGCCGCATCGATCAGGAAGGTCGAGCGCTCGATGCCCATGTAGGTGCGCCCGTAGTTCTCTTTCTTGATCCAGGTGCCGTAGGCCGCGCAGACCGCGCCGTCCTCGTCGGCTATGAGCGCGAAGGGTAGCTCGTACTTGGCCTTGAACTTGTCGTGGCTTACGACGCTGTCCTTGGAGACGCCCACGATCTCCGCCTTGACGCGGCGGAAGTTGGGCAGCGAGGCGGCGAAGCCGCAGGCCTCCTTGGTGCAGCCGGGCGTGTCGTCCTTGGGATAGAAGTAGAGCACCACCGGCTTGCCCTTGAGCTTGGAGAGCGTGAGCGAACCGCCGGCGTCGGTTAAGGCCGTGAAATCGGGCGCCGCATCGCCCTCCTTGAGTGCTTTCTTGGCCATGGCTCGATCAATCTCCCTGCCGTTTCGCCGGCTCGCCGATCAGCGCCGCGAAGTGCCCGCGCACGCCCGCCTGGGCCGCGAGCAGCTTGTCCTTGAGCGCCTCGAAGTTTAGCGCATCTCCGGCCCGGGCGAGACCGGCGCGTAGGCCTTCCGGGAAAAGGGCCTCCTCGCGCTGCACCCCCACGGTGAGCCGCAGCAGGGCCTGGAGCCGGCGCATGAGCTGCCCGGCCTGGATCAGCTCGTCCGCCGTGTGGGGATCGAGGCGGCCCGCCTCGGCCAGGGCCACGAGGGCCGCGGCCGAGTTGCCGCGCAGGACCTCAGGCCGGCCGGCCGCGTGGAGCAATTCGAGGTATTGGGCGATGAAGTCGATGTCGAGCAGGCCGCCCCGGACATGCTTGAGCCGCCACGGGTTGTCGGTGCCGAACTCGGCGAAGACGCGGGCGCGCATCTCGGCCACCTCGGCCTTGAGCGCCTCGGCCTCGCGCGGGCGGGCGAGCACGGAGCGGAGCGCGGACTCAAGGCGCGCGCTGAGCGGCTCGAGGCCCAGCACCACGCGCGCGCGGGTCAGCGCCAGGTGCTCCCAGGTCCAGGCCGACCCCTTGTGGTAGGCCTCGAAGGCGCCGATCTCGCAAGCCAGCGGCCCGGCGCGACCCGAGGGCCTAAGCCGCATGTCGATCTCGTAGAGCACGCCCTCGGCCGTCGGTGCCTTGAGCGCGTTGATCAGCCGCTGGGCGAGCCGCGTGAAGTAGGTGGGCGGGTCGAGCGGCTTGGCGCCGTCCGAGCGGGGGCGTCGTAGACGAACACCAGATCGAGATCCGACTCGGTCGTCATCTCCCGCCCCCCCAGCTTGCCGAGCGCCAGCACCGCAAGGCCGGAGCCGGCGATGCGGCCATGGGCCCGGGCGAACTCGCGCTCGACGAAGGGTTCGAGAGCAACCAGGACCGCGTCGGCGAGGTCGGAGAGCTCGCGGGAGGCCCGCTCTCCGGGGATGATGTTGCGCAGGATCTGGATGCCGACCTGGAACTCGCGCTCGTGCTGCCAGCGGCGGGCGAGGTCCAGCGCGTCCTCGAAATCGCGCGCGCGGGCGAGCGCCCCGTTAAGCTCCCCCTCGAGGCGATCTATGGGCGGCAACGGCTCGAAGAAATCCTGGTCGAGCACGCTGTCGAGCAAGACCGGATTGCGGCTCAAGTGGTGGGCGAGCCGGGGCGCGCTGCCCAGAATGTCGGCCAAGAGCTCCAAGAGGTGCGGATTGGTATAGAATAAAGAGAAGAGCTGCACGCCGGCGGGGAGGCGAGTCAGAAACTCGTTGAAGCGGCGGAACGCCTGATCGGGATCGACGGTCTTGCCCAGCGCCGTGAGCAGCGCAGGCACGAGTTCGGTTAGAAGCTCGCGCGCCCGCTTGGTGCGCGTCGCGCGGGTGCGGCCGCGGTGCCAACCTCTGATCACGGCGGCCACCGCCGGCCCCTCCTTGAAGCCCAAGCGGGCCAACGTTTCTTGCGTCCCGGGGTCGTCTTCCTCGCCCGTGAAGACCAGATTGCCGGCCTCGCTTAACGAAGGCTGCTCCTCGAACAGGCCGGCGTAGTGGCGCTCGACCGTCTCGAGCTCAGGGACCAGTGCCGCGGCGAAGGCGGCGCCATCGGCGTAGCCCATGAAGCAGGCGAAGGCGTTAAGCGCCGCAGCGCCTTCGGGCAGGGTGTGGGTCTGTTCGTCGGCCACCATCTGCAGGCGGTGCTCGACGCGGCGCAAGAAGCGGTAGGAGCGCTGCAGCTCCTGGGCGGTCTCCGCCCCGATGCGCCCGGCCTCCGCGAGCGCATCGAGCGCCCGGCAGGTGGGCCCCACCCGAAGCCGGGGCTCGCGGCCGGCGAAGATCAGCTGCTGGGTCTGGGCGAACAGCTCGATCTCGCGGATGCCGCCGCGCCCCAGCTTGATGTTGTGGCCCTCGACCGCGATGGCCTCGTGGCCCTTGACCGCGTGGATCTGGCGTTTGATCGAATGGATGTCGGCGATCGCCGCGAAGTCGAGATTGCGGCGCCAGATGAAGGGGCCGAGGCGAGCGAGAAAATCGGCGCCGGCGGCGCGGTCGCCGGCCACGGGCCGCGCCTTGATCAGGGCCGCGCGCTCCCAGTTCTGGCCCACGCTTTCGTAGTAGAGCTCGGCGGCCGCCATGGAGAGCGCGACGGGGGTGGAGCCCGGATCCGGGCGCAGCCTCAGATCGGTGCGGAAGACGTAGCCGTCCTTGGTGCGTTCCTCGAGCAGGCGCACGAGCTCGCGGGTCAGACGCACGAAGGCCTGTTGCGGCCCCTGCGCGCCGCGACAGTCCACGCGCTCCTCGTCGTAAAGGATGATCAGATCGATGTCGCTCGAATAGTTGAGCTCGTAGGCACCGAGCTTGCCCATGCCGAGCACCACGAGCCCGCTCGCCTGCGAAGGCTCCGCGCCATGCAGTGCGATGTCGCCCTGCCCGGCGAGGCCGATGAGAAGATGATCGAGCGCAAGCCCGAGCACGGCTTCCGCGAACTCGCTGAGCCCCCCGGTGATGCGCTCGAGCGGCCAGGCATCGGTGATGTCGGCGAGGGCCAACGCGAGCGCGGCGCGGCGCCGGGCGCGCCTGAGCTCACCCATGATCGCCGCGCGATCGGCCGAGGCATCCGCCTCGCGGATGGCGCGAAGCACCGACTCGAACCCGCGATCGATCCCCTCTTCGGCGAGGGTCTGAAAGAACGCCGCGTCGCTCAACAGGCACTGGCTTAAGAATGGCGCGTTGCCGAAGATCGCGTCGAGCAACGCGCGCCCGGCCGGCTCGTCGATGAGCTCGCGGGCGAAGGCCGCCTCGGGCGAATCGCGCATCTGCGCCCGCCAGCGCTCCAGGCCCCGTTCCGCCGCCGCCCGATCGCCGGGCGCGGGAACGGCCCGCATCTCCTTGAAAATCGTTAGAATTGGCATCGCGCGGTGCCGTAGGCTGCGGCACAGTGCGCGATGCTTGGCGCAGGGTCAAGCGGGGCTACGAATAGGTCATCACCGTTGCGCGTGCCGCGAAGGCTCCTTCTCCATACGCTGGCGGCCGGCTTCGGCCTTGCCGTCATCATTTGCGGCGGCCTGGCGTTGCGGCTCGCCTCGGGACCCGTCTCCCTCGGCGTTGTGCGCGAGCACATCGAGGAGGGCCTGGCCGAACGTTTCACTCCCTATCGAGTGGGCTTCGACGACGTCGTGCTCACCTGGGCCGGGTGGCAACGGGTGTTCGACGTGCTCGCGCTTAACGTCGTGCTCGAGAATGCGCAAGGTCACACGGTCGCCTCCGTGCCCGAGGTGTCGCTGGGCTTGAGCGGGGCTGCGCTGCTGCGCGGGGACTTCAATCCGGTGAGCATCGAACTGATCCGCCCGTCGATCGCGCTCGAGCGAAGCCCCGAGGGCGATATCGTCTTCGAGCTCGGCGGCGCCCCCGAGGAGCCGAGCGACGAGGCTCCGGTCGAGGCGCTGCTGGCCCTGCTCAACGCGGGCGCGACGCCCGCCGAAGGCTTCGAGTCGCTTAAGCAGGTGAGCGTGCTTAATGCCGATCTTTCGATCGACGACCGCTTCAGCGGGCTGACCTGGAAGGCCCACGGCGTGGACATCAACCTGTTTCGCACGCCGACCGGGATTCAAGGCGATCTCGCGCTCACGGTTCCGCTCCCCGGGATCACGACCGAGGTCGCCGGGACGATCCTCTATGACCGCACCCAGGCGCTGCTCAATACCGACCTCTATCTGAAGGACGCGCTGCCCGAGCGGCTTGCCGCGATCAGCCCCGGGCTCGCAGACTTGGCCGGGCTCGACTTGCCCGTTTCGGGCCGGCTCAACGCCTTCTTCGACCCGCGCTTCGCGCTCACCACGGTCGAGTTCGAGCTGACGGGAGGGCCGGGAACCGTCGCCGTGCCCGCGCTCTGGGAGGAGGCGCAGGACATTCGCTTCGTGCAAGCCAAGGGCGCCGCGCTCGACCGCTTTCAAACCGTGCGGCTCGACGACCTGTTCGTCGATTTCGCCGGGCCCTCCCTCTCCTTAAGCGGGCTGTTCCATCGCAGCACGCCGCAGTCGCGGGAGCAGGGCAGCATCGAGATCAAGGACGTGCCGATCGACGATGTCGGGCGCTACTGGCCCAAGGATTTCGCGGCAAACGCCCGGCGCTGGACCGCCGCCAACCTGTCGGACGGCATGCTGCGTCTGCTGCGTGCCGATTTCGACGCGCAATCGAGCGACTTCGATGCGGGCCAGCTGCCGAACGACGCCATCGAGGGCGAGATCGTGCTCGAGAACGTGACGGTGAACTACTTGGACACGGTGCCCAAAGTCCAAGCCCTCGATGCGACCGGCACGTTCGATGCGCGCAACGTCTGGTTCGAGCTTTCCGGGGGTCGCCTACTCGAGCAAATCGAGGCGACTCAAGGCAAGCTGGTGCTGAGCGATCTCGGCGGGAGCGATGGACTCAAGCTCGACCTCGAGCTGCAAGGACCGGCCTCGGTGTTTTTCAACGTGCTCGATGCGCCGCGCCTCGGCTATCCGAGCCGCTACGGCATGAGTCCCGAGGCGGTGGGTGGCGAGGTTACCGCCGACCTGCATATGGCCTTCCCCCTGCTCAATGCGCTCAAGCTGGAGCAGGTCGCGATCGAGGCGTCGGCCGAATTTCAGGGCTTTGCCTGGCCGAACGCCTACGAGAGCTACAGCCTCGCGAACGCGCGGCTGTCGCTCACCCTCGATAACACCGGCATGGACATCCAGGGACCGGCCGAGATCAACGGAATTCCCGCCAACCTCGCTTGGCGGGAGAACTTCGGGGAGGGGGCGCCGTTCCTGTCTCGCCTCGCGATCGACACGGTGCTCGACGACAAGGGCTTTGCCGCGTGGCGCTTGCCCGGGCCGCCCTTGATGTCCGGGCGCATCGGCACCGAGCTCACCTACACCGACTACGACCGCACGCGGCGTCAAATCGCCGCGGAACTCGACATCACCCAGGGCGTGCTCACACTCGAGGGCCTGCGCTGGTCCAAGCCGACGGGCGAACCGGGGCGCGTTGCGCTCGTTCTCAGCCTCGATGGGCAGGCGCCGCCCGTGCTCGAGCATCTGTCGGTGAGCGCGCCGGATTTCGCGGCCGAAGGGCACGGCGCGTTCGATGCCGGCTTGACCGCCCTGAGCGCGCTCGAACTGACGACGCTCCGGTATGGCAACAACGACTTCCGCCTGAGCTGGCACCCACAGGCCGAGAACCCGGAAGGCCACGAGGTCGCCATCGCCGGCAAGGCCTTCGACCTCGTGCCCTACATCGACGACTTGGCCGAGGAGGACGAAGGCCCGACGCCCGATCTCGAACTCACGCTCGACGTCGAACGCCTGATCACCCGGAGTGATGGCGCCGCCATCCGGAACGCGACCGGCGAGCTGCGTTATCGCGGCGATTCCTTGCGCCGTGCCGCGCTCGGGGGGACGCTGGAGGGCGGTGCCCCAGTCAAGCTTACCCTCGAGCCCTCGGGCCAAAAGACGCGCCGGTTGCGTGTCGTCTCACCCGATGCCGGCACCCTGCTCAAGACACTCGACTTGTTCGACAACGGCATCGGCGGCGATCTCGTCCTCGACGCGGTCATCGACGATACGGCTCCGAATTATCCGATGACCGGCGCCGTGACGATCGAGGACTACCGGGTGGTCGAGGCGCCCACGCTCGCCCAGATCTTAAGCTACGGAGCGTTCCTCGGCCTGCTCGATCTCCTGCAAGGGCCCGGCATCGGATTTTCGAAGCTCGAAATGCCGTTCCTCATCGAGAACGACATCATGACGATCACCGAAGCCCACACCTCGGGCCCCTCTCTCGGCATCAACGTGAACGGCATGGTGAACATCGACAACGGCGAAACCGATCTCGAGGGCACCCTCGTGCCGGCCTACGCCATCAACAGCCTGCTCGGCAACATTCCGCTCGTGGGCGACCTCCTGTTGGGCGGCGAGGGAGAAGGCATCATCGCCGCGGATTTCCGCGTCACGGGGCCGATCGAGGACCCGGATGTCTCGGTCAATCCGGCGTCGATGCTGACGCCGGGGTTTCTGCGCCATGTGTTCGACATCTTCGAGAGCGAGCCGGCACCCCCCGGTAAGCCCGCGGAGCCCGCCGATACGAGCCCCGCAAACGAGCCGCCGACGCCGAGCGAATGACGCCGGTCAGCGCCCCTCTTGGCGCAGAAGATCGAAAACGGGGAGGAAGGCCTCGGGCGCCTGAGCGCCGGAGATCACATACTTGCCGCCCAGGATGAAACAAGGCACGCCCTGGATGCCCAGCCGTTTGAACTCCCAGTCCTCCATGATGAGCTCGCGCCGCTCGTCGGCGCTCAAGAGGAACCGGCGCGCCGCCTGCGGATCGAGCCCGATCACGGTGGCGGCGTCGCAAAGCACCGAGTCCTCGCCGATGTTAAGGCCCTCCTCGAAGTAGAAGCGGAAGATGGCCTCGATGGCCTGCTCCTGACGGCCCGCGCCGGCGGCCCAGCGGATGAAGCGGTGCGAATTCAAGCTGTTGGGCACCCGCGCAATCTGCTCGAAACGGAAGGGAATGCCGACACGGCGCCCGCAATCGACCAGGTAGGCCAGCACTTCGCGCATACGCTCGGCGCTGCCGAACTTGCGCAGCAGGTAATTGGCCCGTTCCGTGCCTTGCTCAGCCATGTCGGGATTGAGCAGAAAGATGCGCCAGCGCCGCTCGGCCGCAATGTCCGGTGCCATCGCAAGCGCCTGGTCGAGCCGACGCATTCCGAGATAGCACCACGGACAGATGGTATCGGCGACGATATCGACACGCATGGCATGACGAACCGAGCCGGGCTCCCGACGAGAGGGGTTGGCGTCACGCCCGACCGCGGCCGCGACAGCCGCGGGATCAGCCAGCGCTTCCGCTTTCGCGCGCGCGCGCCACGAGTGATTCGGCATTGTCGCCAGAGGCAAGCTCGGCCACTCCTGCCGCAAGCGCCGTCCGCACCGGTCGGTGCACGTCGGGCAAGGCGAACTCGGTCAACGATACGACGCTCGCAATCCGCTGCACGACGGTCTCGGCGGCCGTCGCCGACGTCCCTGGAAGAATAACACAGAAGGAGGCGCCGTCGTAGCGCGCGGGCAGATCTTCGGCGCGCACCAGGCGGCCGATGACCGTGCCGATTCGCGCGAGCAAGGCGTCGCCGGCCGTGTAGCCGAACTTGGCGTTGATCGACGTCAGACCGCGCACGCCGAACCACGCCACAGAGAGCGTATGGCCGCTCGGCAGCGCCTCGCCGACGAGTCGCCTCAGATGGTCGAGCAGAAAGGCGTGGGTGTAGAGCCCGGTCAACTTGTCGTGGGCCGAAACGGCGGCCGCGCTCCGATACCCCTCGGCCACCTTCTGGCGGATCCTCTCGTGGCGCACGAGAGCGGCCAGCCGCATGCGCAGATGGCGCGCTTTGACCGGGCGCAGCAGCAAATCGCTCGCGCCGTGGCCAATAACGTGGGAGGGATCGGGAAACGACGTGGCCTCGGCGATCACGACGATCGGCAGGTTGAACCGCTGAGGGTTGCTCCGCATCGTGGCGCACAGATCGAGGCAGGCTGTGCTCTCGCGCCCGGCGATGAGAACCGCGACCTCGACATCCCCGTTCGCAAGGGCATCGAGAGCGGTTGCGGCGTCCGCCGCGGCGATGACCGTCGCCCCGCCGTCCAGCATCGCCGCGATCTCGGCGCACTCCCGGGCCTCCTCGCCGACGAGAAGAATGCGAGGGTTGCGGCCGTCGATCGTGGCGAGTGGCTTTCCAGGGAATCGTATGGAGGCGAATCG
>CAZVZP010000027.1:3373-8552 GCA_964631625.1 uncultured Hyphomicrobiales bacterium | reverse complement strand
CGCGCTGGCACACGTCGGTGAGCCCACCTTCAGCGAGCGGTTTCTCAGGGAGTCGGAGCTCGCCGCCTCGCTCGTCGATCGTGGCGAGCTCGGGTTGTTCAACATGGCGTCCGTAGGCCGCCAGAGTCGCGTCGCGCCGGCGCAACTCGTCGCGCATGATCTTGAGGCGAGAGGCCGCTGCGAGACGCTGACGCAGCTCCGCCTCGCTGAACGGATCACCCACGACATCGTCGACTTCCGCCGACAGATCGTCGGCCTCGCCCGCGGGCTCGCCAAGCAAGATCGTCGCAACGCCCGCGCGCCGGAGCGCACGGGCACAGTCGAAGCCGCTCATGTCGGCCAGGCGCTCGCCCAGCAGCACGATGTCGGGCGCGCCATCGCGCTCGAGGCGGGCGAGGGCGGCTGCGCCCTGCGTCTCCATCGACCACTGATAGCCGCTTTCGGGGATGCTCGCGGCGAGCCGGCGGGCCCGCTCGGCATCGGCATCGACGAGGAGAACCTTGACGCTGACACTCATCGGGCGAAGGCGCCCCCTCGGGTTCGGGAAACGGCGTGGAGGCTAGGCCGGGTTCGTTAACAAGCCGCTAACCCGCATCGGGCGGGCGCAGTGCGCGGCGCATCAGCTTGCCGTTGGCGGTGCGCGGCAGCGCCTCGGCGAAAAACACCTCGCGCGGGCGCTTGTAACGGGCCAAGCGGCTTTCGCACCAGGCGAGCACCTCGGAGGCCTCGAGCGGGGTGCCGCCGCGGGGCACCACGAAGGCCGCGACAATGCGCACCCCCTCAGCCACCTGATGCTCGGCCACGGCGGCCTCGGCGATGCCCGGATGCTCTTGCAACACCGCTTCGACCTCGACCGGGGAGACCCGGTAGCCCAACGGCTTCATCAGGTCGTCGTTGCGCCCGCGGAACCAGATATAGCCGCGCTCATCCTGCGCCGCCAGATCGCCGCCCACGAACCACTCGCCGCGATAGCAGCGCGCCTCTTCCTCGGGCCGGCGCCAATAACCCAGCATCAGAGCGGGATCCGAGCGATGCACGGCGAGCAATCCGGTCTCGCCCGTGGGCAAGGGCTCGGGCCCCCCTTCGATCGGCAGGATGGCGACCCGCCGGCCGGGCTGCGGCATGCCGGCACTGCCTGGAACCACCGGGGTCTCGGGTCCAGAGCTGACGTAGGTCGAAATCTCGGTCATGCCGAGCGACTCGTAGAGCTCGGTGCCGACGCGGTGGCGCCATTCCTCGAGCACCCCAGGATTGAGCGGCTCTCCGGCGGCAAGCCCGTGACGCAGGCTCGAAAGATCGAAACCATCGATGCTGCAGTGCTTGAGAATCTGTCTATAAAGACCTGACACGGCTGTAAACATCGTGCATCGATGCCGCTCGATCATGGCCGGAAACGCGCCACTGTCCTTCGGCCCGTCGTAGAGCACGGCAGTTGCGCCCACGGACCACGGGTCCATGAGGCCTACGCCTAAGGTGTAGGTCCAATTGAGCCGTCCGGCGTGAAGCATCACGTCGGCTTCCTTAAGCCCGGTCCAGCCGCGCCGCATCGGCCGGCGGCCCCAGGCGTTGCGCTGAGCGTGGAGCACGCCCTTGGGCCGGCTCGTCGTGCCCGAGGTGTAGATGAGGAACGCCGGGTCGTGCCAGGCGGTGTCGGCGTAATCGCCGCGCGGCGACGCTTCGAGTTTGCTCAGCAGATCGGCTCCCACCAGCCGGCAGCCCGCTGGCAGCGCAAGGCCCGGCGGCGGCTCGTCGCAGAGGATGAGCGCGGCCTCGCTGTCGGCAGCGACGAACGCCAGCTCGGGCGCGGTCAGCATGGTCGAGCTCGGCACCGCGATGAAGCCAGCGGCGATGACCGCCATGAAAGCCAGCGCGAACTCTTCGCTCGCCTCAAGCCGGATGATCACGCGCGAGCCAGGCGCGAGCCCGAGCTCGCGCAGGCGCCGCGCCAGACGCAGCGTCGAATCTTCGAATTCTCCGAAGCGGAAGACGAGCTCGCGCTCCGGCTCCTTGGCGACGATGAGCGCGGGTTTTTGGGCGCGCAGCCGCGCGTTCTCGGCCAGGCAGTAGCGCGCAATGTTGAAGCGCGGGAAAGGCCCCTCGGGCACGCTCATGATGCCGTCACCAGCCATTGATGCGCGGCCAGCAATCGAGAACGTCTTCGCCGCCCTCGACCACGTGGTAGCGATCGTACAGGGCGCTCGTCAGACACGAGTGGTTGGGCAATACCCGGACCCGGCTGCCGATGGGCAGGCGATCGAAGGGCGGCGGGCCCTGCCGCGCGGTCACGAAGCCATGCTCCTGGTGCACATCGCTCACGCTCAAGCCCGCGATGCGCTCCCGCCCGAGCCGATCGAGCACCCAGCCGTAGCCCGCATCGGGCAGGAACTCACGCGCGCCGATGTCCTTGGAGAGCGCGAGCGCGCCGGCGTCGATGAGGATGGTGCCGCTTCGGCGATTGTGACCGATCACGGTTGCAAGAACGGATAGCGCGATATCCTCGACGCGGCATGTGCCGATGCCCACCTGATCGAGATCGAAGAACATATAGTTGCCCGGACGCATCTCGCTCACGCCGTCGAGGCGCTCGGCGAAGACCGCGGTCGGCGTCGAGCCGGCGCTGACCACGGGGCAGGGCAGTCCGGCGGCACGCAGACGTTCGGCCGCAACGACCAGACCCTGTCGTTCCTCCCCGGCGACCCGTCGCACCGCTTCAGCCCCGCGGCAGTGATAGGAGTGGCCCGCGTGGGTCAGCACGCCCTTGAGGCGCAGATGCGGGTGCGCGTGAACGGTTTGCGCCACGGCGAGGAGCTCCGGCGCATCGGGAGCGAGGCCCGCGCGCCCAAGCCCCGTGTCGATCTCGACCAGCAGTTCGAGCGTGACGCCGAGCGCCGCCGCGCGGCTGCCGAGCGATTGCGCGTTGCGCTCATCATCGACGAGCGCGGTGAGGCCAATGCCTTCGCGCAGCAGCAGGGCCAGATCGGGAAGCTTGTCGGGCACGAGGCCGACCGCATAGGTGAGGTCGTGGAATCCGGCCTCGGCGAAGTAACGGGCCTCGGCCAGCGTCGAGACCGTGATGCCGCCGAAGTTTCCGGCGACGGCAAGCTCGGCAATCTTGACCGATTTGGCGGTCTTGAGGTGTGGCCTGAGGCGGACCCCGAGCGCCTTCATGCGCCGCGTCATCGCGGCGAGATTGGCTTCGAGCTTCGGCCGCTCGAGAATCAACGTCGGGGTTAAGACATCGCCGAGGCGCACGGTCCTGGTTCTCTTGGGAAGGCGGGGCGGGGTCCGCCGCCGGGTATAGGCCCGAAGGGTCGGCCGGCGCAACGGCCGTGGCGCCCGGAGGGCCCTGCGGTCTGGACCGGGGGGGCCTCGTCGTCTAGAGTCAGGTCAGGGATAAAGGGCGCACGCTCAGGGAGAAGCGGCGTGCACCCCAAGCTTTGCGGCCCACGCCGACGATGCGGAGCCGGATAACAGGGAGAAAGGGAGAAGTCATGACACGCTTGGGTTACGTCCAAGTTGCGCGCGCCGGTACGCTCGCGCTGTCGGTGAGCGCCGCAGTGTTCGGCTTTGCAACAGGGGATGCGCGCGCCTGGTCGCTCGAGGAGGCGGCGAAGCCCTATGCCGGCACCGAGCTGCGCGGCATCTGCGACGGCTACTCGCCGTGCCTTGCCTACATCGAGATGGCCAAGGAGTTCGAGCAAATCACCGGCATCAAGATCAACATGGAGGTCGCCGATCTGTGGGCGATTCAGACCAAGTTCCTGACCGACCAGATCACCGGCAGCGACTACTACGATCTGGTCGAGATCATCTCCTTCTCGCTCGGCGTGTTCCCGCAGCAGGGCATGGTTCACGACTGGGCGACGTTCATTGACAATCCGGCGCTCAAGGATCCCGAGGTCAACTTCGAGACCGATCTCGTCCCGGCGCTTTATAAGATGGAAACCGATTACGACGGCCATCTCTACAGCGTGCCCACCAAATACACGCTGGCCTACGAGGCCTACCGGCACGACCTGGTGACGGATCAGGAGAAGGCAAACTTCAAGACCAAATACGGCTACGACATGCCGCTCCCGCCCAAGACCTGGGACGAATTCCGGGAGCTCTCGGCGTTCTACACCCGCAAGGCGGGGGAGACCCTCGCCGGTCAGGTGCTCGATAAAAACTTCTATGGCACGGTTGCGGCGTTCAAGCGGCACTTGACCCTGCTCTTCGACTACGAGCGCGTGCTCCTCGGCTTCGGCGGAAGCTTGGCGGACAAGGCAGGCACCGTGTTGTTCGACCAGACCGATGCGGGGGTGAAATCGCTCGAGTTCCTGCTCTCGCTTAGGCCCTATTCGATCCCGGGCTACATGGAGGCGACCTGGGATGAGGAATACGCCGAGATGTGCAACGGCAACGTGTTCATGATCTTCACCTGGGGCGACACGACGCCGTTCCTCGAGATTCCAGCCGATTGTCCGGCCTCCGCCGGCAACATGACCTACTTCGTCCATCCGGGAACCGGGAACACCGTGGCCGAAGGCAATCACTGGATGATCCCCAAGAGCGCACAGAATGCGGAAGCCGCCTTCCTCTTCGCCCAGTGGCTCAACCGCAAGGATATCCAGGCCAAATCCATGCCCATGGGCGGCAACCCGAGCCGCAGCGACGTGGTGCGCATGCCCGAGTGGCAGGCCGAGGATTGGCCCAACCGTCAGCGCGAGCAGATCGAGATCTGGCTCGAGGACAACGACATGCTCGTGGTGCGGCCCGCGCCGCCGGCGTGGCTCGCCTGGGGCGATATCATCATGGAGGAGTTCAGCGGCGCCGGCGCCGAGCAGAAGGATGCCGCCGAGGCCATCGCCAGCGCGGCGGCCCGCATGCGCGAAGCCGCCGGCCAGTAACGCTGCCGCGGGTGCCGCGTTGCCTTAAGCCCCTTGGGCCCGGCCGGAACCCTCCGGCCGAGTCTTTTCCCTACGATTCAAGGGATAAAGGGACTTTGTTGAGGCACTAGCAGAAGCCGCCGAGCGGCGCAACGGAAGGCACGGGACGAACCGGAACGGAGCTAGAGGGAGAAGCATCATGCGAACGATAGTGCAGCGTCGGGCCTTGGGTTTCATCGGGGCGATTGCTCTCGGAGGGGCGTTGACGCTGGGGCTGCCGGCGCCCGACGCCCAGGCGTGGTCGCTCGAGG
>CAZVZP010000027.1:0-3363 GCA_964631625.1 uncultured Hyphomicrobiales bacterium | reverse complement strand
GGCGATCCGCGGCATCTGCGACGGCTACGCGCCGTGCCTCGCCTACATCGAACTCAAGAAGGAGTTCGAGGCGGTCACCGGGATCACGGTCAATCTCGAGGTTGCCGACCTGCAGGCCATCCAGACGCAGTTCCTGACCGAACAGGTCACCGGCAGCAACTACTTCGATTTCGTCGAGGTCATCTCGTTCTCGAGCGGCGTGTTCCCCTCGCAGGGCTTCGTCCATCCGCTGTCGGACTTCACCTCGAACGAGGCGTTGCGTGATCCGGCGGTCGACGTCACGGCGGACCTCATTCCCGACGTGGTGAACACCTGCTGCGTGTACGAGGGCGTGCAATACGCGGTGCCGACCAAGTTCGTCATGCCCTACATGATCTACCGTAGCGACCTCGTCACCGACGAGGAGAAGGCCAACTTCCAAGCCAAATACGACTACGACATGCCGCTGCCGCCGACCGAGTGGCAGCAGTACTACGATCTCTCGCAGTTCTACACGCGCAAGAAGGGCGAAACCTTGGCCGGGCAGACGCTCGAGAAAGACTTCTATGGCACGGTCATCGCCTTCAAGCGCCACCTCACGATCATTTACGACTACGAGCGCCTGCTGCTTGGCATGGGCAGCGCATACACCAACGATAAGGGCGAGGTGCAGTTCGACCAGGACGGCATCGGCCTCAAGGCGCTCGAGTTCATGCTCTCGCTCAGGCCCTATTCGATCCCGAGCTACATGGAGGCGACCTGGGACGAGCAGTATGCCGAGATGTGCAACGGCAACATCTTCATCGAGTTCAGCTGGGGCGACACGACGCCGTTCCTGGAGATTCCCGCCGACTGCCCGGCCTCGGCCGGCAAGATGGCCTACTTCCCGAATCTCGGCAGCCAGGTCAGCCAGGCCGAGGCGCAGGGCTGGTACATCCCGAAGAGCGCCCAGAACGGCGAAGCCGCCTGGCTGTTCGTCCAGTGGCTGCAGACCAAGGACGTACAGGTGGCCTCGATGAAGCTCGGCGGCCTCCCGACGCGGCTCGATGTGATCCGCATGCCCGAGTGGCAGGCCGAGGACTGGCCGAACCGCCCGCGCGACGCGCTCCACATCTATGCGATCGACAACAAGCTGCTCTACAGCCGGCCAGCGAATCCCGCCTGGCTCGCTTGGACCGACATCATCATGGAGGAGTTCAGCGCCGCGGGCGCGGACGCGAAGAGCGCGGAGGAGGCGGTCAAGAGCGCCGGCGAGCGCATGCGCGCCGCGGCCGAAGGCCAGTAAGCCTTAAGCGGCCGCCCCGCAGGTTTGACGCCCGGCCGGTCTTGCCGGCCGAGCTCGCCTGTTGGCCGTCCCGGTCTTCTGCTAGAGCGCAGTTGGATTAGGTGGAATCACTCCCTCTCCCGACCCCCTCCCGCGAGGAGAGGGGGACGAAATGAGAAGCTGCTTCGCCTCTCGGGGAGGTCGGGAAGGTGGCGAAATGCGCCTCGGAACAGGGCGCACGAAATGAGAGGCTCCCTCCCCCCTCGCGGGGGAGGGCCGGGGCGGGGGGCATCGGCAAATTTGCCGCTCACCCGTGATTCCACTTCGCCAGATAACGCTCTAGACTTGATGATGTCCGCTGCGGCATCGGGCGGCTGTGCCGCCCTTGCTGCAGGCGGTGAATGCGGCGGATACCGCGTCCCCGTCAGCGACGCCGAGAAGACTGGGTCCCCGCGCACAACTCGCCGAAGGGGAGATGCGGCCATGAGAACCACGGGCGCCAGTTGGCTGTCGCGAGTTGCGGCGACAGCGTTCGTCAGCGTCGTCCTTACCACGGTGTTCGCCCAGCGAAGCGAGGCCTGGTCGCTCGAGGAAGCGGCCAAGCCCTATGCCGGCACCGAGGTGCGCGGCATCTGCGACGGCTATTCGCCGTGCCTCGCCTATATCGAGATGGCCAAGAAATTCGAGCAGCTGACCGGCATCAAGGTCGTGCTCGAGGTGGCCGACCTCGAAGCGGTGTGGCGCCAAGTCCTGGCCGATCAGCTGACGGGTGGCCAGTACTACGATCTTTTCCCTGCGGCCAACAACCAAACGGCCGTGTTTGCCGCACCGGGATACGCCACCGACCTTGCGCGCTTCCTCGATGATCCCGCGCTGCGCGATCCCGGCTTCAAGCTCGAGGACTTCGTGCAAGCCCACTTCCGCGTTTCCGGCTATTACCAGGACAAGCTTATTTCGCTTCCGTACCATTACCTGCCGCCCTACGCCGTGCTGCGCACGAGCCTCGGCACCCATCCGGACGAACAGGCCAACTTCAGGGCCAAATACGGCTACGACCTGCCGGTTCCGCCCACGACCTGGGAACAGTTCCGCGACCTTGCGGAGTTCTTCACCCGGAAGAAGGGGGAGACGCTCGCAGGCGAGGTGCTCGAGAAGGACTTCTACGGCACGGTGGCGACGTTCAAGCGCCATATCACGGTGTTTTACGACTTCGAGCGCATCCTGCTCGGCATGGGTGGCGAGTACGCGAACGAGGCCAGCGAGGTGGTGATCGACGACGAAGATATCGCCGTCCGAGCGCTTCAGTTCATGCTCGACCTGCGCGCGTTCGCGCCGCCCGGCGTGACCGAGGCGACCTGGGATACGGAATACGCCGAGATGTGCAACGGCAACGTGTTCACGATCTTCACCTGGGGCGACACCACGCCGTTCCTCGAGATCCCCGCCGACTGCCCATCCTCCGCCGGCGACATGACCTATTTCCCCCACCCCGGAACCCATCTCACCGGCGCCTGCGGTCAGTCCTGGATCATCCTGAGCGGCGCCAAGAATCCCGACGCCGCGTGGCTCTTCATCCAGTGGCTCTCATCGAAAGAGATTCAGACCGAATGCATGGCGCTCGGCTGCAACGCCATTCGAAGCGACGTTCTGCGCGATCCGCGTTGGCGAGACCCCTCGTGGCCCAACCGGCAGCGCGAGGCCACCCACATTTGGCTCGAGGACGCCGGCAAGCTCTATTGGCTGCCGAACACGCCGAACTGGCTCCCCTGGCAGGAGATCATCGACGAGGAGCTGAGCGCCGCAGGCGCCGATCAGCAGGATGCCGCGACGACCATCGCCAACATCGCGCGCCGGATGCGCGCGGCGGCGAGCCCGAATAACTAGAGCGGAATCCGATCGAGTCGAAGCAGCCCCCTCCCCCTACCCCTCCCGCGAGGGGAGGGGGGACGAAAGAAAGACCTCCCGCTTGTCTGTCACAAGGGTCATGCCTTGTCCCGCGAGGGGAGGGGGGACGAAACAAATAGCTCCCTCCCCCCTTGCGGGGGGCGCATCAAGGGAAGCAAGAAGCCACACCGTTTATTCTCCCTCCCCCCTTTGCGGGGGAGGGTTGGGGTGGGGGG
>CAZVZP010000026.1:13567-20462 GCA_964631625.1 uncultured Hyphomicrobiales bacterium | reverse complement strand
GCGTCCGACGCGGCGCTGATCCCCATGGTCTATCCGGACTACGCTTCGGTCGCCGATCCCAAGAACCGCGAGCGCTTCGAGAAGCTGTGGGGCGCCACCCTCGACCCCAAGCCGGGCCTGACCGTGGTCGAGATCATGGATGCGGCCCACGACGGGCGCATCAAGGGCATGTACATCATGGGCGAGAACCCCGCGATGTCCGATCCCAACGCCTATCACGTGCGCGAGGCCATGGCGAAGCTCGAGCACCTCGTGGTACAGGAGATTTTCTTGACCGAGACCGCGTTCTTCGCCGACGTGATCCTGCCCGCCACCGCCTGGCCGGAGAAGACGGGAACCGTCACCAACACCAACCGCCAGGTGCAGCTCGGCCGCAAGGCGCTTCAAGCGCCGGGAGAGGCGCGCGAGGACTGGTGGATCATCCAGGAGATCGCGCGCCGCATCGACCTTCCCTGGAGCTACACAGGGCCCAAGGACGTGTTCAACGAGATGCGCCAGTGCATGAAGTCCTTGACCGGCATCACCTGGGAGCGGCTCGAGCGCGAGAGCGCGGTGATCTACCCGTGCGACGACGAGAGCCATCCCGGCCATCCGGTGATCTTCGGCGACGGCTTCCCGACGGCGAGTGGCCGCGGCAAGTTCGTGCCGGCCTCGATCATCCCGCCCGACGAGATGCCGAACGAGGACTATCCCCTGGTGCTCACCACCGGGCGCACGCTCGAGCACTGGCACACGGGCGCCATGACCCGGCGCGCCTCGGTGCTCGATGAGCTCGAGCCCGAGGCGGTGGCGCATTTGGCGCCCAAGGAGCTTTCGGACCTCGGCATCCGCCCGGGCGAAATGATCCGCGTCTCGACCCGCCGCGGTGCGATCGAGCTCAAGGCCCGCGTCGATTCGGGGGTGCCGCACGGCATGGTGTTCATCCCCTTCTGCTTCTCGGAAGCGGCCGCTAACATGCTGACCAACCCGGCGCTCGATCCCTTCGGCAAGATCCCGGAGTTCAAGTTCTGCGCCGCCCGGGTCGAGCGCGCGCACGCCGGGGCCGCGGAGTAGGCCGCACGGACGGAGCCGACGATCGCTGGCCATCGCCGCAGCGGGGCGCGCCGCAAAGGGAAGGTCATGCGCATCGAACCGCGTTCGCTTTCGGCTTGCCCGTGGTATCTCCGCCTGTTCTTCTGGAATCAGCGCCGCAAGTACGGTGAAGTGTTGCAGCCAGCGCTCCTGTGGGCGCGCCGGCCACGGCTGTTCATGGCCGTCGCGTTGCTCTACGGCATTTTGGATCGGCGCAGCTCGCCGCTTGATCTGGCCTTGCGCCCGCTCGTCACCGTGCGCGTCTCCCAGCTCAACGGCTGCGCCTTCTGCGTCGATCTCAACAGTGCGACCCTGATGAAGCGCGGTGTTGCGCCGGAGAAGGTCGAGGCGCTCGGCGATTGGCGCAACAGCCCGTTGTTCGACGCGCGCGAGCGCGACACGCTCGACTACGCTGAAGCCATGACCTTGAGCGATCGGCGCGTCGAGGATTCGCAGATCGCGGCCCTTCGCCGGCATTTCGACGACAATACGATCGTCGAGTTGACCGCGCTCATCGCGTTCCAGAATCTGTCGAGCAAGTTCAACAGCGCGCTCGACGTGCCGTCTCAGGGCTTCTGCCGTCCGCCCCGCCAACCCGCTTGATGGCGCGAACGCGGGGGGGCGGCCGTTTCGGCGTTGCCGAGCACGGCGAACGGTCTCGCGCGGCCGCCGGTCGCTCGACACGCTGCTTGGGCTAGATCAAGGCCGACCCCTCCGACAGCGCTAACGATGCGGTTGTCGAGAACAAAGGAAAAGCTCATGGCAGTCAGGCGTCGGGTCGTGATCATGGGCGCGGCCGGCCGCGACTTTCACAACTTCAACGTCGTCTATCGCAACGATCCCGCGCACGAGGTCGTGGCCTTCACCGCGGCGCAGATCCCGGGCATCGCGCATCGGCGCTACCCGCCGGCGCTCGCGGGTGCGCACTACCCCGAAGGCATTGCCATCGTCGATGAAAGCGGGCTCGAGGAGCTGATCCGGCGCAAGGCGGTGGACGAAACGATTTTCGCCTACAGCGACCTCCTGCACGAGGAGGTGATGCACCGGGCCTCGCGCGCGCTGGCCGCGGGCTCGGACTTCGTGCTCCTTGGCCCAAAGCGCACGATGCTGAAGGCGCGCCTCCCCGCGATCGCGGTCTCGGCGGTGCGCACGGGCTCAGGCAAGTCGCAGGTCTCGCGCCACCTCTCGCGCCTCCTGCGCGAGCGTGGCCGCAAAGTAGCCGTGATCCGCCATCCCATGCCCTACGGGGAGCTCGAGAAGCAGGCCGTGCAGCGCTTCGCCACGCGCGCCGATCTCGAGCACGCCCACTGCACGATCGAGGAGCGCGAGGAGTACGAGCCGCATATTGCTGTGGGCAACGTCGTGTTCGCGGGCGTCGATTACGAGGCCATCCTCGGGCGTGCCGAAGCCGAGGGCGATGTCATTCTTTGGGACGGCGGCAACAACGATTTTCCGTTCCTCAAGCCCGATCTGCACATCGTGCTTGCCGACGCGCTGAGGCCCGGCCACGAGACCGCCTATCACCCGGGCGAGACATGCCTGCGCATGGCCGACGTCGTGGTCATCGCCAAGAGCGACGCGGCCCGGCCCGAGGACGTGGCGCGCATCGAGGAGGCCGTGCGCCGCACCAATCCGAAGGCCGAGGTCGTGCGCGGCGCCTCGCCCGTCACTCTCGACGATCCGCAAGCCGTCAGAGGCAAGCGCGTGCTCGTGATCGAGGATGGGCCGACGCTCACTCATGGCGGTATGGCGTTCGGCGCCGGCTGCGTCGCGGCCCGTGCGGCGGGCGCGGTCGAGCTTGTCGATCCCCGGCCCTCCGCCGCCCCGGCGCTGCGCTATCTCTTCGACGAGTTCCCGCACCTCGGGTCCGTGCTGCCCGCCATGGGCTATGGGCCCGAGCAGGTCGAGGCGCTCGCGGCGACGATCAACGCGAGCGATGCCGAGCTCGTGGTCTCGGCCACGCCCATCGACCTCCTCGCGCTCGTCTCGCTGAATAAGCCCGTGGTGCGCGCCCGCTACGAGTACGCGGATGCGGGCGAGCCGACGGTGGGCTTCGTTCTTGACGGTTTCCTCGGCAAGATAAGTGCTTTGCCACGATGCTGAGGCGAGAGCGGGTGGCCTAACGGCCACCGCGATACCTCACCGCGCAATCATCGTCTGAAGAATCCGCTCCGCCTCTTCCAGGTCCTCGGGCGCGTTGGCGTTGAAGAAGGGATCGTAAGGCTCGCCGGCAAAGTCCGCGACCGCGAGGCGATAGCGCGCGGTGAAGACATCCACCTTGCGCACGCCCTCATCGATCAGCGCGTGGCGAAGCTCATCCTTGAGGCGCACGGGCCAGAGTCCGAACACCGGATGATGCCGCCCGCCCGAGGCGGCGCAGGCCAAGTCGGCGCCGTCCCGCTCGATGGCCTCGAGCAAGCGCGCCACCAGATCGGCGGGCAGGAACGGCGCATCGGTGGCGAAGCTCGCAAGCCATGGGCATTCCGGCGCGTGCTCGGCCGCCCACTCGAACCCCGTGAGCACGCCGGCGAGCGGGCCGGCAAAGCCCTCGACCACGTCGGGCGCGACGGGGAGCCCGAAGGCGGTGAAGCGGGAAGGCTCGCCGTTCGCGTTGAGCACGAGCGCCTGCACCTGCGGCTTAACGCGTGCGATCACATGAGCCAAGATGGTTTGGCCCTTGAGCGGCTTGAGCGGTTTGTCGCCGCCGCCCATGCGCCGCGACAGGCCCCCGGCCAGGAGCACGCCGGCGACCGCGGGCCGCTCAGGCGACATCGTCTTCGACGAGCGAGGCCTTGCGCTGAAGGCGTTTGCTTTCCGCCGCGACCTCCCGCGCATCGGCGTCGTAGACGATGCGCTCGGCACCCGAGAGCGCGAGGAAGCGCTTGCCCTTGGCCCGGCCGATCATCGTGGGACTCGCTCGCCTCGCGAGCTCGACGCCGGCGGCGGTGAAGCCGGAGCGCGAGATCAGGATCGGGATTCCCATGGTCACGGTCTTGATCACCATCTCCGAGGTGAGCCGGCCCGTGGTGTACATGATCTTGTCATGGCCCTTGAGGCCGTGGCGGAACATGAGCCCCGCGATCTTGTCCACGGCGTTGTGGCGGCCGACGTCCTCCAGGTAGATCAGCGGCCGGTCCTCTTCGCACAGCACGCAGCCGTGGATCGCGCCGGCCTCGAGGTAGAGCGAGGGATGCGTGTTGATCTTGCGGGTCAGCGCATAGAGCCAGGAGGTCTTGAGCACCGCGTCCCGGCTGAGTGCGATCTCATCGAAGCGCTCCATCAGGTCGCCGAACACGGTTCCCTGGGCACAGCCCGAGGTCAGCGTCTTCTTCTTGAGCCTGGTCTCGAAGTCGGTCGCGCGCGCGGTGCGCACGACCACGGTGTCGATCTCGGGGTCGTAATCGACGGCCAAGACCGCATCGTCCGCGCGCAGCATGTTCTGGTTGATGAGGTAGCCGAGCGCCAGGTACTCCGGGTAATCGCCGATCGTCATCAGCGTCACGATCTCCTGCCCGTTGAGGAAGAGGGTAAGCGGGCACTCGACCACCACCGCCGTCTCGACGGCTGAGCCGTCCTGATCGGTGCCCTTTAGCCGGCGCGTGAGCTTCGGGTCGGTGGGCTTGGGCGCGACTTCGAATTCCTTCATGCCGCAAAGCAATATGACCGCTCGCCCGGCACCGGCCAAGGCCACCCTGGTGGCTTCCGGTTCCCCGGCCACCCGGTGCCCGGCGGCTGTGGCCTGTTGCTCGATAGGCAAAAATATGTATATTTAAGCAAAATTTTCCATATTTTTGAAAAATAATGCGAATTTCTCTGCCAAAAGGTGATGATCCCGGGCGCCCATCGGAGGGCACCCGACAGCCACGGGCCCGGCAGCGTCATGGACAAAATCGCAGGCGCGTTCCACGCCGCCTTCGAATTGATCGTGAGCCTCGATCCGGAGCTTGGCGAGATCGTGTTGCGCTCGCTGCACGTCAGCGTGAGCGCGGTGGCCCTTGCGACTGTGATCGGGCTGCCGCTCGGCGCCGCAATCGCCCTCTTCCGCTTCCCGGGACGCGCCGCGCTGACCGTGTTCTTGAACGGTCTTCTGGGCTTGCCACCGGTCGTGGTCGGGCTGCTGCTCTATTTGGTGCTCTCGCGCGCCGGGCCGCTCGGCTTCCTCGACCTGCTGTTCAGCGTTCCGGCGATGATCATCGCTCAGTGCCTGCTGGTGACGCCGATCATCGCGGCGCTCTCGCGCCAGATGGTCGAGGACTTGTGGGAAGAGTACGAGGAACAATTGCGCTCGCTCGGGTCGAGCACGCTGCGCGCCATCCCGACCCTGATCTACGACGGCCGCTACAGCCTGCTCACCGCCGTGCTCGCGGGCTTCGGCCGGGCCATCGGCGAGGTCGGCGCGGTGCTGATCGTGGGCGGCAACATCGCCCACGTGACCCGCGTCATGACCACCGCGATCGTGCTCGAGACGGCGAAAGGCGACCTTGCCCTCGCGCTGGGCTTGGGCCTCATCCTCGTCGTGCTCGCCGTCGTGGTCAATGCGGCCGTCTATGTCATCCGCGACGCGGCGCAACGGAGGCTCGGATGAACCGCGAGGTTATTGCGGGCTACCGCATCCTGCCGTTGTGCGTGCGCGGTCTCGGCTACGAGGCGGGCGGGCGCCGGCTCCTGCAGCACATCGACGCGGTCTTCGAGCCCGGCGCGCGCAGCGTCGTGTTGGGGCCGAACGGCGCGGGCAAGAGCCTGCTCCTGCGTCTGTGCCACGGGCTGATCCGACCCACGGCCGGCACGGTCGAGTGGCTCGGGCCCGAGCCGGGCACGGCGCGCGCCTTCCAGGCCATGGTTTTCCAGCGCCCCGTCATGCTGCGCCGTTCGGTCGTGGCCAACATCGACTACGCGCTTGCGGTGCGTGGCGTGCCGCGCGGCGCGCGGGGCAGTCGCGTCGCCCAGGTTCTCGAGGAAACGGGATTGACCCACGTGGCGCGCCAGCCCGCGCGCACGCTCTCGGGCGGCGAGCAGCAGCGCCTGGCGCTGGCCCGCGCCTGGGCGCTTCGGCCCGAGATCCTCTTTCTCGACGAGCCGACGACCAACCTCGATCCCGGTGCGACGCACGCCATCGAATCGATCATTCAGGCGATCTCGGCCGCGGGCACCAAGATCGTCATGACAACGCACGATCTTGCGCAGGCCCGTCGCCTGGCCGACGAAGTCCTGTTCCTCAACAACGGCCGGCTGGTCGAACGCTCGGCTGCCCAACCCTTCTTCGCACGGCCCGAGAGTCCCGAGGCGCGCGCCTTCCTCGAAGGCCGGCTGTGGCAATTCGGTAACAACGGAGCATCCCCATGAAGCGATTTCTGGCTGGTGCCGTTTGGACGCTGGCCTTGGCATTCGGCCTGGCGAGCCATTCAGCCTTCGCTCAGGAAGAAAAATACATCACGCTCGCCTCGACGACCTCGACCGAGAACTCGGGGCTCTTCGGCCACATCCTGCCGCTGTTCACGCAAGCGAGCGGGATCGAGGTCCGCGTCGTGGCGCGGGGCACGGGCCAGGCGTTGCAGATGGCCCGCGACGGGGATGCCGACGTGCTTCTCGTGCACGACAAGGACGGGGAACTCAAACTCGTCGAAGAGGGCTTCGCGGTCGAGCGCCGCGACGTCATGTACAACGACTACGTGGTCGTCGGCCCCTCGGAGGACCCTGCCGGAATTCGCGGCCTCGGCGATGTGGTCGCGGGATTCAAGAAAATCGCCGAGACGGGTTCGACCTTCGTCTCGCGTGGGGACGACAGCGGCACGCACCGCGCCGAGCTGCGCTTCTGGCAGGAGGC
>CAZVZP010000026.1:0-13557 GCA_964631625.1 uncultured Hyphomicrobiales bacterium | reverse complement strand
GTCGACGCTCGGGCGGCCTCGGGCACCTGGTACCTCGAGGCCGGCGCCGGCATGGGCGCGACGCTGAACATTGCCGCCGCCAAGCCCGCCTACACCCTCTCCGACCGCGGCACCTGGCTATCCTTCGAGAATCGTGCCGATCTCGAGCTGTTGCTTGCCGGCGATCCGCGCCTGTTCAATCAATACGGCGCGATGCTCGTCAACCCGGAGCGTCATCCCCACGTGAAAAAAGACTGGGGCATGGCCTTTCTCGACTGGATCACCTCGCCCGAGGGCCAGGAGGCGATCGCCTCCTTCACGATCGGCGGCGAACAACTCTTCTTTCCGAATGCCGGCGGCTGACACTTTAAGGTCGTGCGGCACGCTCGCGGCGCGGCGAGCGGCCGGGATGAACGCACCGGCCGCCCGCGCTCCTCGCCCGCTCGCCTCACTTCGCGAGCATCACCTCGGTCGACTTGATGATCACGGACACCTTGTCGCCCTTCTTGATCTTGAGGTCCTTCAATGCGTCGGCCGTGATCATCGAGGTGATGACGTGGCCGCCCACATCGACCTGCACCTGAGCGGCCACGGCCCCGGTTTTTACTGCCGTGACCTTGCCCTTGAGCACATTGCGCGCGCTGATCTTCATTCCATCCTCCGATCGCCGTTGCCGCCCCTCGGCCATCAAGGCCCATTGAATACGGCCCGTCCGCGCCCACTGCAATCATAGCCCGCGAGCGTCGCGGCATGCGCCTCGAATGTTGGCCCCATGACAAATCTCCACAGCACCTGAAACGCCGGCTCGAAATAGTCGCGCCGCGACAGCACGAGGTCGTAGCGTTCCCGGTGCAAGGGGAGAAAATGCAACCGATGCTGGCGCGCCACTTCTGCGATGGCGAGCCCCGCATCGGCTCGCCCGTCGAGCACCGCGAGCGCGAGGTCGCTTTCCGAACGGGCCGGGCGCTCGAGCACGGACAGCCGTGCCAGCGTTATCCCGGCCTCGTTCAAGAGATGTTCGAACAGGACGCGGCTTCCGGCCTCGCTCTGGCGCAGCACGATCCGCGCCCTCTTTTTGGCCAGGTCCGCGAGCGAACCGAT
The DNA here is from genome assembly GCA_964631625.1 of uncultured Hyphomicrobiales bacterium. Classification (GTDB taxonomy): domain Bacteria; phylum Pseudomonadota; class Alphaproteobacteria; order UBA828; family JAPUJA01; genus CAZVZP01. The sequence goes on along the minus strand of CAZVZP010000026.1, from coordinate 12,477 downwards.
TCCGAGCGGATTGCCTTCGGCCAGCACCAGACCCTGCTCGCGCCAGGCCCATTCGAGGAGCACGAGCCCGTCGAGCGCGAGCCGATCGCGCACGGCGCCCAGGTTGTAGCCCCCGCCCGACGGATCGAACAGGTGAAGACCGCAGACGAGAACCTCGCCCGCCGCGAAGCGAGCGAGCCCATCCAGGCTGCCGCCCGCCAGCATGGCGAGGCCACACCCCGATTCGCGCAGACACCATTCGAGCAGCGGATCGTGGCTGCCGGCGACAACCGGCGGACGCTGCGTATTAACCTTAACGGCGTCTTGCGGGATCGTCCGGCCCGCCAGCCATGCGTCGATCAGGCTCCTTGGGAAAAGCCACTTTCCCGTGACACGGCGACACGGAATGCGACCTTCCTTCACAAGATCGTAGACTTTGCGCTCCTTGATGCGCAGATACGCGGCCACCTCGCGGGTGGTCATCATGTCACTCGGGGCGGCGGAGCGCTCAGCCATACCCTCAATTCCACCGATCCGTCATGCAATCCGTGCCGCCTCGCGGTGCGGTTGTGCGCGCCACGGTTGTCCACGAGAAAAAGCATAGCGCGGCGGCGAAAGGACTGGGAAGAACGCCTTTGCCTTGCCATAATTATTTCGGCAGATGGAGGCGGGATACTGCGGGTCCCGGCCATCGCAGAGCGATCGGGGCATGTCGAGCAGCCACGGCAAGGAGCCGAGCGGCGGAGCCACGCGCCCGCCGGCAGGAAAATCCGCATCGGCGGGCGGCAAGGACGGACCCTTGGCGCAGGCCCTGGTGCTGCGCGCTCTGGGCGTCGAGCATCCGGCCGCGGGCCTCCTGTTCGACGAGCTGCTCGCGGGCGCGCCGCCCCTGTACGTCTGCGACGAGCAGGCGAGCCTACTGTACGCGAGCGATCTCTACCACCATCTGGTCGCGCTCGCCGCGCGCACGCTCGGGACGCCCGCCGGCCGCCACGTCCACTTTCCGTTGTTCGACCAGATTCTGGCTCAGCTCAAGCGCGAGCGCGGGCCCGTGCGCAGCGAGGACCGCATCGTCATCGGCAACCTGACCAAGCACTATATCTCGCGCCATGTGCCCGTGATCGACGACGAAGGTCGGGTCATCGGCGCCTACGGCATCTATTCGGATGCGACCGAGCTGCGCGATCTGCGCCGGGTCTGCGAGAGCGATCAGGAACGCGCCGAGGAGATGCTGCGCTCCGCCGCCGACTGGGTCTGGGAGGTGGACGAGAACTTTACGCTGACCCGAATCTCGCGCGGCATCACCGCGGTGACTGGGCTCCCGCCCAAGCTGATCAAGGGCCTCAACCTCTTGGAGCTCGGCGAATTCGAGGAGGCCGAGGGCGGCGTGCGCTCGGCCCGCGAGGTGCTGGCCGCGCGGGCGGCGTTTCGCACACTGATCTTCCGTATCCGCGATACGGAGAATCGCCTGCGCCGCTTCCGGCTGACGGGTGTGCCGAACTTCCGCGAGGCGGACGAGGGCTTCGCCGGCTACCGGGGCACGGCGATGGACGTGACCGCGAACTACCGGGCCGAGGAGCGCGCCCGGCAGACCCGGCGCGAGATCGAGCAGGCCGTGGCGCAGCTCATCGCGCGCAACCGCGAGCTCGACGCGGCGAACGAGAATGCGCGCGCAGCCTCGGCGGCCAAGAACAGCTTCCTCGCCATGATGAGCCACGAGCTGCGCACGCCGCTCAACGCGATGATCGGTTTTGCCGAGGTCTGCTCGCTCGAGATGTTCGGCCCGCTGCCCGAGCCTTACCTGAGCTACTGCAAGGACATCCACAACGCGGGGCGACACCTGCTCGGTTTGATCAACGATCTCCTCGATCTCGCGCGCATCGAGAGCGACCATCTGCAGGTGCGCCCTCAGCGTGTCGGGCTTAGGAATCTCATTAACGACGCCCTGACCCTCGTCAGTCTCGAGGGCGGGCGCAAGGGGATCGATCTGTCCGCGGTGCTGGTCGTGGACGACCCCGTGCTCTGGGTCGATCCCGGGCGCACGCGGCAGATCTTCGTCAACTTGCTCAGCAACGCGATCAAGTTCACCGAGCGCGGCGGATCGATCGGCGTCTCGCTTGTCCATGGCCAGCCGGGGCTGATCGACGTGACCTTCTGGGACACCGGGATCGGCATCCCGCCCGAGAAGCGCGAGGCGGTGTTCGAGAGCTTTCGCTCGGCCGCCGAGGGCGCGGAGCGCCATCCGCGGGCCGGCGCCGGTCTTGGGCTTGCAATCTCGCGCCGGCTCGCGCGGCTTATGGGCGGCGATCTCCTGCTGGAGAGCGCCGCCGGCAAAGGCTCGCGCTTCACGGTTCGCTTGCCCCTCGCCGGGGCCGAGGGCGCGGGCCGGGCCTCGGACAACGCGTCCGACTCGGCCGAATAGCCCCTTTTATATCAAGGCTAATCTGCAATAATCGCCGCACCGAGTTTGGGGGCGAAATCGGCCCGCCTCCTCACTATATTGCCCGATGGGACGAGGTTGAGCTCGGCATTGCGACCTTGGAGCGAACCGGCACACGCATGGCGCAGATGATCGATCCGTTCGGGCGACACATCACCTACCTGCGGGTCTCGGTGACCGATCGCTGCGACTTCCGCTGCGTCTATTGCATGGCGGAGGACATGACGTTCCTGCCCAAGGCCGAGATTCTGAGCCTCGAGGAGCTCGACCGCACCGCCAGTGCCTTCGTCGATCTCGGCGTGCGCAAGCTGCGCTTGACGGGAGGCGAGCCCTTGGTTCGGCGCGACGTGATGCGGCTGTTTCGGTCCCTCGGGCGGCACCTCACGAGCGGTCGGCTGGATGAGCTTACGCTGACGACCAACGGCAGCCAGCTCGCCCGCTTCGCGGGCGAGCTGGCTGAATGCGGCGTGCGCCGGGTGAACGTGTCGCTCGATACCCTCGATCCCGCGAAGTTCGAGCGCATCACGCGCTGGGGCAAGCTCGACAAGGTGCTGGCCGGCATCGCCGCCGCCAAGTCGGCGGGGCTCCACGTCAAGATCAACGCGGTCGCGCTGCGCGGCGTCAACGACGACGAGTTCGATACGCTGATCCGCTGGTGCGGCGAGCAGGGCTTCGACCTGACCTTCATCGAAACCATGCCGCTCGGCGAGGTCGACGAGGATCGCACCGACCATTATCTCCCGCTTTCGCTTTTACGCGCGCGCTTGGGCTCGCGCTGGACGCTGGAGGATACCGACTACCGGACCGGAGGGCCCGCACGCTACATGCGCGTCGCCGAGACGGGTCAGCGCCTCGGCTTCATCACGCCGCTCACGCACAACTTCTGCGAATCCTGCAACCGCGTGCGGCTCACCTGCACGGGCAGGCTCTATATGTGCCTGGGTCAGGAGGACTCGGCCGATCTGCGCGCCCCGGTGCGCCAGAGCGAGAGTGACGAAGCGCTGATTGCCGCGATCGGCGAGGCGATCGCGCGCAAGCCCAAGGGTCACGATTTCGTCATCGACCGGCGCCACAACCGCCCGGCGCTCGCCCGCCACATGAGTGTGACCGGCGGCTGAGCCGGCTCGTCCTTTCCCTCGATTTTTTTCCCGAAGTCCGGGCCCCCCGCGCTGACGCGCAATGGCGCCTCGGTTATACTCCGGCGCCCGATCGAGCGGGGGGAGCGGTGAGGTTCCGGAAGGTCGCCTTCGTTGCCAGCCAAGCGCCCGAGGCACAGGACTCGCGCGCACGCCTGGCCGCGCGCTATCCCGCCGCTGATCCCGACGAGGCGGACGTGATCGTGGCGCTGGGCGGCGACGGCCTCATGCTCGAGACGCTCCACCGCTATCTGACCCGGCGCGTGCCGATCTACGGCATGAACCGGGGCACCGTCGGCTTCCTCATGAACGAGTACCGCGAGGACCGCCTGCTCGAACGCCTCGAGGCCGCCCGTCCGACCGAGCTCCACCCCTTGCGCATGCGCGCGGAAACCGCCGCCGGCCGTGCCGAAGAGGCAATCGCCATCAACGAGGTTTCCCTCCTGCGCGAGACGCGGCTCGCCGCCCATATCGTGATCAAGATCGACGGCCGGATCCGACTCCCCCTGCTCGTGTGCGACGGCATTCTCGTCGCGACTCCCGCCGGCAGCACGGCCTACAACCTCTCGGCCCACGGGCCCATCGTGCCGGTGCGCGCGGGCGTCCTGTGCTTGACCCCGATCTCCGCCTTCCGGCCACGGCGCTGGCGCGGCGCGCTCCTGCCCCAGAGCGCGCGGGTGCGCTTCGAGGTCGAGAGCTACGAGGAGCGGCCGGTGAGCGCGGTGGCCGATTTCACCGAGGTGCGCGACGTGCGCGCGGTGGACGTGGCCCAGGACGATTCGATCACGCTTCAGCTGCTGTTCGATCCGGAGCACGACCTCGAGGAGCGCATCCTGACCGAACAGTTCGCGCCGTAGCCGCGCGACTATTCGGATTCCCGTCCCCGCTCAGCGCAGGAAATCGCGCAGCGCGTCGAGGGTCGCGTCCGGTTGTTCGATCATCATCATATGGCCGGCCTCGTCGATTATCTCGGTGCGGCCGCCCGCGATGAGCGCGGCGAGCTCATGGCCCGCCTTGGGCGTGGTCATGAGGTCGTATTCGCCGATGACCACGAGGGCGGGACACGCCACCTTGCGCGCCGCCTGCTGGCCTCCCTCGTAGGCGGCGACGGCGCTTAAGTCGGCGAACAGCACGCCCGGAGCCATGGTCTCGATCAGGCGCAGGCTCGCGCCCAGCATCCACAGGCCCGCCATACGGTGACCGCCCAATTGGCGGTGCCGGTCGTGACCCCAGGCGGTCATCAATTCCGCCGCCAGGTGCTGTCCCGAGCGCGCGGCCTCCAGGAGCCGCGGGTTGACCGGGAAGCGCAGGGCGGCGCCCAAGAGCGCGAGCATACGCACCCGCTCCGGGTGCCGGGCCGTGAACTCGAGCGCGATCGCCGCGCCCATGCTGTGGCCGACGAGCATCGCGCGCTCGATCCGGGCCGCATCGAGAAGCGCCAGCAGCCAGTCGGCTAATCCCGGGACGCGGTCGAGCGGCGGGCCCGCCGAGCGTCCGTGGCCGGGCAGGTCGGGCGCGAGCACGCCGTGGCCGTGATGGGCGAAGTACCGGGCGGGGCTCGCCCACACGCTGTGATCCATGCCCGCGCCGTGCAGGAACACCACGGGCGCACGCCCGGGCTCGAAGGCGGCGCCGCCCGTCCCCGCGAAGACCGCTCGGCCCGCGACGTCGAGCTGCAACGCTCTACTCCTTTTGGGAGGCCTTGAGCGCCTGGTCGAGATCGGCGAGCAGGTCCTCCGGCTCCTCGAGTCCGACCGAGAGGCGCACCATGTCCTCGCCCACGCCCGCGGCGGCGAGCGATGCGGCATCCATCTGCTGATGGGTGGTGCTCGCCGGATGAATCACCAGCGACTTGGCGTCGCCCACGTTGGCGAGATGGGAGAACAGCCGCAGCCGGTTGATGAAGCGCGCCCCCGCCTCGCGCCCACCCCGGATGCCGAAGCTCAAGATCGCGCCGCAGCCCTTGGGCAGGTAGCGCCTCGCCAGCTCGTGATCGGGGTGCTCCGGGAGCTCCGGGTAACGCACCCAGCCGACCGAGGGATGGCTCTTGAGGAAGGCGATGACGCGCCGCGTGTTCTCGACGTGGCGAGGCATGCGCACGTGCAGCGTTTCGACGCCCTGCAGGATATAGAACGCAGTCGAAGGGCTCATGCAGGCGCCGAAGTCGCGCAGGCCCTCGGCGCGCGCCCGCATGACGAAGGCGAGCGGCCCGAACTCGGCGGCGAAGTCGAGCCCGTGATAGCCGGCGTACGGCTCGGTCAGGGTCGGGAACTTGCCCGACGCCTCCCAGTCGAAGCGGCCCGAATCGACGATCACGCCGCCGATGGCGATGCCGTGCCCGCCCAGGAACTTGGTCGCCGAATGGAGCACGAGGTCGGCGCCGAGCTCGAAGGGCCGGCACAGATAAGGCGTCGTGAAGGTCGAGTCGATGAGAAGCGGAATTCCCACGCCGTGGGCGATTTCGGCAACCTTCGGAATATCGAGCACCTCGAGCCCCGGATTGCCCAGCGTCTCACCGAACATGAGCCGCGTCTCGGGGCGGATGGCGCGGCGGAAACCGTCGTGATCGTGGGGATCGACGAAGCTGGTCGTGATGCCGAAGCGCGGCAGCGTGTGCTGCAGGACGTTGTGCGAGCCGCCGTAGAGCGCCGCCGAGGACACGACGTGCCCGCCGGCGCCCATCAGCGTCGCGATGGCGAGATGCAGCGCCGCCTGGCCGCTCGCCGTGCACACGGCGCCGACACCGCCCTCGAGCGCGGCGATCCGTTCCTCGAGCACGGCCACCGTCGGATTCGAGATGCGCGAGTAGATGTAGCCCGGCCGTTCGAGATTGAACAGCGAGGCCGCATGCTCCGTATCGCGGAAAACATAGGATGTCGTCTGATAGATCGGCGCGGCCCGCGCGCCCGTCGCCGGGTCGGGCTGCTGGCCCGCATGCAGGGCAAGCGTGTCGAAGCCGTAGAAGAGCCGGTCGGCCATCGCGTTCTCCTCCTGGGAGCGAACCGCGGCACCTTATCAGAGGCGGCTTGAGCCTCAAACGGGCCGGGGTTGGCGTCCGCGGCGGCGGATCGGGAGCGGCTAATTCGGCTTCGCGCGGGTGAGCGGAACAAAGCGCACGGGCAGCACCTCTCGCTCGCTGGTCTTGCCGTCCTCGCTCTTGGTCACGAGCAAGAGGTCCTGCGCATCGAACACCGCGCCCACGGGGATCACCAAACGCCCGCCCGGCTTGAGCTGTTCGAGAAGCGGCTTGGGAATCTCGTCGGCCGCCGCGGTGACCACGATGGCATCGAACGGTGCGGCCTCGGGCCAGCCGAGATAACCGTCGCCGATCCGCGTGGCGACGGCGCTGTAACCGAGCTCTTTCAGGGTTTGCGCCGAGCGCTGGCCCAGCTCGGCCACGATCTCGATCGTATAGACTTGGGCGCCGAGCTCCGCCAGTACCGCGGCCTGATAGCCCGAGCCCGTCCCCACCTCGAGCACGCGATCGCCGGGCGCAACCTCGAGCAGCTCGGTCATGAACGCGACGATGAAGGGCTGGGAAATGGTCTGGCCCGCGCCGATGGGCAACGGCTGATCCTCGTAGGCGGCGAAACGCCAGCCCTCGGGCACGAAGCGATGGCGCGGCACACGCTCCATCGCCTCGAGCACCCGCTCGCCGATGCCCTCCGCACCGAGTGAGTCGCTCGCGTAGGCGGCGTGGACCTTGATCATCTCGATCATCTCCGCCCGCGCCGCGGCGTATTCCTTGTCCCCGGTCTCGTCCCCCATGGCCTCCGCCCACACCGCGAGCACGACAAGAGCCGCCGCGAGAACGAGGCGCCGGCTCCGACGCCTCGTTCCGATCGCCCATTGTCCCACCGATCGACCCGGCACGTTAGCGCACGAGCATGCTCTGGGCCATCTTGACGGTGGCATCGCTGCCCAACGAAGGCGGGATCTTGATGCCCCTCTGGCAGGCCGGACGGGCCGCCATCGTGTCCATCCAGCGGCGCAGGTGCGGCAGATCATCGACCATGACACCCGCCCATTTATGCGAGCGCACCCAGGCCCAGTTGGCGATATCGGCGATACTGTATTCCTCGGCGAGATAGTCCCGCTCCTTGAGCCAGCCGTCGAGCACCCCGTAGAGGCGCTTTGTCTCGTTCTGATAGCGGGCGATGACGGAGGGGAGGTTCTCGGCGAAATAGCGGTAGAACACGTTGGCCTGCCCTTGCATCGGGCCGACCCCGCCCATCTGGAACATGAGCCACTCGATGGCCTCCCAGCGGCGCCGCTTGTCCGCAGGCAGAAGCCGGCCGGTCTTGTCCGCGAGATAGAGCAGGATCGCTCCCGATTCGAAGATCGTAAGCCCGCTGTCACGATCGACGATAGCCGGTATCCGCCCGTTCGGGTTGAGCGCGAGATACTCGGGCCGCTTCTGATCGCCGCGCCCGAGATCGAGCGCGTGGACCTCGTAAGCGAGGCCCAATTCCTCGAGCGCGATCGAGATCTTGTATCCGTTGGGCGTCGCCGCCGTGTAGAGGTCGATCATCGAGTTCTCCGTCCGAGTGAAGGCGATACGCGGGCGCGGCGACCCGTTAGGACCGCGCCAACAGTTTGGCGAGCTGGGGCCATGGGCGCGTATTGAGCACCCGGGCCGGCTCGAGCCAACCGCGGCGCGCCTGGTCGAGGCCATAGCGCATGTAGTCGAGCTGCGCCACGCTATGGGCGTCGGTCGCGATCGAGACCATGACGCCCGCCTCCTTCGCCATCTTGCACGCGACGTCGTTGAGGTCGAGCCGGTCGGGCTGGCCGTTGACCTCGAGGAAGCAACCGCGTTCGCGCGCGCCCTCGATGAGGCGCTCGAGCTCGAGCGCGTAGGGCTCGCGCCGGCCGATCAGCCGGCCGCTCGGGTGGCCCAGGATCGTGAAGTAGCGGTTGTCCATCGCCTTGAGGATGCGCTCCGTCTGCTGGCGCGCCGGCAGATCGAACCGGTAGTGCACGGAGCAGACGGTGAAGTCGAGTTCCTTCAGGATCGAATCGGGGAGATCGAGGGAGCCGTCCGCCAGGATGTCCACCTCGGCGGACTTGAGCACGCGGAAGTTCTCAAGGCGTGCGTCGAGCTTGTCGATCGCCTCGATCTGGCGCGCAAGCCGGCGGGCGTCGAGTCCGTGCGCCACGGTGAGGTGGCGCGTATGGTCGCTGATGGCGAGGTAGGCGTAGCCCCTCGCCTGCGCCGCTTCGACCATCTGCTCGATGCTGTTGCGCCCGTCGCTCGCCGTGGTGTGCACGTGCAGATCGCCGCGGATATCGGCCGCTTCGACCAGCCGGGGCAGCGCGTTCTTGCGCGCCGCTTCGATCTCGCCGCGGTCCTCGCGCAGTTCGGGCGGAATGAAGGGCAAGCCCACGGCCTTGAACACCTCGGCCTCGGTGCGGCCGCCGACCCTCCGCTTGCCGTTGAACACGCCGTACTCGTTGATCTTGAGGCCCTTGGCGACGCCGAGCCTGCGCACGGCGATGTTGTGCGCCTTGGAGCCCGTGAAGTAATGGAGCGCCGCGCCGTAGCTCTCCTTGGGCACCACGCGCACATCGACCTGAATTGCGTTCTTGAGATGAACGGTGGCGCGCGTCTCGCCCTTCGCCACGATGTCGGCCACGTCCTCGAACGCCACGACCTCGTCCATCACGCCCGCTCCGTCGGCGGCCGCGACCAGGATGTCGAGGTCGCCCACGGTCTCGCGCCGGCGGCGATAGCTGCCTGCGACGATCGCCTGGCTCACGCCCCGGATGCCCTCGATATACGCGAGGAGCGAGCGCGCCACGGGCTCGGCCTCGGCCAGGCGCAGGCGTTTCTCGGCGCCGCGCTCGTGGGCGAGCGCGCGGGCGATCTTCTCCTCCGTCTTGATCCCGAAGCCGGCAAGCTTGCGCAACCGGCCCGCGCGCAGCGCCCGCTCCAGGTCCTCGAGCGAACGGATCTTGAGCTTCTCGTGCAGGAGCTTGACGCGCTTGGGCCCGAGGCCCGGAAGCGCGACCAGGGCGGCGAGGCTCTTGGGCACCCGTCGCTCGGTCTCTTCGAGCGCCTTGAGGCGCCCCGTCTGGGCCACCTCGGCGATCTTGCCCGCGAGGTCCTCGCCGATTCCGGGCAACTCCGCCAGGTCTTGCTCTTCGCCGATCAGGGCGGCGACGTTCTTGGGTAGCTCCTCGAGGGTGCGGGCGGCGTTGCGATAGGCGCGGATGCGAAAGGGGTTCGCGCCTTCGATCTCGAGCAGATCGGCAAGACGATAGAACAGCGCGGCGATGTCGGCGTTCTGAACCGGCATGATGTCCCGAGGCGCGGCCCGCGTCGCCCCGCGAGCCTATGCCGCGAGCTTGAGCACCGGCGCGTCCTTGCCCTCGCCGCGCCGATAGACGGCCGAGTACATGTTCCACCACATGTTGCGCCCCTCGAGTGCGGCCCAGCGCACGCGCGCCCGCTTCTCGTCCGTGTCGGCCCAGGTCTTGGCCGTGTTCCATCCCGTCTCCGCATGGACCTCGTCGGCCGCGACGTGGACGGCGAAGTACATCGCCCCCTTGCTGTCGTAGCCGTAGTGCTGTTTCAGCGCCTTGGTGACGCCCTCGCAGAAGGGCACGAACATGTCCTCGATGCCGAGCGCGACGAAGCTCAAGGCCTCGAGCCAGTGGCCGCGCACCGCGTAGGCCGAGACCGTGTCGGGATAGACCTTGGTTTCGGGCAGCATCGGCCTGCGGTCGATCTCCTCTTCCGCAAAGCCGGCCGCTGCGCCCGCGCGCAAGGCGAGCTCCCAGTGGGAGGGCACGGCCTTGGTGCCGCACAGCTCGATGTAGAGGTTCTCGGCCAGCTCTTTGCGCAAGCTCCGAGGCACCTGGGGAATGATCAGGGCGAGAGAGGAGATGCCGTCGATTACCGTATATTTGAGCTGGGCGCACAGTTCCGCGATCGTCGCGCGCTTAAGTCCGCCCGCCACCAGATCGACATAGATCGGATGGTTCTTGACCGAATGGCTCTGAATTTCCTTGCGAAGCTCGATCCAAAATCCGTCGCCCGTCATCGCTCGCTCTCCCGGACATCCGCTTCCCCGGCACCCGTTGGCGCGCCGCCTCAAAGGATTATAGCGCCGAAAGCAGCTCTCGAGTCAGAGTGGCGCCACGAGCCGATGACGGATCGGTTCGCCGAGGGGCTCACGGACGGTCGGCATCGGCCCGGCGCTCCACCAGGCGAACCTCCCGCTGCGGGAAGGGGATCGTGAAGCCGGCGATCTCGAGCGCGCGCTTGGCCGCGCGGATCAGGTCGGACTGGACGTCGAAGAACTCCTGGTTCGCGATCCAACACCGCAGCGCCAGGTTGACCGCGCTGTCGCCGAGCCCCGTCACCACCGCCTGCGTCGCCGGCTCGCGCAAGACCCGGCTGTCCGCTTGCGCCACCGCCATCAGGATGCCCAGCGCGCGATCGATATCGTCCTCATACGAGACCCCGATGGCGACATCGACGCGGCGCACGGGCAACCGCGTGTAATTGCGGATCGCCCGGTTCCACAGTTGATTGTTCGGCACCTCCAGATAGAGGCCGTCGATCGTGCGCATGCGCGTGGTCATGAGGCCGAGCTCGTCCACCGTGCCGGCGATGCCCTCGGCGTCGATGTAATCGCCGATGCGGAACGGCCGCAGCAGGAGAAGCACGACGCCCGCGGCGATGTTGGAGAGGGTGCCCTGGAGCGCGAGTGCGATCGCGATGCCCGCCGCGCCCAAGGCCGCGATGATGCTCGCGGTCTGGACCCCGAACTGGCCGAGCACGACCACGAGGGCGAGCGCGAGAACGATGTAGCGCGCCAAACGCGCGAGAAACCGCGCCACCGTGGCCTCGACGCGCCTGGAGCGGAGCAGCAGCCGCTCGACCCCTTTCTGGAGGAAGCTCGCAGCGATCCAGGCGAGGACGGCGACGATGATGCCGCCCACGACGCTGAGCGCGTAGTCGGTGCCGAGATCGATGAGGACCCGGAAGAACTCCTGGCCCTTGTCTTTCACGTTGTCCATATCCGATGAACCCCGCTCATCTCCCGATCGCCCGTCGCCCGATCGCGCCCATCACGCGGGCAGCAGGCCAAGCACTTCAATCGACCGGCGGGTATGACCGTTGGTGCGTCATCATAGACGGCGGAAAAAAGACTGCAAGGCGAGCCCGACGCGCGGGGACGCGCGGCGCCGCGACAGTCGACCTCGCGCGGTGCGCTCAGGCCCGCTCGAAGTAGCGGATGCGCTCCCAATCGGTGATGCGGCGGTCGTACTCGGCCTGCTCCCAGCGGCCCGCGTGAACGTAGTGGTCGATCACGTCGTCGCCTATCGCCTTACGCAGCACCTTCGACTTGTCCAGGAGCTCGACCGCGTCGCGCAAGGTCTTGGGGATCTCGGTCAGGCCCTTGACGCTATAGGCATCGCCGGTGAACTTGGGCGGCAGCTTGAGCTTGGTCTCGATGCCGTGAAGCCCCGCGGCGATGGTGGCGGCAAAGGCGAGATAGGGATTGGCGTCGGCCCCGGGAATGCGGCATTCGACGCGCAGGCCCTTGCCCTCGCCCACCACGCGGAAGCCCGAGGTGCGGTTGTCCTTCGCCCACACCACTTTCGTCGGCGCGAAGGAGGCCGATTGGTAGCGCTTGTAGGAGTTGATGTAGGGCGCGTAGAAGTAGGTCATCTCGCGCGCCGCCGCGAGCTGGCCCGCGAGATAATGCTGGAACAGCTTCGACATGCCCTCGGGTCCCTTGGCATCGCTGAACAGGGCCTTGGTGCCCTTCGCATCCCACAGCGAGGAGTGGAGGTGGAAGCCGTTGCCGGCCCACACGAAGTCGAACTTGGCCATGAAGCTCAGCGCCTTGCCGTGCTGCCAGGCGATCTCCTTGGCGCCGTTCTTGTAGATCGCGTGGCGGTCGGCCA
>CAZVZP010000025.1:12624-20522 GCA_964631625.1 uncultured Hyphomicrobiales bacterium | reverse complement strand
GGGCGAGAGCCGGGCGATGGGCGGCAGCACGCGGAAGGCGTCCGCCGTCAACATGATGAGGGTCTTGGGGTGCCCGGCCGTGCCGGTCGAGGAGGCGTTGGGGATGAAGCGCAAGGGATAGGCGGCGCGCGTGTTCTCGGTCAGCCCGCCGTCGTCAAGATCGACCTCGCGGGACCGCTCATCCAGCACCACGTTCTCCATCACCGTGCCGAAACGCCGAGTCGTGGCGTAGATCTCGGGCTCGGCCTCGGGCGAGAGGCGGATCACCTTGGCGTAGCAGCCGCCCTCGAAGTTGAACAGCCCCTCTTCGCTCCAGCCGTGCTCGTCGTCGCCCACGAGGGTGCGGCAGGAATCGGCCGACAGCGTCGTCTTGCCGGTGCCCGAGAGGCCGAAGAACACCGCGGCATCGCCGAGCGCGCCCACGTTGACCGAGCAATGCATCGGCAGCACGCCGCGCTCGGGCAGCAGATAGTTGAGGATGGTGAACACCGACTTCTTGATCTCGCCGGCATACGAGGTGCCGCCGATCAGCACCTGGCGCTCGGCGAAATCCACGAGGATGAAGGTCTCCGAGCGCGTGCCATCCGTCGCCGGGTCGGCCCTGAAGCTCGGGAGCGAAACGATCGTGAACTCGGGCCGATGGTTCGCGAGCTCGTCGGGCTTCGCCTCGATGAACAGATTGCGCGCGAACAGCGACTGCCAGGCGCACTCGGTGATCACGCGAATGGGCAGGCGGTAGGTGGGGTCGGCGCCCGCGAAACAGTCCTGCACGAACACCTCGCGCCCCTCGAGGTCGGCGAAGAGGCGCGCGCGCAAGGCCTTGAACTTGTCGGGATCGAACGGACGGTTGACCGGGCCCCACCAGATCTTGCCCTCGCAGGACGGCTCCTTGACGATGAACTTGTCGTCGGCCGAGCGGCCGGTGTGCTGACCGGTCTCGACCACGAGCGGCCCGTGCGCCGCGATCCGCCCCTCGCCGTGCCGGATCGCCTCCTCGTAGAGCGCCGGCACGGAAAGATTCCAATGAACCGCCTTGAGCGCGCCGATGCCCTGGTTGTCGAGCCCGTAGACGCTGGTGAACCGTCCGTTCGTCGTCATCGCCGCTGTTCGCAACCTTGTCTTAAGCTCGAGCACACACGGGCGGAGCCGGCGCGCCATTCCCCGCGCGGAACGCACGCCGTTGAAAACACGGCGCGATTCTGAAAACTCCCGCAACGCCCATTGAACACCGTCTCAACACCGCTTTCAAGGCAGGGGCCGAGCAGCGGAGAAGGCCGTTAACCCTGTTGCGCGAAGCGGCGGAAGAACAGGCCCGAAAGCGCGCCGAGCGCGAGCCAGAACGCGGCGCTCGTGGCGAGCACGGCGAGCGCGTAGGCGCGGCGCAACTCCTCCGGCGGTGCGGCGGCCGCGAGCGGCGCCTCCGGTGCGCCGATGAGATGGGGCGCCGCCAGGAGCGCCAGCCCCAGGAGCCGCCAATGGAGTCGCGGCGCGAAGGCGAGCGTGGCCAGGCCCGCCGCCGTGGCCAGCACCGCGAGCAGCCACCAGCCCTGCCGCTCGCCCAACGCCGCCTCGGGCACGCCCGGCGGCGCCGGGGGCAGGCCGAGCGCCGGCGCGAGCGTAAAGGCGGCAAACCCCGCGAGTCCCCAAAGGAGCCCGCGGCGCCAGTCGACATCGCCCTTAAGCGCGTAGGCGGCGTTGAGCAGCAGGGCGAAGGCCACCGCCAGCACGAGGTTGGCGAGCACGGTGAAGCCGATGCGCTCGACGCCCTGCCGCGGAGCCCATTCCCGCGCGCGCTCCTCGTGAGCCTCGCCCGCCACCGCGCTCGCGGCCTCGTAGCCTTCGGCTTGGCGCAGGAGCGGCAGCGTCGCGCTCCATTGCAGCGCCGAGAGCAGGAGCCCGGCGATGACGCCGGCGAAGAGAGCGGAGCAGACGATGCGGGCCAGCACGGCCCGACCTCAATGGCAGGGGAAGCTCAAGACGTGCCGCGCATCGTGCGCGGCGTTATGGAGCGCCGCGGGCTCGGCAAAGCCGATGCCGAAGATGAGCAGCACCCCGAGGACGAACGCGACACCCGCCGCGACAACCCTGGCGCCACGCCCCGTCCCGGCGCGCGCGCCGCCAAACACCGCTCGTTGACCCGCGTCCATGATCGGCATCGACCGGATTGCCCCTGACCCGGCGGCAAGTTAGGCCGGGACAGCGCGCACCGTCAATGCGCGCGGGAGGCCGCGACGAGCGGCGGCTTTGCCGCGCTTTAAGGCCTCGTGTAGCGTGGCGCGCCATGGCCGACGCCCTGCCTGCCCGCCCGACGCTGTCGCTCTCGGATCACGCCTTGCGCACGCTCAAGCTCGCGGCGCCCGTCATCGTCGCGCGCACCGGCATGCTCGCGATCACCACGGCCGACGTGGTCATGACCGGTCGTGCGGGCGCGAACGAGCTCGCGTACCTGGGGCTCGCCATCGCGCCGCAAATGACCCTCGCGCTCACGGGCATCGGGCTCCTGCAGGGCACGACGATTCTGACGGCCCAGGCCTACGGCGCAAACGCGCACCGCGAATGCGGCGCCTTTTGGCGCATTGGCCTGCTTCACGCCCTTGCGCTGGGGCTCCTGGGCGCGTTGCTCATGCTGCTCGCGGAGCCCTTCTTCCGCTTGACCGGCCAGTCGCCCGAGCTGGCGCAGGGCGCGGCGCGCGCCATGCACGCCTTCGCCTGGGGCCTGCCCGGCTTCCTGATGTTCGCCGCAACCACGGCCTTCCTTGAGGCGGTCAACCGGCCGCTGCCGGGCATGGTCGTGATGTTGATCGCCAACGCCGTCAACGTCGCGCTCAACTGGGTGCTGATCTACGGCCATCTCGGCGCGCCCGCGCTGGGCGCCGAGGGCGCGGCCCACGCCACCTCGGCCGTGCGCTGGCTGATGTTCGCGCTGCTGGCCGGCTACGCCTTGGTCATGCCGGGCCACCGTGCGCTCGGCGTCAAGGGGCCGATCGAAGCGGGCCGGCTCAAGGCCAGGAAGCTGCGCGGCCTGGGCTACCCGGTAGGCTTGACCTTCGGCCTCGAATCGGGCGCGATCACGAGCCTCGTCATCATGGCCGGCACCATGGGGGCCGCGGCCACCGCGGCCTACCAGATCGCCCACAACCTGATGGCGCTCGCCTACATGCCGACCATCGGGCTTGCGACGGCGGCGAGCGTGCGCGTGGGCAACGCGGTCGGACGCGGCGATGCCGCAGGCATCGCCCGGGCCGGCTGGATCGCCTGCGTCATGGGCCTTGCGCTCATGGCCCTCGTGGCCATCGTCTACGCCGGCATACCGCACGCGCTGGCCCAGCTCTATTCGCCGGATCCGGCGGTGGTGGCTCTGGCGACCCCGCTCATCGGCGTGGTCGCCATCGCCCTCCTCTTCGATTCCGCGCAAGGCATCCTGATCGGTGCGGCGCGGGGCGCCGCCAGCGTGTGGGTGCCGACCGCGATCCACGTCGGCGTCTACTGGGGCATCGCCGTGCCGCTCGGCTACGGCCTCGCCTTCGGCGTGGGCCTCGGCACCCTCGGCCTCTTGTGGGGCTTGACGGCCGGCTTCGGCGCGGCGAGTGCCGCGCTCGCCGTCCATTTCCTCCGCCTGACGCGCCGGCCGTTTGAGCGCTATTGACCGGTGCGCTTGGGCCCGGGGGCCGGGCCGGCGTGTATAATCCGCAAGGATCGGACGATTCTCGGGGTTAAGACCGCATGGCGCACACGATCGTGCTCGTCGACGACGACCAGAACATCCTGACCTCGATCACGCTGGCGCTCGAGGCCGAGGGCTTCAAGGTTCGCGCCTACAGCGACGGCACGGTGGCGCTCAATGAGCTGATCGGCCACCCGCCCGACCTCGTCGTGCTCGACATCAAGATGCCGCGCCTCGACGGACTCGAGATGCTGAGCGAGTTGCGCCGCCACGGCTCGCTGCCGGTCATCCTGCTGACCTCGAAGGACCAGGAGTTCGACGAGCTCCTGGGTCTCAAGATGGGAGCCGACGACTACATCAAGAAGCCGTTCTCGCTTCGGCTTCTGATCGAGCGCATCCGCGCGCTGTTGCGCCGCCAGGAGATGCGCGCCGTGCCGGAGGACAAGGACGATGCGAAGGCCCGAGTCGTGCGCGGGCCTCTCGTGCTCGACACCGCGCGCCACCTGTGCACCTGGCAGGGCCAGTCGATCACCCTCACGGTGACCGAATTCCTGATCCTCAAGACCCTCGCCGAACGCCCGGGCCACGTGAAGAGCCGCGAGCAGCTGATCACCGCGGCCTATGACGACGAGGTGTACGTGGACGACCGCACGATCGACAGCCACATCAAGCGCATGCGGCGCAAGTTCAAGGCGGTGGACGCCGAGTTCTCGAAGATCGAGACGCTCTACGGCGTGGGCTACCGCTTCAGCGCCGATTGACGGGGACTTCGGCCGTGGATACGGGCGCGCCGGTGCCGCTCCGCCCGCCCCGGCGGCCGCGGCGCCACTTCTCCTCGCTCACGACACGCATCCTCGCGGTCAACATGGTGGCCCTCGTCATCCTCGTCCTGGGCTTTCTCTACCTCGACCGGCATCAGCGCGATCTCTTCGTCGCCAAGCTGCACGCGCTCATGACCCAGGGCGAGGTCATGGCGGGCGCGCTCGGCGAAACCGTGGTCAAGGGGGCGGACGAGGCCCACCCCGTGATCGATCGCGAGGCCGCCCAGTCGCTCCTGCGCCGCCTGGTCGTGCCCGTCGGCACGCGCGCGCGCCTGTTCGACACGACGGGCCGGCTCCTCGCCGACAGCGCGTTGATCGCCGGCGCCGGCTCGCTGGTCGAGACCGAGGAGCTGCCCCCGCCCGAAGCTCCGGGCTTGGCCGAGCGCATTTACGACGCGATCCTTAAGGCGCTGCCCCCCCACCAGCATTTTCCGCCGGTGCCCGAGAGTTTCGAAGAGAATGCCCTCAACATCCACGAGGTCGCCCGTGCGCTCAAGGGCTACAAGGCGACCGCGATCCGCGATGCGCAAGCGGCGGGCATCGTGGTCTCGGCCGCCGTGCCGGTGCAGCAGTTGAAGCAGATCCAAGGCGCGCTTCTCCTGACCGCGAGCGCCGAGGACATTCAGCAGAGCCTCAAGGAGACGCGCGTGGCCATCCTCGAGGCCTTCGGCATCGCGCTCGGCATCACCATCCTGATTTCGCTCTACATCGGCGGCACGATCGCGCAGCCCGTGCGGCGCTTGGCTCGCGCCGCCGACCACGTGCGTCTCGGCCACGGACGGCACGCTGCGATCCCCGATCTCTCGCGCCGCAACGACGAGATCGGCGACCTCTCGCTCGCGCTGCGCGAGATGACCGAGGCGCTGTCGGCGCGAATGGACGCCATCGAGTCCTTCGCCGCCGACGTGGCCCACGAGATCAAGAATCCGCTGAGCTCGATGCGCAACGCGGTGGAGGCCGCAAACCAACTATCGGACGAAACGCAGAAGACGAAGCTCATGGCTATCGTGCTCGATGACGTGAAGCGCCTCGACCGGCTCATCACCGATATCTCCGAGGCCTCGCGGCTCGACGCCGAGCTGTCGCGACTCGAGAGCGAGCCGGTCGATCTTGGGCGCATGATCGAAATGCTGGCCGGCATCGAGGAACGCGCGGCAGAACCAAGGGGAATCCGCCTTACGGTGAGGCGGGGCGGCGATCAGAACTTCGTCGTGCCGGGCTTCGAGACGCGCCTCTCGCAGGTCTTTCGCAACCTGATCGGCAACGCAATCTCGTTCAGCCCGGACGGGGCCGAGATTCGGCTCGAGCTGTCGCGCCAGGCCAACGAGGTCGTCGTCACGGTCGATGACGATGGCCCGGGGATTCCGCCGGGCAAGGAGACCGCCCTGTTCGACCGGTTCTTTTCGCTTCGCCCGGCGGGGGAGAAATTCGGCCTCCACTCCGGGCTGGGCTTGAGCATCGCCAAGCAGATCGTGGAGGCCCATCGCGGACGCCTCCTCGCGGAGAACCGCGTGGACGAGAAAGGCTGCGTGCGCGGCGCCCGGTTTACCGTGCGCCTGCCCGCCTCCTGATCAGTGCACCGAGACGGGGACCAGATGGTTCTCGAGCGCCGCCGCGATGGCCTGCGCCCGGTCCTCGAGAATGGCCAGCATCACGCCGTCGGCGCGGTGGATGGCGAAGCGATCCGCCCCCTCGACGAGGATGGGCTTGACGTAGGCCAAATGGGGCAGGCCGAGCGCCACGAACTGCGCCTCGGTCAGTTTGTTGTTGTTGGTCATCTCATTCATCATGGTTCACCTGGTTCGCCGAGAGGGTTAGCCCGCGCCCGTCTTGATCTTGATCGTGCGCGCCTCGATCGTCGGCTTCGGCCGAACGAGGTCGATGTGCAGCAGGCCGTTCTCGAGGGTCGCGGCCTCGACCTCGAGCCCGTCGGCCAGCACGAAGCTGCGCTTGAAGGAGCGCGCGGCGATGCCCCGGTGGAGAATCACCGTCTGCTCCTCGGGCGCGCCGCTCTGACGGCCCTCGATCTTGAGCTCGCGGTCCTCGAGCGCCACGCTCAAGTCCTCGGCCTCGAAGCCCGCGACCGCGAGCGCGATGCGCAGGCCCGACTCCCCGCGCTTGAGGACGTTGTAGGGCGGATAACCCTCAGCGGCCGACCGTCCCATTCGCTCGAGCATGCGCTCGAGATCCTCGAAGCCCAGAAGAAACGGGTGATCGAAAAGGCTCGCGCGTGTCATTCAGCGCTTCTCGCTTCCGGAGCAAGCATTCGTCCGGGAACCCGCCACGCGCGGCATCCCCGGCCCCTGGTGAAAATCCACGCGGCCCCGATCGGGCACCGAGCGGACGTCTTCGATGTGGGTAGAGGCCGGCGCCGCTTCAAGGGCCACCGAGGGCTTCGCTCGGGGGCCAACATTGCCGTGGCGAAGGCGGCTCCCTTGCGCCAGACTAACCCGCACACCTGTCATTTCCTCTAGGAATAACAGACACTTGGACGAGACTCCGCCGACCCGCTCCGAGCTTGCGAGTGCGCCGCCTGAGCCCGGCGCCAAGCCGCACCCGCGCCCTCCGGCGCTCGCCGGAGCCCTCTTCATGCTCGCGAGCTGCGCCTGCTTCGCCGCCATGTCGGCGCTGATCCACCACCTCTCGGAATTCATCGATCCGGCCGAGATCGTCTTCTTCCGCAACCTGTTCGGCCTCCTCGTGCTGCTCCCTTGGGTGCTGCGTCGGGGTTTCGCGCCGCTGCGCACGCGCATCTTTCCGCTCTACGTCACGCGCGCCGTGATCGGCTTGGCCTCGATGTTCGCGTGGTTCACGGCGCTCGCCTTGATGCCGCTCGCGGAAGCCGTGGCGCTCAACTTCACGGTGCCGCTGTTTGCCATTGTCTGCGCCGTGCTGCTCTTGCACGAGGGCGTGGGCATCCACCGCTGGAGCGCGACCCTGGTCGGCTTCGGCGGCGTATTGATCATCCTGCGTCCGGGCCTCGGGCTCACCCACTCGACGCTCGGTGTCGCGCTCGCCATCGGCTCGGCCGCGGGCTTCGCCCTCTCGATGACGCTGATCAAGACGCTCGCGCGCACCGAGGCGGCCGACAAGATCGTGTTCTATCAGGGCATCATCATGACCCCGCTGGCGCTGATTCCGGCCCTTTTCGTCTGGCGCACGCCAACCCTCTTTGAGTTCGCCCTGCTGCTCGGCCTGGGCGCGATCGCGACCCTCGGCCATCTCGCGCTCGCCCGCGCCTTCGCGCTCTCGGAGGCGAGCGCCATCGTGCCCATCGATTTCGTCCGGCTGCCGTTCGTCGCGGCCTTGGGCTATTTCCTGTTCGGCGAACCGATCGACCTGTGGACCTGGGTGGGGGCGGCCATCATCATGGCGAGCACGATCTACATCGCGCGGCGCGAGGCGCTCAGAGG
>CAZVZP010000025.1:7271-12614 GCA_964631625.1 uncultured Hyphomicrobiales bacterium | reverse complement strand
CCAGGGCCGCCTCGAGCGGCGCGCGCGCCTCGTCGTCGCGGCCCAGGCGCAGGACCCCTTGCGCCCCTCGGGCTGATCGTGGCGCCTTTACCCTCGCGTCCGCTCGCGGGTGCCCTCCTGATGACCGCGAGCTGCGCTTGCTTCGCCGCGACCACGGCGCTCGGCTCCTATCTGGGACAACGCTATTCGCCGCTCGAGGTCGTGTTCTTTCGCAACCTCTTCATGTTGCTGGCCCTCCTCCCCTTCCTCGCGCCGCGGGGCTGGCGCGCGCTGAAATCAAGGCGGCTCGCCGTGCACGGGCTCAGGGCGCTCATCACCGTGCTCGCGCTCGAGGCGTTCTATGTTTCGATCGTCCGCCTGCCGATCGCCGACGCCACGGCGCTCAACTTCACCGTGCCCCTCTTCCTCCTCGTGCTCTCCGTGCCGCTGCTGCACGAACGGGTCGACGTTCACCGCTGGGCGGCAACGCTCGTGGGCTTCGCGGGCGTGCTCGTGATGCTGAGGCCCGGCCTCGTGCCGATCTCGGCCGGCGCGCTCCTGGCCTTGCTCTCCGCGCTCGGCTTCGCGCTCTCCATGATCCTCATCCGCCGCCTGGCCGTAACCGAGTCCTCGAGCGTCATCGTGTTCTACCAGGCGCTCTTCATGGTGCCGCTCTCCGGGCTGCCCGTCGCCTTCGTCTGGAGCGCGCCCGATGCGCCTGCCATCGGCTGGTTCGCCGCGCTCGGCGTGTTCTCCCTGTTGGCGCAATTTGCGCTGGCGCGCGCACTGGCGTTCGCCGAATCGAGCGCGCTCGCGCCCTTCGACTTCACCCGCCTGCCGTTCACGGCGGTTCTCGGCTATGTCTTCTTCGCACAGGTTCCCTCGCTGTGGACCTGGCTCGGCGCCGCCGTGATTGCCGCAAGCGCGCTCTACCTCGCTCAGCGCGAGGCCCGGCGCGCGCTGCGCCCGCCCCGGGCGGCGTCCGACGCGGCGCCGTGAGCGGCCAAAACGAACCTGGGGTCGCCAGAGGCAACGCGTTCTGCTAAGCACGGGCGCCGGAACGGACGGAAACGCCTAAAGACAGGGGATCATCCATGCAGGCGAAGGGCACGGTCGCGGTGGTCACGGGCGCGGCCTCGGGCTTGGGCGAAGCGACGGCGCGCCGGCTCGCCCGCGAGGGCGCGAGGGTCGGGCTCGTCGATCTCGACGCCCGGCGGCTCGAAGCGGTTTCCCGCGAGATGGGCGGCATCGCGCTTCCCGCCGATGTGGCCGACGGCGCAAGCCTTGCGGGCGCCTTCGCCAAACTTGCCGCGGTCGCCGGCGCGCCGCGCATCGCTGTGGCTTGCGCCGGCGTCTCCTCGGGCGAGCTGATCCTCGATCGGCAGGGCAAGCCGAGCGGGCTCGATGTCTTCGCCCGCACGCTCGCCGTCAATCTCACCGGCACGTACAACCTGATCCGTCTTGCCGCCGCAGCGATGGCCACGCTCGAGCCATTGGCCGACGGCGAGCGCGGCGTGATCGTGACCACGACGTCGATCGCCGCCTTCGAGGGCCAGATGGGACAGGCCGCTTACGCCGCCTCCAAGGGCGGCGTCGCCTCGCTCACGCTCCCGGCCGCGCGCGAGCTTGCGCGCCACGGGGTGCGGGTCTTGTGCATCGCGCCCGGCCTGTTCGAGACGCCCATGCTGCGCAGCCTGCCCGACAAGGTGCAGGAGGCGCTCATCGCCACGACCGTGTTCCCCAAGCGCCTCGGCAAACCCGAGGAGTTCGCCGAGCTCGTGCTGCACATGGCGAGCAACCCGGCGCTCAACGGCACGACGGTGAGACTCGACGGCGCGCTGCGGCTCGCCGCCCGTTAGACCGAAATCCGGCGGAGTGGACTCACACGAGAGTGCCTTGAGCCTGGCCGGCGCCCCCCACCCCAACCCTCCTCCGCACGGAGGGAGGGGGCCGTTCTCTTTAGTTCCTTCTCCCCTTGCGGGAGGGACCCTGTTTTCTTTGATACGCCCTCCCCTTGCGGGAGGGGGGTAGGGGGAGGGAAGCGTTTCCACTCGAGCGGGTCACGCTCGAACCGAGGTTTGGCATGAGCCCGAGGCGGGCGCCCAGCGCCGATGAGATCGCGGCGATCGCGCAAGCGGAGCTGGCGCGGATCCCCCGCGAGCTGCGCCGCTTCGTGGCCAATGTCGCGATCCGCGTCGAGGACTTGCCCGACGAGGAGACCGAGCGGGAGATGGCGCTCGAGAGTCCGTTCGATCTCCTGGGCCTCTACCATGGCGTCGCGCTCGATGAGCAGAGCGTGACGGACGTGCGGCACGACGTCGATCACATCGTCCTCTACCGGCGACCGATCCTCGACTACTGGTGCGAAACCGGCGAGACATTGGAATCGATCGTGCGCCACGTGTTGATCCACGAGATCGGCCACCACTTCGGTTTTTCCGACGAGGACATGGAGCGGCTCGAGAGCGACGGCTGAGGCGTCCCTTTGGATCGGCCGCCGTTAGAGCGTTAATTGGCGTAATGGAATCACGCGCGAGCGTCGAACTTGCCGGTGCCCCTCCCCGGCCCTCCCTCACGAGGGGGAGGGGGCTGTTCTCTTTAGTTCCCCCTTTGCTCGCGGGAGGGACCCTGTTTTCTTTGATACCCCCTCTCCTCGCGGGAGGGGGATAGGGGGAGGGGATGCTCTTCCGCCTAATCCTAATTCCGCTTTAGGGCGGCGGCCGGGCGCGCTCAGAACGCGGCGTCTCCCGGCGTCGCCTCCGCTTCGCCTTGATGCAGCGGATACTGCGCCTCGATGCGGTACACCGAGCGCTCGTTGCCCAAGCGGCTCGAATAGAGGTTGAAGCTGCCCACGGGGAACGGCGCGCAGGCGAACAGGCCGTGGGCCGAGAGAAACTCCGCCACCCGCGACAGCCGTGCCTCCCTGAGCCGGGCGAGCGTGACGTGGGGCATGAACTTGCGCCCTTCGGGCTCGAGCCCGCCGGCCACGACGCGGCTTTCGATCGCGCGCTGGAGTGCCATCAGCGCCGGGTCCTTGGCGACGCCGGCCCACAGCTGGCGCGGCCTTCCCGAGGGCGGGAAATGGCCGACGCCCGAAATCGTGACCATGAAAGAGGGGGCTTCGATCTCCGCCAAGGCCGCGGCCACATCGTCGAAGGTGACGCCATCCACCTCGCCGATGAAGCGCAGCGTCAGATGGAACTGATCGACGCCGACCCAGCGCGCGCCGCGCACCCCGTGGCCGAGCGCCGCCAGGCTGACACGCACGGTCTCAGGCAGTTCGAGAGCGACGAAGAGGCGGTACATGGCGCGAAGTTCAAAACAATCCCGGATGCCGAAGCAAAGCAAGCGACTCGCTCCGGAGGCAAGACCCTTCGCACGATCACCATCAAGCTCCCTAGAGCAAGATCTGTCGGCATCGACTCACGCGTGGTTGCCTTGAGCCTGCCGGTCGACCCCCCACCCCAGTCCTCCCCCGCCAGGGGGGAGGGAGTGTTTCCTTTAGTTCCCCCTCCCCGCGCGGGAGGGGGTAGGGGGAGGGGGTGCTTCCACTCGATCGAATTCCACTCTGAGGCCGCAGCCCGCGGTCCTGCGCCGCGAGAGCGCAATAAATAACAAGAACCCCCGGAGCTTGCGCTCCGGGGGTTTTGTTTACTTACGACGCCTTCGGTTGGCCCCGAGAGGCGGAAGTCACATCACGGTTAGAACCACACCCAGGCGCCGACCTCGAACACATGCCAGTTGTCGTCGGTGGGCGAGCCCGTCTGCGGGTTCACACCAGTCGTGCTCGCGTTGAAGCCCGAGATCGCGACCGAATTAGTCGCGCCGTCGCCCGGGAAGGCGACGCCGTACACGGCCGAGATCGACATGTTGTCGTTCACGATCCAGTCGGCGGTCACGTCGAACTCGTTGGCGTAGTCCTCGTCGGTCGTTCCGAAGAACGGATCGCCCGGCTCATCCAATTGGAAGTTGAACCACATCGCCCCGAGCGTCAGGTTGTCGTAAGGATTCGCCGTGATCTTCACCATGTTGACGTCGACGTTGGTGTTGAAGATCGCGTACTCGCCGACCACCTCGCCGTGATACCAGGTGCCCCAGCCCTCGAAGCCATAGTGCAGGGCGTCGTAGGCCTCGTCCTCGCTGCTGTTGGGATCATCACCGGAGTAGTGGTTGAAGCGGTAGGTGATGTTCGGCGTCCACGTCATCTCGGCGAAGGTGTACCCCACCTCGGCGTACCACGCGTTGGCGTCGACGTCAGGCTTGGGCAAGAAGGTGAAGGACGAGATGCCGTCGGGGCTGCTCTGCTGCCAGACAAACTCCGTCGAGAAACGCCAGTTGGGCATGGACTCGAGCGGATTGCCGTCGTAGCGGACATCGTAAATGTTGAGATCGTCGCGGTGATTGGGGTTCGCCACGAAGAACGGGTTGCCGTCCACGTCCAGGATGCGGTCGTACATGAAGGCGACCGTGCCGAAACCGGTGGTCTCGTCCAGAACCTCGAGGTTGATGCCCGCGTGCTGGGTATTGCGCACGAACGCGTTGTGGTCGGTCTTGAGCCAGAACAGGTCGGCCCGGACCGGCGTCGTGTTGACACGAACGATGCCCGCGCGATGGAACGAGTAGCGCGGCGACAGCCAGTACATGGCATCGGCGCCGGCCGAGTACTTGCCGCGGCCGAAGATGAACTGACGCCCGACCTGAAACTTCTGCATGCCGAACGAGACGTCAAGCAGGTTCTCGTCCCCGAGCGCGGTGCCGGAACGCCAACCCAGGAAGTACTTCTCGCCGTCGATGTCGGACGGGCTGCTCGGCGTGAAGCCGGCCGGATCGCCTTCCTGCGTCGTCAAGCCCGCGACCAGCGCGAACTCGCCGTAAATCGAGCCGTCCTCGCCCATGTCATAATTCAGGTACGCCGCAGGGTTGACGTAGGCCTCCTGCCAGGCCATGTCCGTCTCGCTCGGATCGCGGACGGATGTGTTGGTGATGCGACCGCTCGTGTTGAATGGGTCGCGCCCGGCACCGAACCAGATGTTCTGCTGCATGTTGTGATAGACGGCTGCGGTCGCACCGACATCGATCGTCAACCCGTCCTGGTCGAAGATATTGACCTGAGCCTGCGCGGGTAAGGTCATCGCCAGGCTCGCGCCCAACGCGGCACCCCCCACGACGCCCCAACGCAATAGGCCAAGCGTTTTTTTCATGACTTCCCTCCGCGCCTCTGTTGCAACGGTTAAACCGTCTCAATAGACCCCACACCCCCAGCGACTAGACGCACGGAGGTCTGTAATCCTGCTATCACAGGCCCGTGACCCAGACAAGGGGTTAATTCGCCGTTTTCGTTGGCGAAGCAAAGCGAAAAAGCCA
>CAZVZP010000025.1:0-7261 GCA_964631625.1 uncultured Hyphomicrobiales bacterium | reverse complement strand
CTGCGGGCTTGGCGAGGCCCTTTAGCGGGTTGGGGCCTTTTACCAAGCAAGTTATTGACAGAAGGTAAAAATCACCGGCACTCGCGTTTGCGCTTGGGGGCCTGCCCCAAGCGCGCCTCCACTAGACCGGCATCTTTCATACTAAAATAAGCGAAATCAATCGGTTATCCCTTAAAGGCCGCCCGCCGGCCGGGCTCGGGCTTAAAGGCCGAGAGCTTGCCGCCCCGGCCGGGGTCGCCGCCAAGGAGGCCGTCTGCGCCTGCGCGGTTGAAATCGTGGCCGCCATCGCCAAATATCGCGCTAGGACGCTCTCCATTTTCCGGAGCCAGAAAGAGGACACACATGGCGGATCCCCTTCGGTACATCGCTCAGCGCGCCGGCACGCTCACCGCGGCGCAGATCGATACCGGCCTGCGCAGCTACATGCTGCGCGTCTACAACTACATGGCGGTCGCGCTCGTCATCACCGGCGCGAGCGCCTATGCGGTGGCCCAACTCGGTTGGGCCGAGGCCATCTTCACGAGCGGGTTGTCCTGGGTCGTGATGCTGGCACCCTTGGCCTTCGTGCTGGTCTTGAGCTTCGGCATTCAGCGCATGCAGCCCGCGACCGCCCAGCTCGTGTTCTGGCTGTTCTCGGCCGTGATGGGCTTGTCGCTCTCTTACATCTTCCTCTACTTCACCCAAACCTCGATCGTGCGCGTGTTCTTCATCACCGCCGCAATGTTCGGCGCCATGAGCCTCTACGGCTACACGACGAAGCGCTCGCTCGCGAGCTGGGGCTCGTTCCTGTTCATGGGGCTCATCGGCCTCATCATCGCGATGCTCGTGAACCTCTTCCTGCAGTCCGCGATGCTGCACTTCATCGTCTCGGCCGTGGGCGTGATCGTGTTCACGGGGCTCACCGCTTATGACACCCAGCGCATCAAGGAGAGCTACGTCGCGAGCGACGGCGAGGCCGTGATCTGCCGCAAGGCGATCCTGGGCGCGCTGATGCTCTATCTCAACTTCATCAACCTGTTCGTCTTGCTGCTCCAGTTCATGGGCAGCCAGCGGTCGTAGGCGTCGGAAAGAGGCCTTCGCATTCGCTCACGCGAGGGGCCCGGCGCCAGGCGCCGGGCCCTTTCTCTTGATAGGATGGCACCCTCGACGATCAGCTGCGCTTAAAGCGATGGCCGAACAGCTTGCATTCGCATTGGCCGCGGCGCTTGCCGGCTACGGCACGCTCTTGGCTCTGCTCATGCTGGGGCAGCGGCGCCTCATCTACCGCCCGGATGAGACCGTGCCCGAGCGCGCCCAAGCCGGGGTGAGCGATGTCGAGCCGGTGAGCCTGGCAACCCGCGACGGGCTTAAGCTTCTCGCCTGGCACAAGGCGCCCCGCGCCGCGGCGCTTCCCACGCTCGTCTATTTCCACGGCAACGCCGGGCATCTCGGCTGCCGGGGCGCCAAGATACGGCCCTACCTCGATGCCGGCTTGGGCGTCCTCTTGCCGGCCTACCGCGGCTACTCGGGCAATCCGGGGAGGCCCACGGAGCAGGGACTCTATGCCGATGCGGAAGCCGCGCTCGCCTTCCTGAAGGGGCGCGGCCTCGCCGAAGCAAACCTCGTGCTCTACGGCGAATCGCTCGGCTCGGCGGTCGCGGTCGAGATGGCTCGACGCCATGGCGCGCGCGCGCTCGTGCTGGAAGCGCCGCTGACCTCGGTGGCCGAACTGGGCCGGCACCGATTTCCGCTCTTTCCGGTGCACCGCGTGCTCATGGACCGCTTCGATTCCAAGGCCAAGATCGGCGCGCTCCGGCTTCCGGTGCTGATCGTGCACGGGGGCCGCGACCCCGTCATCCCGCAACGCTTCGGCCGCGCGCTCTACGAGGCGGCGGTCGAGCCCAAGGAGGCGCACTTCATCCCCGAAGCCGGCCACAACGACCTCTACGAGCACGGCATGGCCGAGCTGGTGCTCAGTTTTCTCGCACGCTCGGGTGACGTGCTGGAGCCGGCCGCGGCGCCGCGAGCGCTTATTGGCCCCGCGCGGCTTGCGGATTCTTGACGCCGGCGCGCCAGCTTCTAAGGTGCGCCTGCACGAGCCGCCGCCGCGCGCACGGCGCATTTCGCTGCGGAGCAAAATGAGCGAACTCGCCTTCGGTCTTGCCTTCGAGGACCTCTACCGGCTTGACGGCCTTGAGCGGCTCGATGCGCGCTTTCTCGAAAGGCTCAAGGCGCGCGCGCCGGAACTCGAAAGCCGCCTTCGAAGAGGACGCGCCGAGCCGGACGGGCTCGAGCCCAAGGCGCTCTCCGAATTGCTGCTCGCGCTCGCCCCCGAGCTCGAGGCGTTTCTGGTCGAGCTCTTCGGCATCGCCCAGGCCCATCGCGCGCTGGTCGAGAAGCACCGCGCGCTCGATGCGCTCTATGAGTGCAAGCGCCTCTTCGTGCAGCGGCGCGCCGCCAAGAAGTACAAGCCCGAGGAGGCAGCGGCCCTCGACGGGGAGGCGCTCGGACGCACGCTCGGATCCGACATCGGCGAGCCCTTGAGCGAGCTTGCCTTTGCGCGCGCCGTAAATGCGTGGTGCGCCGATGAAGCGGCGCACGGGGGAAAGATCGAGGCGGCGCTGGCGTTTGCCGCCTGGGCGACCTTCGCGCCGGAAGGGCGCGCCCGCTTCGGCCAAGGCATCCTCTTCCAGGTGCCGAAGAAGCGCGACTACGAGCACTTGATCGAGCTCGAGGAAGACGTGACGGGCGGCGTGCGGCGCCTGCGCCTGCCGGCAGGCCGGCTGCGCCGGCGCGAGGGTTTCCGGCTGACCGATGCGGGCGCCGACCTGCCGCGCGCGCTCGATCACGCCAATTACTGCATCTGGTGCCACAACCAGGCCAAGGATTCCTGCTCGCACGGCCTCAAGGAGAAGGACGGCCGCTTCCGCGCCAATGCCTTCGGCGAGCCCCTCACCGGCTGCCCGCTCGAAGAGAAGGTCTCCGAGATGAACCTGGCCAAAGCGCAAGGCCAGGCCCTCGGCGCTCTCGCCATCGCCGCGCTCGACAACCCGCTGCTCGCGGCCACTGGCCACCACATCTGCAACGACTGCATGAAGGCCTGCATCTACCAGAAGCAGGAGCCGGTCGACATTCCGCGCATCGAATCGCGCGTGCTCAAGGACGTGCTCGAGCTGCCCTGGGGCGTCGAGATCTACAGCCTGCTCACCCGCTGGAACCCGTTGAACCTCGCGCGGCCCCTGCCCCGGCCCTTCTCGGGCAAGCGCGTCCTGGTCGTGGGCTTGGGCCCCGCGGGCTTCAACCTCGCCCATCACCTCTTGAACGACGGGCACCGGGTGGTCGCCATCGACGGCGCCAAGATCGAGCCGCTGCCGCCCGAGGTGTCGGGCCGCGCCGCCGAGGGCACGCCTGTGCCGTTCGCGCCCGTCCGGGAGTTAGGCGCCTTCTTCGAAGCGCTCGATCAGCGCACGACCGGCGGCTTCGGCGGGCTCGCCGAATACGGCATCACGGTGCGCTGGGACAAGAACCACTTGAAGCTGCTGCGCCTCGTGCTCGAGCGGCGCGAGCGTTTCCAGATGTTCGGCGGCGTGCGGCTCGGCGGCGCCGTGACCGTTGAAAGCGCGTTCGAGGAGGGCTTCGACCACGTGGCGCTGTGCGTCGGCGCGGGCCATCCGACGAGCCTCGAGATTCCGAACGGGCTTGCGCGCGGCGTGCGCACCGCTTCCGACTTCCTGATGGCGCTGCAGCTGACTGGCGTGGCCAAGAGGGAATCGCTCGCGAACTTCCAGCTGCGGCTGCCCGTAATCGTGATCGGCGGCGGCCTGACCGCCATCGACTGTGCCACCGAATCGCTCGCCTACTACCCCTTCCAGGTGGAGAAGTTCAAGCGGCGCTACGATGCGCTCGCAGCCGAGCGGGGGGAGGCCGCGCTGCGCGCGCTGTGGGATAAGGAAGAATCCGCCATCGCCGACGAGTTCTTGCGCCACGCCGCGGCGCTCGAAGCCGAGCGGGCGCAGGCCAAGGCGCAAGCACGCCCGCCCCGCATTCGCGAGCTCGTTCAAGGCTGGGGTGGCGTTCTGATCGCCTACCGCAAGCGGCTCGTCGATTCGCCCATGTACCGGCTCAATCCGGAAGAGGTGGAGTTTGCCCTCGAGGAGGGCTTCGCGATCGCGGACCGGCTTAACCCCGTCGAAATTCTGTGCGATACGCACGGGCACGCCGAGGCGGTCCGCTTCGAAACGCCCGGCGAGGGAAACGCGCGTACCGTGACGCTGCCCGCGCGCACGGTCATCGTCGCGGCCGGCACCCGCGCCAACGTAACGCCAGCGCGCGAGGAGCCGCAGCTCCTCGGGCTCGACGGGCGCTATTTCCAGGCGGTCGACGAAGCGGGGCAAGCGGTTAAGCCCGAACCGCTCACGAAGCCGAACGAGCCCCGCATCTTCGCCCATGTCGGCGCGGACGGCAAAAGCGTCAGCTTCTTCGGCGATGCGCATCCCTCCTATGCGGGCAACGTGGTCAAGGCCATGGCGGGCGCCAAGCAGGGCTACCCACGCATCACGGCGCTCATGGCGCGCAAGCCCGCGCGGCGCGACCCAGCGGAGGACCGCGCCTTCGCCCTGCGCATCGAGCAGGCCTTCCGCGCGCGAATTAGGGCGGTGCGCCGGCTCGCGCCAAAGGCCATCGAGCTCGTGATCGAAGCGCCGGCCGCCGCACGCGCCTTCAAAGCGGGGCAGTTCTTCCGCCTGCAGAACTTCGAGACGCTCGCCCGGCGCATCGAGGATACCGCGCTCGTGATGGAGGGGCTTGCGCTCAAGGGCGCCTGGGCCGATGCGGCACAGGGGCTCGTGGGGCTCGTGGTCATCGAGCAGGGCGCGTCCTCGCGCTTGAGCGCGCGGCTTCGACCCGGCGAGCCGGTCGTGCTGATGGGGCCCACGGGGCGCGCTTTTAAGGCACCGGTCGGGGAGAGCGTGCTGTTCGTGGGCGAAGGCATCGGCAACGCGCACCTGCTCGCGCTGGCCGCCGCCTGCAAGGGCAACGGCTGCCGCGTGCTCTATCTCGCGGCCTTCGAGCGCGCCGAGGCGGCATTCGCGCAGGAGCTCATCGAACGCGTAGCCGACGCCGTGATCTGGTGCGTGGCCAAAGGGGAGACGATCGCGGCGCGGCGCACGCAGGATAAGAGCGTGGCGGGCGATGCGCTGAGCGCCCTGTCGGCTTTCGGCTCGGAGGGGTTCGCGGGGATCGACCGGCTCTATGCCGCCGCCTCGCCACAGACGCTGGGCGCGCTCGCCGCCGCCCGCAAGGGCCTAACGGCAAGCATCTTGAAGCCAGGGCACATCGCCATCGCGAGCCTCAACTCGCCGATGCAGTGCATGATGCGCGAGATCTGCGGCGCCTGCCTTCAACGCGAGCGCGATCCAACGAGCGGGGAGGTGCGCTACGTGTTCGCCTGCGACGCGCCCGAACAGCCGCTCGATGCGATCGACCTCGACAATCTCGCGGAGCGTTTGCGCTCGAACAGCGTGCAGGAGAAGCTGACGCGCGCCTGGCTCGAATATTGCTTGGAGAGGAGAGAGGGCCATGCCTCGGAAAGCGCCGCCCGGTCCGCGTAAGACCGCACCGGCGGGCGGATTGCTTGAGGCGCGCCACTCGCTGCTCTTCGTGGTCGACGTGCAGGAAAAGTTCGTGCCCGTCATTGCGAATGCCTCCCAAGTGATTTCGCGCATTGCCCTCCTCGTCGAGGCGGCGCGCGCGCTGGCCGTGCCCATCGCGCTGAGCGAGCAATATCCCAAGGGGCTCGGGCCCACGGTCCGAAGCCTCGCCGACCGGCTGCCCAACGAGGCGGTGCGCTTCGAGAAGACCACCTTCAGCGCCTTCAAGGCGCCCGAGGGCGCCGCTCAATTTGCGGCACAGCGAAAGCGCGGACGCAATACGGTCGTGCTGTGCGGCATCGAGACTCATGTCTGCGTGCTGCAGACGGCGTTGGACCTTGCCGCCCACGGCTATGCGCCGGTGCTGGTGGCGGATGCCACGGGCTCGCGCCGGGACTGCGACCGCGATCTGGGCCTCGCCCGCTTGCGGCACTTCGGTATTCCGGTGCTGTCCTCGGAGATGGTGGTCTTCGAATGGCTCGAGCGCGCCGACCGCCCGGAATTCAAGGCCCTGCAAGCCCTGCTCAAGAACGAGGCGTGCTAGCGCCTGCCGCTTGGCCTTCGCTTCTAGCGCCGGCGCAGATAGACGAACCAGTAGACAAGGCTCACGAGCACGCCGCCGCCGATCACGTTGCCGATCGTCACCGGCACGAGATTCATGACGAAGCCTTCGAGCGTGAGCGAAGGGAAGTCGGCAGGCGCCAGGCCGCTGGCCTGCCAGAACGAGGAGGCGCCGAGGTACTTCACGAACAGGCCGACGGGGATGAAGTACATGTTCGCGATCGAGTGCTCGAAGCCGCTCGCCACGAACGCCGCGATCGGAAAGACGATGGCGAGGATGCGCCCCGAGGTGCTCCGCGTGCCCAGGCACAGCCACACGGCCAGGCACACGAGGGTGTTGCACAGAACGCCGAGCGCCAGCGCCTCGCCGAAGGGCAGCGCGCACTTCGCTTCGGCAATCTTGAGCGCAGTCTGGCCTACGGCGCCGCCGCCCATCTTGTACTGGCCGGCCGCGACATTGATGGCGGCGGTGCCCACCCCGCCCACGAGATTGCCGACGAAAACGACCCCCCAGTTGCGCACGAGGCGGACCGTCGGGATCCGCCGCGCGGCCCAGGCCATGACGATGATGGCATTGCCCGTGAACAGCTCGGCGCCGCCCACGATCACGAGGATGAGGCCGAGCGAGAACACGGTGCCGGAGAGGAGGCGCACGACGCCGAACGGCAGGTCTTGGGCGCCGGCCGCGACCGTGGTCGAGAAGATCGCGCCGAAGGCGATGAAGGCGCCGGCCAAGACCGCGAGCGTGAACAGGCTCAAGAGGTCGAGGTTGGCCTTGCGGACGCCGACCTCCTCGGCCGTGCGCGCGATCTCCTGCGGCAGCATGGCATCGAGAGGCTGGGCCTCGACGGGCGGGCAGTGTTCCGGCGGCATCGCGTCGTTCGCAAGCGGTTGATGAGATCGATGCGGCTGCGGATTATGCCGAGGACGCGGGCCATTGCGCCAGCACTTTCGCGGGGTACCGGCGCGCTCGACTTCTGTTAGATTGGACGGCGGACGAGTCCGTCATGCCGCAGCGTCACGCCGTTGTCATCTTGATCCTGATCGCGCTCGGCGTGGCCGCGGGCGCGATC
>CAZVZP010000024.1:15936-21139 GCA_964631625.1 uncultured Hyphomicrobiales bacterium | reverse complement strand
CCGGCTCCCCGGAAACCGAGCTGACGGGCGTTCGTCCTTAGGCCGATACCGTCCAGGTGTAGCCCTGGCGCAACAGAGCGTTGAGGCCGCCGGCCGGCTTCTTCTCCCGCTGTGCAGCGATCTGCTCGTGCACGCTCGCCTCGAAGCTCGGCGCCGGGTCGCAATAGAGCACGCCCAACGCCACCGGAAACGCCGGCGGCTCGAGGGAGACGAGAAGGGTCGCGAGCATCCGGTCGGTCTCGTCGTGCCGTAGGAGTTCGTCGGCCGTAACGCCATCGTCTCCCACCGTCACGACCTCGAGCTCGAGGCGTCCCGGTTTGAGACGCAGGCCCTTGCTCGCGTTCTTGCCGAACAGGAGCGGCCGGCCGTGCGCCACGTGGAGCTGGTGCTCGGCGGCCGTCTCCTTCTCCGTGAAGTGGGCGAAGACGTTGTCGTTGTAGACGATGCAATTCTGAAAGATCTCGACGAAGGAGGCGCCGCGGTGCCCGTGCGCGCGCTTGAGCGTCTCCGGCAGGTGCTGGGTCAGGGTATCGACCGAGCGCGCGACGAAGCGGGCGCCCGCGCCGAGCGCGAAGGCGCAGGGCGAGACGGGGCGCTCGACCGAGCCGAACGGGCTCGACGGCGTGATCTGGCCCGTGCGCGAGGTGGGCGAATACTGGCCCTTGGTCAAGCCATAGACCTCGTTGTTGAAGAGCAGGATGTTGAGATCGACGTTGCGCCGGAGCGCATGGAGCAGGTGATTGCCGCCGATGCTTAGCCCGTCGCCGTCGCCCACGATGACCCAGATGTCGAGATCGGGGTTGGCGAGCTTGATGCCGGTCGCGATCGCCGGCGCCCGGCCGTGGATCGTGTGGAAGCCGTAGGTCGAGATGTAATAGGGAAAGCGCGCGGCGCAGCCGATGCCCGAGACGAAGACCGTCTTTTCCTTCGGGCGCGCGAGCTCAGCCAGCGTGCGCTGCACCGCGCGCAGGATCGCGTAGTCGCCGCAGCCCGGGCACCAGCGCACTTCCTGATTCGACGCGAAGTCTTTGGCCGTAAGCGCAGGAGTGCGCACCTGCTCGTTCATCTCAATGCTCCAGACGGACGCGGATCGCCGCCTCGATCTCGGCGATCCGGAAGGGCTGCCCGGTGATCTTGTTGAGGCCCTCAATGGGCAGCAGGTATTGGCTGCGCAAGAGCGAGCGCAGCTGGCCGGTGTTGAGCTCGGGCAGCAGGATGCGATCGAAGCGCCCGAGGAGGTCGCCCAGATTCTTGGGCAGCGGCCAGAGATGGCGCAGATGGATCTGCGAGACGTTGAGCCCGCTCGCGCGCGCCCGCTCCACGGCGCGGAAAATGGGGCCGTAGGTCGAGCCCCAGCCGACCACCGCGAGCGTTCCGCGTTCCTCGCCCTGCACCACGGTCTGGGGCGGGATGCCGCCCGCGACGCCCGCGATCTTGGCTGCTCGAACCTCGGTCATCTTCTGATGGTTGTCGGGGTCGTAGGAGATGTCGCCGCTGATGTAGTCGTGCTCGAGCCCGCCGATCCGGTGCTCGAGTCCCGGCGTGCCGGGTACCGCCCAGCTCCGCGCCAGCGTCTCGGGATCGCGCGTGAAGGGATGGAAATCCTCGGCCTCGGTGCGGAAGGCGACGGGGAAGCGCGGCAAGGCGCCGGCATCCGGCAGGCGCCACGGCTCCGAGGCCTGGCCCAAATAGCCATCCGCCAGCAGGATCACGGGCGTCATGTAGCGCGTGGCGATCTCCACCGCCTCGATGGCGGTGGCAAAGCAGTCGGCCGGCGAACGCGCCGCCAGCACCGGCAACGGCGCCTCGGCATTGCGCCCGAACACCGCTTGATAGAGGTCGGACTGCTCGGACTTCGTGGGCAGTCCCGTGGACGGCCCGCCGCGCTGCCAGTTGATCACGACCAACGGCAGCTCCGTCGTGATCGCCAGCCCGAGCGCCTCGGTCTTGAGCGCGATGCCGGGCCCTGAGCTCGAGGTGACGCCGAGCGCGCCCGCGTAGGCGGCGCCGATGGCGGAGCAGATCGCGGCGATCTCGTCCTCCGCCTGAAAGGCGATGACGCCGTAGGACTTCAGCGCGGCCAGCGTGTGCAGGAGCGGCGAGGAGGGCGTGATCGGGTAGGAGCCGATGAACAGCTTAAGCCCGGCCAGCTCGGCGCCCGTCATCAGGCCGTAGGCCATGGCCTCGGTGCCGGTGATCATGCGGTAGAGGCCGGGCGCGAAGGGGGCTCGTCCCACGGTTTCGGCGCTAATCCCGCTCGGCAGCTCGGCGGTCTCCCCGAAGGCGTGGCCCGCGTTGAGCGCGGCGACGTTGGCCTCGGCGAGGCTGGGTTCGCGGGCGAATTTGCGCTTGATCCGCTCGATCGTCGCCGCCTTGTCGAGCGCGTACATCCAGAAGGTCAAGCCCAGCGCCCACATGTTCTTGCAGCGCAACGCCTCCTTCTGCGACAGCCCCATGGGCTTGACGGCATTGAGGGTCATCTTCGAGATGTCGAGCGCGAGCACGCGGTAGGCGCCGAGCGAGCCGTCCTCGAGCGGGTTCGAGGCATAACCGGCCTTGCGCAAATTGCTCTCGGTGAAGGCGCCGCTGTTGACGATCAGCCGCGTGCCGGGCGAAAGTTCCGGCAGGCTCACCTTGAGGGCCGCAGGGTTCATCGCGACGAGCATGTCGGGCACGTCGCCCGAGGTGAGCACAATGCGCGCGCCGAAGTTGATCTGAAAGGACGAGACGCCGTAGGTCGTGCCGGCGGGCGCGCGGATTTCCGCGGGAAAGTCGGGGAAGGTGACGAAGTCGCTGCCCTCGAGCGCGGTCTCGAGGCTGAAGAACGCTCCGGTCAATTGCATGCCGTCGCCCGAATCGCCCGCAAATCGGATGACGGCGGATTCGCGTGCGATCCGCCCGTGATCGCCCGATTCACCGGCCTCGTCGATTCTGGTGTCCATGGCGCCGAATGCCCTTGGCAGGGCTCTCTCCGTGGGCGGTGAAATTAGCAAGAACAGGCGCGGATCGCTAGCCTCGCCGCGCCCTCATCGGGCCGCGGCAAATTGTCCCTGCCCGTTGTCGGGATGCTCCCCGGCGTGCCCGGCGCCACGCCCTGCGCCGCCGCCCGATCTTCACGCGCGCTCGGGCAGGACGATCGTGCCCGCCTCCTGCCTCACGATCGCCGGCGCCGCGGCGAGGGTGCCGATCGCGGCGAAATGCCCGCCCGCTTCGACGAATCGGCAGGCCGCTTCGACCTTCGGCCCCATCGAGCCCGGCGCAAACGCCTTGGCGCGGAGCGCCGCGGGTGTGGTGCGCGCGATCGGGCGCGCCTGCGCCGTGCCCCAGCCGTCGTACACCGCCTCGACGTCGGTCAGCATCACGAGCGCATCGGCCTTAAGCTCGCGCGCCAGCAGCGCCGAGGCGAGATCCTTATCGATCACGCCCTCGAGGCCCCGGATCGCCCCGTCCTCCTCGATCGCCACGGGGATGCCGCCGCCCCCGGCGCAGATGACGACGACGCCCGCGTCGACCAGCAGGCGAATCGCGTTGATCTCGAGGATGCGCAAGGGCTCGGGCGAGGGCACGACGCGGCGGCAGTGCGCGCCCTCAACGGCCAGGCGCCAGCCGCGCTCGCGCTCGAGCCGTCCGGCCTCGGCCGCCGGATAGAGCGGACCGATCGGCTTGCTCGGCTGCTTGAAGGCCGGATCATCGGCTGCGACCTCGACCTGGGTGAGCAGCGTCGCGATGGCCCGGCCGGGCAGCTGCACCATCAGCTCCTGCTCGATCAGGTAGCCGATCATGCCTTCGCTTTCGGCGCCGAGCACATCGAGGGGATAGGGCTTGACCTTCCGGTAGGCCTCGGCCTCGAGCGCCAGCAGCCCGACCTGCGGCCCGTTGCCGTGGCTCACGACCACCTCGTGCTCGCGCGCCACCTCGCTCACCGCTTGCGCGGCCACCCGCACGTTGCGCCGTTGCACCTCGGCCTCGAGCGGCTCGCCGCGCTTGATCAGCGCGTTGCCCCCAAGCGCAAGCACGACGCGCACGGGGTCAAGGGCCCCTGCGGCCCAATGGCTGCTGTTGCGTGATGCAGTGGATGTTGCCGCCGCCGAGCGCGATCTCGCGAGCGCCCGTCACCGGGATGACCTTGCGCCCGGGACAGAGCTCGGCCAGTTTTGCACGCGCGGGCTCGTCGTGACGTCCGCCGAAGAAGGGCATCACCACGATGCCGTTGCCGGCGTAGTGGTTGACGTAAGAGGCGGCGAGCCGGGTTCCCGCGGTGCGCGGAAAGGAGCCCTGCGCGAGGTCGATGCCGCCCGCCTCGTCTTCCCGGATGATGACCGGGTCCGGTTGATGGAGCTTGTGGACTTCGAGCGGCCGGCCCTTGGCATCGGTGCTGTTGCGCAGGATGTCGTAGGCCTCGGCCGAGATCTCGTGCTGCGGATCGCTCTTATCGTCGGTCCAGGTCAGCGCCACGACGCCGGGCCGCACGAAGCAGGCGAGCTCGTCGATATGGCCGGATGTCTCATCGAGATGGACGCCCCGCGGCAGCCAAATAATTCTCTCGAGATTGAGATAGTCGATGAGCATATTTTCGATCTGGCTCTTCGTACAACGGGGATTGCGGTTGGGATTGAGCAGGCACTCTTCCGTGGTGAGCAGCGTGCCCTCGCCGTCCACATGGATCGAGCCGCCCTCAAGCACCAGCGGGGCTTCGTAGCGATCGAACCGCTCGATCTCGATCACCTTGCGCGCGACGAGCCTGTCCTGATCCCAGGGAAAGTAGAGGCCGCCGTCAAGCCCGCCCCAAGCGTTGAACTCCCAGTCGATGCCGCGCACTTGGCTCGAGCCGTTGACGACGAACGTCGGCCCGGTGTCGCGCATCCAGGCATCGTCGTTCTCGATCTCGACGACCCGGATGGGATCCGGGAGCACGCGGCGGGCATTGGCGTACTGCCGCGGCGAGGCGCCGACCGTTAAGGGCTCGCCCTCGGCAATGGCCTTGGCCACCTCGACGAAGACCTTCTGCGCCGGCTTGGCGCCCAAGCGCCACACATCGCCGCGCTCGGGCCACAGCATCCAGCACTGGGCGTGCGGCTCGAACTCGCCCGGCATGCGGAAGCCGTCCTGGCGCGGCGTGCTGGTTAGCGTCACGGCCATCGGTTCGGACCCCCTCGCGATCCGCGCGGAGTAGAGCGCGGTGATCAGCCGAAGAGTCTAGCCG
>CAZVZP010000024.1:14062-15926 GCA_964631625.1 uncultured Hyphomicrobiales bacterium | reverse complement strand
CAAAGGCGCAGGCCGGCGCGGGAGCGCGCCGTGGCTGGGAGCGGACCGCCCGCCTCGCGTCAGATGTGGAGCGGATCGGCGCAGCGGTACCAGGCCAACCGGCGCGCGGAGCCGTTGTCCTCGAAGCGCGTCACGTTGAGGAAGACCACCTGCCGATCGGACTGCTGGCATTGGCTCTCTGCCACGGCCCGCGCACGGCGGGCGATCTCGGCGTCGGCCCAAGGCCAGACCACCGAAACGAAATCACCCCGAACTTCCCGCACGTAGGGTTCATTGGAGTCGTAGGCCGCGCAAGCCGACGCGGCGAACGCCAAGAGAGCGAGCGCGAGGCCAAACCTCGCGACCAGGGTCCCGAAAAAAAACTGCGCCGTCATGACTGCCCCTTCTTGCCGGTTGCGCTGCAATCTCGTAATCCCCCGACCGAGGTCGAGCGGTCTGGCAAGCCCCGCTGCTCGCCCGCAAGTTTTCGCGGTGCGAGGTCGTGCCCGAACAGGGCATTCGATGGTGCCATGCGGAGCACGAATTGACAAGCCATATGACCAAAAATATTGAAAGTTAACAAAAGGTTAACTCAGCGACCTCGGAGCGCGCCGACGGAATCGATCGCGCATCGTGACGTCATTCACTCACGCAATATGCGTGCCAGAGGTTGTTAAACCGTTTACCGCCGAGGCGGCTGCGAATTGAAACGACGGACGGGAATCAGATCGGCGGGCGGTGCTGGGCCCAAGGCCGAAGGCGCTCGAGCGCCGCGCCGATCCTGAGTGCGGCCACCTCGTCGTAGCGGTGCCCCACGATCTGCAAGGCCGTCGGCAACCCCTCGCGCGTGAAACCGGAGGGCACCGAAAGCACGGGGCAGGGGCTCACGTTGTTGAAGGGCGAGGTCATGTCGAGCCCTTTGAAGCGCCCTTGGGCGTCGTCCTCGAAGAACTGGAAGTCGTTGCCGAGCGCATCGGGTGCGGGCAGCGCCATGGTCGGACAGAGCAGCGCATCGAAGCGCTCGAACAGACGGCGCAGGGTCTCCCATTGGCTCGTTTGCACGAATTCGAGCCGTTTGTAGTCCATGGCGCTCATGGCCATGCCGTCTTCGATAAGCGTAACGAGTGCCGGCGTCATCGCGGCGCGCCACTCCTTGAGGTAGCCGGCGAAGCAGGCTGCGAACAGCACCGCCAGGCGCCCGAACAGCGCCTCGACGATGTCGCGCTTCCAGGGAAGTTTCACCTCCTCGACCGTCGCGCCCGCCTCGCGCAAGGCCAAGGCCGCTTCCCGCGTGTTGCGTTCGACATCGGGATCGAGAGCGAAGAATCCGAGATCGCAGCTCAAGGCGAGACGCAAGCCGCGAAGATCGCTCGGCAGCGGATCGGGGATCGCGACTCGGCCGGGCAGCGACAGGAGGTCGCGATCGTCGGGCCCCTGCGCGACATCGAGGAACAGGGCCGCATCGGCGAGCGTGCGCGCGAGCGGGCCGAAGTGCAGCACGAACTCGAACGCGGTGGGCAAGATGGCGAGCGGGATGCGGCCGAAGCTCGGCTTGAGGCCGACGCAGCCACTGAGCGCGGCCGGGATGCGCACCGAGCCGCCCGCGTCGGTGCCCTCGGCGAGCGGCACGCAGCCGGTGGCCACGGCCACGGCGGAGCCGCCCGAGGAACCGCCGCTCGTCCGCTCGGGCCGCCACGGGTTGCGCGTCACACCCCACAGCGGGCTGTGGGTAAAGCTCGAATGGGCGAGCTCCGGCGTGGTGGTCTTGCCGATCAGGATCGCCCCGGCGCGCTCCAACCGCTCGACGATCGGGGGGTCTTCATCGGGCACCCAGTGCTCGAAGATCTTCGAGCCGAGGGTCGTACGCCCGCCCTTGGTGGGCGTG
>CAZVZP010000024.1:9132-14052 GCA_964631625.1 uncultured Hyphomicrobiales bacterium | reverse complement strand
GCATCGACGACGAAGTTCCGGAGCGCGCGGACGCCGCCAAGCGTGGCCGGCCAGCCCGGCTTGAAATCGAACAGGTCCTTGATGGCGATCGGCACGCCGTGCAGCGGGCCCAAGGTGTCGCCCGCAAGCACGGCGGCCTCGGCCGCCTTCGCCTTGGCGCGCGCCTCTTCGGCGTAAACGAAGCAGAACGCGTTGAGCTTGGGGTTGACCTCCTCGATGCGGGAAAGCGCGTTGTCCACGACCTCGCGGGGCGAGATCTGCTTCGCGCGGATCAATCGCCCAAGCTCGGTTGCGGAGAGGTAGGA
Source organism: uncultured Hyphomicrobiales bacterium (assembly GCA_964631625.1). GTDB lineage: Bacteria > Pseudomonadota > Alphaproteobacteria > UBA828 > JAPUJA01 > CAZVZP01. The sequence continues at coordinate 13,747 of CAZVZP010000024.1, read as the reverse complement.
GAGGTCGGGATCGGATCGAGGCATCCGAGGCTTCCTATTTCTTCGGCGCTTGAGCGGACCGCCTGCCGCCTCGTCAGACGAGCACGCCGGGATTCATGATGCCGCGCGGGTCGAGCGCGGCCTTGGCCGCCTCGAGCGCTTTGCCGAAGAGCGCCGGGCGCTGCTGGCGGTACCAGGGCATATGATGGCGGCCGACGGCGTGGTGATGCGTGATCGTGCCGCCGCTCGCGATCAAGGCGTCGGACGCCGCGCCCTTGATGAGGCGCCATTGCTCGAGCTCGCGGCCCGGCGCGCTCGCCGCATGCCACGTGAAATACGGCGCGGGGCCGTCGGGATAGCAGTGGGTGAAGCGGCAGGTGAGATGACCATCCGCGCCCGTCGCCTCGCGGATCGCCCGCGCAACCGCCCGTTCGACGGCGCCGTAGAGCTCGGCGAAGCGATCCCACGTCGTTGCGGTCTCGAAGGTGTCGTTCATCATGCCGTGGGCGATCAAGGCCTCGCGCCGATAGGGCGCGCGGATGAACGCCTCGCGCCACAGATGCGCGGGGTCGCTCGTGCCTTCCTCCGCCGGCCGGCCGCCCTGATCGCGCGCGCACTCGAGCGCGCGTGCAAGCCACGGCTCGACCGGATGATCGCCCGACTCGAACGCCAGGACCACGAGATGCGCCGAGCCGTCGCCGGCGCCGGCAAGCTCGGCCTCCCGGGCATCGACGAGCCGGCAGTTGGCCGGATAGAGCCCGGCCTGGGCGATCGAGCGCAGGGCCTCGACGGCGCGCTCGAAGTCGTCGAACCAGAGCGCGCTCGCAGCGCGGTGCACGGGGCGCGCCTGCACGCGCATCCACGCCTCGGTGATGACGCCGAGCGCCCCTTCCGAGCCGATGAACAGGCGGTCGGGGCTGGGGCCTGCGCCCGAGCCTGGAAGGCGCCGGGTCTCGAGGACGCCGGCCGGGGTCACCACGCGCAGGCTCTCGACGAAATCGTCGATGTGGGTATAGAGCGTCGCAAAATGCCCGCCCGAGCGGGTCGCGATCCAGCCGCCGAGCGTCGAGAAGGCGAAGGATTGCGGGAAGTGGCGGAGCGTGAAGCCGGCCGGGCGCAGTTGCTGCTCGAGTACCGGGCCGAGTGCGCCCGCCTCGATGCGCGCGGCGCGCGATTTGGCGTCGATCTCGCGCACCTTGTTCATGCGCCGAAGATCGAGCGTGAGCGTGCCGCGGAAGCGATCGCCCACGGTGGCCTCGATGCCGCCCACCACGGTCGAGCCGGCGCCGAAGGGAATGACGGCGGCGCCGATTTCGCCCGCCCAGTCGATCAGGGCGATGACATCGGCCTCCCGCTCGGGGTAGGCCACGAGATCGGGCGCGCAGGCGAAATCGCGCGCGAAGGCGCGCACGTAATCGCGGTACGACTTGCCGTAGCAATGGGCCACGCGGTCGAAAGGGGTGGACGAGCACAGGCGCCCAAGGCTCGGCGGCGGGGCGAGGCGCGGGGTCTTGAGCGCGATCTCCTCAAGCGCGGGAGGAGCCATGGCGGCGCGCGTCGGCACGCCGGTCAAGCCGCTCACGCGCAGGGCAATCGCCCGAGCTTCCTCGGCGCTGAAGGTCTCATCGGCATAACCCCAGCCCCAGAACTTGTAGGCGCGCTCGCCCATGGCCCGAACCTCCCCGAGTACCGACGGACCACCGCGTCCGCGCGGCCCGCATCATAGGGGCCGGGGCAGCCGCGCACCACACGGAGTCCAGCAACGGGTCTGGGCGCCGTGACGGCGCGTGACCGAGCAGTGCGGGCCGCGGGCGTGGTTTTGGAGGGGTGCGCGAGCCAGAGAATTATCCATTCATTCCAATATTCTGCTTGGCGCCGGCGCGACTCCGCCTCGCGGGAGAGAGCGCGGGCCGCGAGGGATGCACGGAATGGCAGTTGCGCAACCGTCCGGTTCCACGGAAGATATTTCAAAGAGCCAAGGGGAGGGCCTCGATGACGATCTCGCGCATGCCGTTCGACCTCAAGAGATGGACGAAATTCTTGGTGCCGGTCGCGGCCGCGGCCGCGCTCGCGGGCTGCGGACCGTTGGCGCTCCAGTCGGCGCGCGATGCCGAGCCGAGCGGGGCGGCGTTCAGCGCCGCATTGCACGGGGGCTACCTCGAATTGGCCGAGCACGAGAACGGCGAGTGGGATTTCGGCGCCGCCAAGCTCTTTGCCGAGAACGCGCAAGCCGCGGCGGAAGGCGGCGATGTTTCGCCGCTCGAGGTATCGGCGGACCGCCTGCCGGCCGAGACCGTGGACGAGCTCGCGGGCGAGCGCGACCGCTTGATCGCCGCGTTGGATGCCGGTGCGGCCGAGGCCGCGCCCGAGGATTCCGCGCGCGCCCAGGTCATGTTCGACTGCTGGGTCCACGAGCAGGAGGAGAACTTCCAGCCCGATGATATCGCGCGCTGCCGTGACGGCTTCATGGAGGCAATCGCGGCCGCCGAAGCGGCGATCCCAGCGCCCGTCGAGGAGGAGCCGGTCGCGGAGGCCATCCCGCTCACCTTCTTCGTCTTCTTCGATTTCGACAGCGATCAGCTGACGGCAGAGGGGAACCAGGCGATTGCAACGGCGGTTCAGCAGATCGACACGCAGGCCTACAGCGTCGTGCAGATCACGGGCTACGCGGACCGGTCCGGGTCGGATGACTACAACATGGATCTCTCGAAGCGTCGTGCGGAGACCGCGGCCTCCGCGCTCGCACTCTTCGGCGTGTCGGAGACGGCGATGAGCGTGCAGTGGCGCGGCGAGGAGGATCCGCTGCTGCCGACCGAGGATGGGGTCCGGGAGCCTCAGAACCGGCGCGTGGAGATCGATCTTCTCCCGTAACGCGTCGAGGCGAGACGAAAATTAAGGAGGGCCGCCTGGCGGCCCTCTTTTTTCGCTCCTCAGTTCATGCGGCCTGGCACGGCGCGAGTAGGGCGGGGGGCTCGGGATGACCGACGAGCGTCTGCGGCCGACGCCGCTTGGAGGCTCGCCTGCCGGCGGCGCTCCCGTCGTTGCGCGCCCGGCGCCCGTCACGCCAAGGCGCCGCCTCGGCTAGAGCAATATCCACTCAGATTGAACCGTCCGGTTCAATCTGAATGGATGAAATTGCTCTAGATTTAAAGACGATAGAGCAGCTTTATCCGGTCGTTGGATCGCTGAAAGCGATTCCAACTGACCGGATGCTGCTCTAGCGCGTCCCGACGTTGGGACCGTGTCGCCGGGCGAGGCAATCCGCGTGCGAGACGAGGCCTATTTCTGAACCCAGTTGCCGTCCTCGCCGAGGAACCAGGTCCCGGCCGGCGCGGCGCTCATGATTTGGCGCGCGTAGACCTTGCCGACCTCCTCGACCGGCGCGCCCTCGACCGCGGCGCGCTCCTGGTAGAGGGCGCGGCGTTCGGCGTTGACCTGATCGACGAGGGCCTGGACATCGGCCGGAGCCCCCGACTCGCGCACCACCGCGTAGCCGTCGTAGCGCTCGGCCACGAGGCCTGCGGCCCGGGGCGCGTCGAGCGGGCGGTCCTGGGCGAGCGACGCCGCGCCGGGCAACGCCGCCGCGCTCACGAGGGCCAGCAACAGCGGCGCCACCCAGCGCATCGCGAACCGTCTGCGGGCCGCCCGTCTTGGATCAGAAGATTGGCCGAGTGCTGACATCTTCCCTCGCTTGCTCCTCGAGCCGCACGCGGACATCGGCCTCGAGCTTGATGTTGAGATTGATGGTAATCGGTTCCTTCGGCGCCTCGATCTTCACCGTAGGCTGGCAGGCCGCAAGCGCCAGCGCCATGCCGGCGGCAAGCGCCACGCCGAGGATCGCCTTTCCGAGCTGTGCCACATTCTCTCCTTCGCTCCCGACGGAGCAAGAGAATAGCCCGAGGAGAAGGGATCGCCAATGGGGCCTCAAGGACCGCGCCGGCCGACGCCCCAGGAGAGCGCGCGGCTGGCCACGCCCAAGGCCTCGCGCAGCACGCGCGTCAGGCGATCGAAGTCGGCGCTCAATCGAATGTTGAAGACGAAGGGGTAACCCTCCAGGACCTCGGGATTGGCGCCTTCCATGTGGAGCAGGACGAAGCCTTCGCCCTCGAAGGGCTTGGCGATGTCGATGCTCAGGCGTTCGTAGCGGAAATCCGCGAGCGCATTCAGCATCAGCTCGACGCTGTCGCCGCGCCCGGTCAATTGTTCGCGCAGGATGTCGCTCGCGATCCGGAGCGTGCCGGGTTCGGCCGCATCGAGGCGGCCTTTCTCGATGGCGATCCGGTTCCCCTCGAGGCGCACGGGGATGATGCCCCGAAGCCGACCGCTGCCCTGCAACTCCTCGAGATCGATAAGACCGGCGATCGCCGCGAGTTCCACATCCATCAACTGGAGGTCGAGCCGACCGGTGCCTAAGCCCGCATCGTAGCGGGCATTCTCGGTGGTGATCGCGCCGCCCAGCAGCTCGGCCCGCGCCCCTTCGATCACGAGAACCTGCGGCTCGATTCGATACGCGACATCGAGCGGCACGCGTCCGAGCCTCGCCAGCTCGAGCGTGAACGCGAGGCGCTGCGCCGGCGGCGTGGTCGGTGGCGCAAGGCCATCGAGGCGCAGCGTGCCCTCGAGTTGGGAGAGCCCG
>CAZVZP010000024.1:4113-9122 GCA_964631625.1 uncultured Hyphomicrobiales bacterium | reverse complement strand
TCTCGTGCGTTAGGGCGACGTCGTCGAAGTGCAGCGCCAGATCGGTGACGCCTGCCTGCGCGCCCCATTCGTGGCGGCCCTCGAGGGCAACGGACCCGTCCGCGGACCCAAGGAGGCTCGCGGCCGCCGGTGAGAGGGCAAACAGCCCGGCGCCATCGGGGCCGAGTTCGAGCGGCGCGAGTGCAATCGAGGCCTCGCCGCCGCCCGCGGCCGGGCTGTGGTGTCCGCTGATGGTCAGCTCGAGCCGCTGCGCGGGGTCGCGCACGAGGATCGAGAAGTCGACACGTTCGCGGTCGCCCCGAGCCTCAAGGCTCGCGCCGAGCGGGGCCAGCAGGGGCGGATCGGCGGTGTGGCGCAGGGCGGCCACCCCTGCCTCGAGCCGCGCGCGCCCGCCCTCGAGAGCGAGCGTCGCATCGATACCATCGGCGCTCACCCCGTAGCCGGGAAGCGCGATGCGCCCGTTCTCAAGATCGAGTTTGGCCGCGTGAGGCCCGAAGGCGATGACCGCACTCTCGCTCGCCATCTGCACCCTTTGGGACGGGCGCCCCGCAAGTGCAATGTCGCCTTCGAGAGCCAAAGGCTTAAAGCCGAGCGAGCCCATGACGGTGCCTCCAGGCCGTTCGAGCGTGAACCTGCTGGCACGGGCATCGAGCGTGAGGGTCGTCGCACCGGGGAGCGTCAGGCTCTTCGCCAAGCTCAGCCCGTGTCCCTCGAACCTGCCCTCGATCGGCGCTAGTTCGAGCGCTGCTCGATCGAGGCGAAACTGGCCCGACAAAGTCGTGCGGACCACCTCTGCCGACAGCCGCTCGCCGATGCGCAGCCGGGACTCGGCTGCGAGCGCGAAGCGGCCCGTCGCCGGAAGGTCGCGGCCGGGCGGCGGGGCGCCGTATCGGCCCCGAGTGAGGCTGGCGAGCAAGGCGTCGTCGAAGGCGAGCGTCGCCTTGGCCGTACCTGCCGCCTCGGCCTCGGGTCCGTCGAGGGCGAAGCGGGTGGCGAGGGTCGCGCCATGGGCGTCTGCGCCGAGATCAAGGCGCATTAGCGGGATGTCCTTCTCTGCCTCGAGCGCGAGATCGAATGGCGCGGCCAGCGCCTCGAGGTACGGCGCGTGCGCCACGAACTCCGGCGCAAGGTGGAGGGCATGAACCGTGAGCGCGTCCGCGAGGGTGAGAGAGGCGCTGTCTTCATCGACCTCGAGCGCCAGCGCACCCGAAACGTCGCGGCCCTCGATCATCCGAGGAAGGAGGAAATGCGTGAGTGCCAGATCGACGGTGCCCTCGAGCGCGAATCCGCGCCACCCGGGGCGCGGGTCCTGCGCAGGTCCCGGCGGCAGAGAGGCAAGGGGAGGCATTCGGCCGGCGATGTCGAAACGAAGCGAGCCGTCGAGCGCGCTGCCGGACTCGAGGAATGCGCCGATGACGTCGGCGGCGAGCGTGCCGCGCAACATGAAATCGGCCCCGGCGTTGAAGTCCGCGCTCGTGACCTGTGCGGCGATATCGGTGCCAGGCGCACGGACGACGAGATCGGCCCGACCCTCCTTGGGCGCGAAATGCGCATCGATGGTGCCCGCCTCGAGCCGCGCCCGCTCGGCGAGAAGCTGATCGAAACGGAGAGCGGCCTCGAGGCGATCGAGAGTCCACGGCGCGCCCGCGAAGGCGACGTGGCCCACGAGTCCGCTGAGGGTCACGGCGCCGGATTCGATCCGACCCTCATCGATCGTGTAGCGTCCCTCGATGTGCCCCGCCGCATCGATCTCTACCTCGAGGCGGCCCGAAACGGTTCCGGGCGCGGCCGCGAGCGCGAGGTTGAGCTCGGCGCTGAATCCGGCATCGCGCCGGATCTGGCCGTCGAAGCCAATGCGAAGCGGGCCGCGCGGCGTCTCGACGGCCGCGCTCGCATCGCGAATGACGATAAGCTCGACCGGTAGCGCGAAGAGCTGTGCCTGTTGCGGTTCGGAGGAGGCGAAGCCGTTTGCCCCCTCGTCTGGTTTCTCGGGTCCTATGCGCAGCCCTGGCTCGCCTGCGGGAAATTGGAGTCGCGCGCCCGCGATCTCGGCCCGCTCGATGCGTCCGCGCAGCAAGCCGGCGAGATCGTAGTCGATGACGATTCGGGAGATCGAACCCAGGCGGAACGATACGTCGTTGAGTTCCGCGCCCGCGAGGTCGAGCCGGACGAGCGAGGCCGCAGCCGGGCCGAGGTCGCGCGCGTTTAGCGAGCGGACCACGGCCCATTCGAGGAGCGGGAGGCGCGCGAGCCAAAGGCCGAGCAGGAGCGTGGCGATGCCCGCCAACCCGAACGCCGCGAGACGCAACCGGCGAACGCGAGGCGGCCTCGGCGCGGCGCGGGGTGGGGAGCCCTGGTCGATCATGGCTGCACGATAGCGAAGGGCTCTGCTTCCGCAAACGGGCCCCGCCCTGTGGCGCACGCGCCCGTGCGGATCGCTCGAATTCTCGGCCGATCGGTTGCGCGCGGGGCGCAGAGTCGCCGGCGCCCTCGCTCGGGCCGGTCCTTGAGTGCTTGAGGGCGAGGCGATAGAGCCGTCCGTCGTGGCTCACCGCGAAGCTCTCGTGGCCGTGATCGAGCCAGGCGTTGAGCCGGCGGCTCGTGTCGAAGTCGTCGTGCTCGATGTATTGGCCCATATGCTTCTCGACCGGGAGGCCCGGAACCGCGATCGCCTGGGCGATATCGGGAAAGAGACCGACGCGGAATTCCTCCGGCACGATCGCGAACACTGGCTCGCCCGGCTCCGCTTCGTCGATGCGTGTGGCGAGGAGGCGGGTGCACCTGGGGTAATACCCTAGCTGCTCCATCCGTTCGCTCGCGGCGAGCTGCGCCGCTGCGTCGCTCAGGCCCTGGCGGATGAAGCGGCCGACCAGATTTGCGGAGGTGCTTCGTACCGCACGGCTGCGTTCGATCGACTCTCGGCGCGAGCGCTCGCGGATGAGGCCTTGGGGAACGCCGTCGGGAAAGAGCGCTTGAAACCGCTCGTTGTGCACGAGCACGCGATGATCGCCCCCGCTCCCGACCGCGAGAATCGCCGCGCCGAACCCTTCCTCCCCCGGTATGGTGATCAGCTCGACGCCGTCGCGAAGCACGTCCTCGGAGAATCCCGGAATCGCCGCCCAGGTCCGCGTCCATTCGGGGCGCGCGGCGTCGGGGCGCGGCCAGTGGCCGATCAAGCGGTTGATCTCGGCGCTCGGCACGCGCGGAATATCCATCTCGATACCGTAGGCCACGCCCTCGCCTTCGAGCTCGATCGAGGCCGACATCACGTTGAAGATGCGCGAACGATACTGCTCCGTGGCACGGCGTAAGACCGGGGTCTCGTTCCACCGCTCGATCAGCGTGGTGCGCCCGCTGGCCAGGTCGAGCCGGTGGAGCGAGATTGTATCCTTGAGCACGAACGAGGTTGCTGGCGGCGTGAAGAACTCCCAACCGGGCCCGATGACGAATCCCGCGGTATTTCGCTCGATGAAGTAAACGGTGTCGAGGGACGGCCCCCACACCGGCGCGAAGAATCCGCGGTAGCGCTCGAACGCGACGAGGCCGCTCGTCTGCAGAAGGAGCGCCGCCACGGCAAGGAGGGCGAGCGGTGGGAGAAGCCACCACAGCCGATATCGACGGTGCCGCCCGCTCGCCATTTTCGCCTCCCGCACAACGACCCGGAGCCGCCGTCATCCACTCCTGACGTCGATCTCGGCACGACGCCGATCGCCCCCGTGCAAAGCCCCAACCGCCGGGGCCGCTGCCGTGCCGAATTCATGCGCCTCGCGTGCGCCCCTCGGCAGGCCAGGCCATGGTTCATGTTTGGCTCGAGAGCTGCTGGCGCAAGCCCGGCCGCGCGCACGGCGGCCCAGGGGACTGCCCGATGGCACTGCACGCCGCGGCCGATCGTCGCACGTCCGTGCCGCCGGAAGAGGAAAGGGCCGCGTAAGCAGCAGGCAAACTAGTAAATAGAACGAATGATTTTTTTATTTTTGCCGACCCCCACCGATTTTCTGGCGTGATCAGAAAACTGTGGTATTATCTGGGCTTAGGGAAGGCGATTTGGCTCATGGCTCTGCACCACGAGGCTCGAGAACCGGCGCTGCGGCGTTTACCACGCCGGCTGTTGCGTGATTGCGGTGCGGCCGCTGCGGTCGAGTATGGGATTCTCTTGGCCGGCATTGCCGCGATCATTGCCGGCGGTGTCGTGGGAGTCGGCGGTCGCGTGGACGGCGCCTTCGATGAAGTCGGCGACGTGCTCGGGGACGCGGTGCCTGCCGCTGACGACTCCGGCGCTGGTTCGGGCGGCTCCGGCGGTGGGAGAAGTGGTGGCTGGGACGCTGGGAGTGGCGGATCGTCCGGTGGTGGCGACACGGCCGGAGGCGGCGGTGGCGGCGCCAACGGCGGTGGAGGTTCGACCGGGGGATCCGCTGGCGACTCGGGCGGCGGCGGCCTGGCCGGCGGCTCGGACGGTGGTGGCGCGGGCGGCGGCGGATCGAGCGGCGATTCTGGCGGAACGGATGTCGCTGGCGGCTCGGGTGAGGGTAGTGCCGGCGCTGGCGGCACGGGCGGTGGTTCGGGTGGTACGGATGTCGGCGGGGGCTCGAGTGGTGGGGGCAGCGGCTCCGCTGGCGGCGGCAACGACGCGGTCGCTGATGGTGGCTCCGGAAGTTCGGGCGCCATGGCTAGGAGCGGGGGTGTCGCCGGCAACAAAGAGGCCGCAAGCTCCACCGTGGACGTTGACAACGAGAGTGCCGAGGGATCCGGCCTTTACCGGCAAACCGCGGAGAATTCCGAGGGCAGCATCGACGGTGCGGACATCGCATCGAGCAAGTACTTGTGGTGGCTCATCGTGATCCTGGCAGTATTGGCGGTGCTGCGTTCGGCGTGGCGCCTGGTGCGCTCGCGCATACGCAAAGCGCAGGAGACACCGTACGTGACCAATGTGCAGGAGCGGCTGCCGACCCCCAGTCCCCAGCCGTAGAACCTCCCGCTTTTCTTCCAAACTCCAATCGACGTGGTGTTAT
>CAZVZP010000024.1:0-4103 GCA_964631625.1 uncultured Hyphomicrobiales bacterium | reverse complement strand
CACGGTGCACGCTTTATGGGTGCTTCGCGCAACGGAGCAAGGCACGGACTCGGGCGGTGGATACGGTGCCGCCAATGACGGGCCCATGCCCGTCCGGGGTGCGGCACGCCCGGCCGCGCGTGCGGATGGCGGGCGTGGCCGGGTAGCCCGCTCGCCGTCGGGGTGGTAGCGTGACATCCGGTCCATCGACGACGGGTGGTTGGCCATGAAGCGGATCGCGCCGCTGATCGCGTTTGCCTTCGTGCTCGCCTTGGCGGGTCCGGCGTTCGCCGACTATCAGGCGGGGCGGGATGCCTATGCCCGGGGCGACTACGACACCGCCTTCCGGGAGCTGCTCCCCGCTGCCGAGGCCGGCGATGCGAACGCTCAGTTCCTCGTTGGCTCCCTGGCGCAAAGCGGCCAGGGCACGACGCTCGATCTCGCGGCGGCAGCCGAGTGGTACCGGAAGGCGGCCGAGCAGGGCCACGCGGGGGCACAGGGCGCGCTGGGCGAGATGTATTTCGTGGGCGAGGGCATCGCCCAGGATTACGCCGAGGCGGTCGGGTGGTTCGTTAAGGCGGGCGAGCAGGGGCTGACGACGGCCCAGCACAACCTTGCGGTCATGTACGAGAACGGACTGGGGACGGTCCAGGACAGCGTCAAATCCTACATGTGGTTTCGCATCGTCTCGATCTACGAGCCCGAAGGGCCGCTGCAGCAGTCCGCGGCCCAAAATCTCGCCTTGCTCGAGGGCGTGCTCATGCCCGCCGATTTGAGCGAGGCCCAGCGGCTCGCCATGGAGTGGGTCGTTCTGCACCCCGACGTGGGGCCGCAGTAACAGCGCGCGTTCGGATGCGCGCTTGCCCGGTCTGCGTGCCCAGGCCCGCTAATCAGAAGACGCCGGATTGAGCGACCGACCGCCAGCGCGAGGCGAGCGATGCGGCCTCGGCATCCGCGCCGTCGGGATCGACCGGCTGACCGTCCTTGAGCACCTCGAAGTGGAGATGCGGGCCCGTCGAGAGGCCGGTGGAGCCGACGTAACCGATGAGTTCGCCGGCGCGTACGCGATGGCCGGGACGTAAGCCGTCCGCGAATCGGGAGAGGTGGCCGTAGGCGGTCTCGAGATTGCCATCGTGGGCGATGCGCACCGCCATGCCATAGCCGCCGTCCCAGCCGGCGGCTTGCACGACTCCGTTCTGCGCGGCGTAAACCGGCGTGCCCTGCGCGGCCGCGAAATCGACGCCCTCGTGCATCATCCGGCGGTGCAGGATCGGGTGATCGCGCATGCCGAAGTCGGAGGAGATCACCGCGTCTTCGATCGGCGGGACCTCGATCGAGCCCTCCTCGGCCTCGCCCACGCCCGCGACCGGCAGGCTCGCGATCGTGGGCTCGTACACCGGTTGCGCCGCGTGGGCGACTTCGTGCTCCGAGAGCGGGGCCACCGAGGAGGGGCGGCGCGCCGAGGTGATCGTTACCTCGATCCCCCCGCTCGTCGAGCTGAACACCACATAGTTGAAGTCCGCGAGCAGGGCCTTGAGGCGCTCGCGCGCGCTGCCGTGTGCCTCCGGCGCCTCGGCGGCGCCCTTGGTCTTCTCGATGCCCTTGATGACGACGCCTTGCTCGTTGGCGAGCTCTTTCAGCGTTTGGCTTAAGCTCGCGGCGAACGAGGGCTCGGCGCCGACGAGCGCGAGCAGCGCGGCGCAGGCCACATCGAGGAGCAGAACACGCTGGCGCATCCTGCGGGGCTCCCTTAGGACGCCATTAGATCATGCGATCCCGGCGCCCGAGAACGAGGATTCCGAGCTTGGCCAAACCGGGTTAACGGCTGCTGAAGAGCCGGGGCCCGGGCTGTTTGCCGGCTGCGGTTGCCGGCCGCGCGGGGCCGGTCCAGCGCCAACGGCCTCAAGGGCCCGGTTATTTTGACCGGCGCGTGGCCCTGTGCCGAGGCCGGGCCCGGCGTGCTGCGTTCTTGTCGGCGAAGCCACGGCGGCTCGTGCGGAGCACGCGCGCGATTACGCCTCGCGCTCGCCCTCGAACGCCTCGTCGATCGTCAGGATGTCGTAGAGCTGCGCGATCGTTCCGGTCAACGGGTGCTCGAGTTCGCCCAGCACGTCGCTCTCGCCGCCCGCCCAGGCCACCGCTTCCTCGAGCTCCTCGAGCGTCGCGCCGGTCGCGAGGATGGCCTGAACCTGCGAGTCCGGGATGTCGCCCACGAGCCGGCGCACCTCGGAGGCGCTCAACGGTTTGTGCTGCTCCGGCGACTCTGCAGGCATGGAGCTTCTCCCTCGTTTTCAGCGGCGCAACCCGATCGTCGCGGCCCACGATACCGACGCCGGACGTTGATGCGGCTTGCCGGCCGATTAGCCATCATAACCCCATGCTCTTGAGAGGCGAAGAGATTCGGACAGCGATTGTCTGGCGTGGCGTTGGCCGCAGCGGTTAGCATCGGTGCATAGCGGATCGGATGAAGCATCTTGGGCCGCGGGAGGCTTTGATGAGCACGACCCTCGACATGCCAATGGGGGCCTCGACCCACGAGCCGGAGACCGCCGGCCGCCTCATGGTCGCGAAAATTCTCCGGGTGATGGCGGACGACACGGTGGCGACGGTGCGGCGGCGACTGACCTCCGAGCGTCAGGACATCGTTGACCCCGTCTGTGTCGTTGACGAGGAGGGGCGCTTTCTTGGGGCCGTGCCGTTGCCGCAGCTCTTGCCGGCGCGTGAGGAGCTGCCCGTGCGCGAGCTCATGCGCTCCGACTGGCCCACGGTCCACCCCGCGATGGACCAGGAGCACGTCGCGGCGCTCGCCCGGGAGCGGCACCTCGCGGCCGTCCCGGTTGCGGACGAGTCCGGGCGCCTCCTGGGCTGTGTCCCGGCGATCACGCTTCTTGACGTGATCTACCGCGAGCACGTGGAGGACGTGCACCGCCTGGTCGGCATTCTGCACCAAAGCGCAACCGCGATTCATGCCCTCGAGGACTCGCCGATCCGGCGCTTCCTGCGGCGGATTCCATGGCTGCTCGTGGGGCTCGGAGGCAGCATGGTGGCCACCGCCGTGATGGCCCGCTTCGAAGGGGCGCTGGCCGCGGACGTGCGGATCGCCTTTTTCATTCCGGCGATCGTCTATCTCGCGGACGCCATCGGCACGCAGACCGAGGCCATCGCGGTGCGTGGCCTCTCGCTTGGGCGGCCGCGCTTCCTGCGCGCGGTGTGGAGCGAGGCTGCGACCGGCGGGCTGATCGGCTCGGCGCTCGCGCTCGTGGCCTTTGCCCTGGTCTGGGCCGTATTCGGCAACCTCGGTCTAAGCATCGCCGTGGCTGCGGCGCTCCTCGCCGCCGGTATGGTCGCGAGCCTGATCGGGTTGTTGTTTCCCTGGGGTCTCTCGAAGCTCGGGGTCGATCCGGCCTTCGGCTCGGGTCCCGTAGCGACCATCATTCAGGACGTGACGAGCATCCTGATCTATCTCGGCATCGTTGCAGTCCTGGTGGTGCCCATAGCGTGAGCGCGGGCGCTCGATCGCGCCGCGCTGAGCGTCATACACGGGCCCGAACGATGGTGCGCTGCAGCGCCGTCCCGCGTGGCCGCGCCGTGCTATAGAGTCCCGGGTCAATGCGGCGGAAGGGCGGGGCTCGGGGTCATGGCGGTGATCTTCGTGGCGCGGAGCAAGACGCTTGCGGAGTGGGGCGGCGAGGTCGGCCTCGGCAAGAATCTCTATCGGATCGGCGTGGCCGAAGGCTCGGGCCGCGAGGCGGTCAAGGCTTTGAACGATCAGGGCTCGGGCGGCGTTACCGACTGGACGCTGGTGGCCGAGGAGGCGGCACCGGGCGTGGAGGAAGCGAGCGCGATCGAGCGCATCGCCAGGAAGGAGAAGAGGCTCGATCCGGCGTACTACCCCAGGATCAAGGGGACGCCCGGCATTTTCAAGGTGAAGCCCGAGAACGTGGAAAATTATCTGCTCGTCAAGCAGGCGCTGGCGAACGAGAAGTTGCGCACCGCCAAGCTCAAGCCGGCCGACTTCGGCGTCTATCTCCTTCACTTCGCTCTCAAGCAATAGGCGCTGCTAGAGCAGTATCCGGTCAGTTGGAATCGCTTTCAGCGATCCAACGACCGGATAAAGCTGCTCT
>CAZVZP010000023.1:14844-21197 GCA_964631625.1 uncultured Hyphomicrobiales bacterium | reverse complement strand
GCGGCGGGGGCCAACCGGGAGGCTCCGCTCCTTGGCCCAGCGGATGAAATCGGCGACGAGGAGGAAGTAGCCCGGAAACTGCATGTCGATGATGACCGAAAGCTCGTAGCGCAGCCGCTCTCGGTAAGGCCGGGCCCGCGCTGCGCGAGCCTCGGCCGCCTCGTCCGGACGATAGACGCGCGCCGCAAGGCGCCCCTCGAGCCCTGCCTCGGCGAGCGCCCGAAGCGCCTCGGCCTCGCTCGCGCCCGGTGCCGTCGGGAAGGCCGGAAGCATGGGCTTCGCCCCCTCGACGCGAAAGGCGCAGCGCCGGGCGAGCGCGAGAGTATTGTCTGCCGCCTCGGGCAAGTCGGCGAACAGGGCACGCATGTCCTGGGCCGACTTGAAGCGGTGCTCCGGGGTGACGCGCCGCCGACCCTCATTCGCAAGCACCGTTCCATGGGCCACGCAGAGCAGCGCGTCGTGCGCCTCAACCATCGCCGCATCGGCAAAATAGACGTCGTTGGTCGCGACCAGCGGCAGATCGCACTCGTCGGCCAGATGCACGAGCCGCCCCTCGATGCGTGCCTCGGCCTCGAGCCCGTGACGCTGCAACTCGACGTAGAGCCGGCCGGGAAACAGCGCGGCGAGCCGATCGAGCACCTGGCGCGCCGCGGCGTCCTGGCCATCGGCGAGCAGCCGGCCGAGCGGGCTGTCGAGGGCGCCGGCGAGCGCGATAAGGCCCTCGGTTCGCCCTTCGAGGGCGTCGAGTGAAACCTGCGCGGGCTCCCCCGACTCCGTCTCGAGAAATCCCTTGGAGGACAGCGCACACAGGTTGCGGTAGCCCGCTTCGTCCTGCGCGAGCAACGCGATGCGGTCGGGCGGCGGCCGGCGCAAGCCGCTCTGCTCCTCGCGCGCGATGCCGAGCAACGTGCCGATGACCGGCTGCACCCCGGCCTCCGCACAGGCGAGCGAAAACTCCATTGCGCCGAACAGATTGCCGGTGTCGGTGATCGCCAGCGCCGGCATCGCCTGCGCCTCGGCGAGCGCCACGAGATCGGCCACCTTGATCGCCCCTTCCGAGAGCGAATAGGCCGAGTGCACACGCAGATGAACGAACGGGGCGTGGGTCATGAGCACTGCGCGGGATGGATACCGGGGGTAGCATTCCACAGCGCGCGCCCCGCGCAAAGCGTTCTGCCGTGCCGCTGGGCGGCGCCGGACCGAAGTTACGCGACGATTCGGCCGCCTTCGAGGGCGAGCCAGCGATCCATCCGGCGCGCCAGCGCCAAATTGTGCGTGGCGACGAGGGCGGCCAAGCCCGCTTCGTGCACCAGGTGCCTGAGCGCCTCGATCACGCCCTCTGCCGTGGCCTCGTCGAGATTGCCCGTCGGCTCGTCCGCCAGCAGCACCGCCGGCTTGTTGGCCAGGGCCCGGGCGAGCGCCACCCGCTGCTGCTCGCCGCCCGAGAGCCGGGCCGGCCGGTGGCTCTCCCGGGCCGCAAGGCCGAGGCTCTCGAGCAGGCCCCGTGCCCGCTGCCGCGCCGCAGCCTTGCCGGCGCCCGCGATCATTTGCGGCAGCATCACGTTTTCGAGCGCCGAAAACTCGGGCAGCAGGTAGTGGAACTGATAGACGAAGCCCAGGCTCCGGCGCCGAAGCAGCGTGCGCTCGCGGTCGGATAAGCGGCTGCAGGCCCGCCCGTGGAGATAGACCTCGCCCCCGCTCGGGCGCTCCAAGAGGCCCGCGATGTGCAGCAGCGTCGACTTGCCGGAGCCGGACGGGCCGGTCAAGGCGACGATCTCCCCCGGCACGAGGGCGAGGTTGGCGCCCTGGAGCGCCTCGATCCGGGCATCGCCCTGGCGGAAGACGCGGGTGATGCCCTCGAGCGCGAGCGCCGCGCCCGGCGCCGGCTCACTCATAGCGGAGCGCCTCGACCGGATCGAGCCGGGCCGCGCGCCAAGCCGGATAGAGCGTCGCGAGGAACGACAGGACGAGGGCCAGCGCCACCACGCTGATGACCTCGCCCGGCACGATGCGCGAGGGCAGGTGGGCGAGGAAGTAGATTTCGGCCGAGAACAGCTCGGCCCCGGTCAGGCCCTCGAGCCAGCCCTTGATCGTGTCGATGTTGGCGGCGAAGCCGACGCCGAGGCCCAGGCCCGCGAGCGTGCCGACGAGGCCGATGGTCGCCCCGTTCATGAAGAAGATGCGCAAGATCGCGCCGCGGGTTGCGCCCATGGTGCGCAGGATCGCAATGTCGCGGCTCTTGTCCTTCACCAGCATGATCAGCCCGCTGATGATGTTGAACGCGGCGACGAGTACGATCAGCGTCAGAATCACGAACATGACGTTGCGCTCGACCTCAACCGCATTGAAGAAATGGGCATTGACCTGCTGCCAATCGACGGAACGCAAGCCTGGGCCCGCCGCATCCAGCACGCTCCCTGCGAGCACGAGCGCCCGATCCGGGTCCTGAAGCATGACCTCGATGCCCGAGACGCGCTCATCCAACTGAAAATAGATCTGGGCGAGATCGAGGGGCATGTAGACGAAGCTGCTGTCGTATTCGAACATGCCGACCTCGAAGAGTGCCAAGATCGGATAGCCGCGCATGCGGGGCACGGGACCGAAGGCCGTAAACGTGCCCTCGGGCGAGATCAAGGTGATCGCATCGCCCACCTCAAGACCGAGCCGCTCCGCAAGCCGGCGTCCCACGACCACGCCGTCGCCCGCACCGAAGCGGTTCAGATCGCCGGCCACGATGTTGTCGCGCAAGAGCGGCCGCTGCTCGAAGTAGGCCGCGCCGACCCCGTGCACGATGGCGCCCCGTGCGCTGTGCGAACTCGTCGCCATCACCTGGCCTTCGATGACCGGGCTTGCGCTCACCACCCCGTCGACCCCGGCGATGCGCTGGGCGACCGCGCCGTAGTCGGGCAGCCCCTCGGCCGCGGCGTACACCATGATGTGGCCGTTGAGACCAAGAATGCGTCCGAGCAGCTCCTGGCGAAACCCGCTCATCACCGCGAGCACGACGATCAAGGTCGCGACGCCGAGCGCAATCCCGACGAGCGAGAACGCGGCGATCACCGAGACGAAGCCCTCCTGTCGCCTCGCCCGCAGATAGCGAAACGCGATCATTCGCTCGAAACGCGCGAACATCGTTTAGGAGAGAAGGCGCTCGAGCGCCGATTCGGGCGAGAGCTCGACGCGCTCGCCGGTGGCGCGGCGCTTGAGTTCGACCGTGCCGCTCTTGACCCCGCGCGGGCCCACGACGATCTGCCAGGGCAGACCGATCAAATCCATCGTGGCGAATTTGGCGCCCGGGCTCTCCTCGCGCTCGTCGTAGAGGACCTCGACCCCTGCTGCCTTAAGCCTCGCGTAGAGCGACTCCGCGCCCCGAGCGCACGCCGCATCGCCCGCCTTGAGATTGAGGAGTCCGACCCGGAAGGGCGCCACGCTCTCGGGCCAGATGATGCCGTCCTCGTCGTGCCACGCCTCGATGATGGCGCCGACGAGGCGGGAGACCCCGATGCCGTACGAGCCCATCTCGACCGCGACAGATTCCCCGTTGGGGCCCGTCACGGTCGCGCCCATGGCCTTCGAATACTTGGTGCCGAAATAGAACACGTGGCCCACCTCGATGCCGCGGGCGTGCTTGAGGCGCTCGGGCGGCACCGGGCAGGTCTGGGGATCGTGCTTGTCGTCGGAGGCGCCGTAGAGCGTCTGGAGGCTGACGATATCGGCCTTCCCCTCGGCCAGCGCCGCGCGAAAATCCTCGAAACGGCCGTCGTACCAGACCTCGCTCTCGCCGGTCTCGGCGATGACGTGAAACTCGTGGCTCATGTCACCGCCGATGGGGCCGCTTTCGGCCTGTGTGGGCACGGTCACCAGGTCCATGCGCGCGAAGGTCTTGAGATAGGCCCGGTACATGTTGTCGTAGGAGCGCTTCGCACCGGCATAATCGAGGTCGAAGGAGTAGTTGTCCTTCATGTAGAATTCGCGGCCGCGCATGATCCCGAAGCGGGGGCGCACCTCGTCCCGGAACTTCCACTGGATCTGGTAGAGATTCTTCGGCAGATCTCGGTAGCTCTTGATGCTGTGGCGGAAGATGTCGGTGACAAGCTCCTCGTGCGTCGGACCGAACAGCATATCCCGTTCGTGGCGGTCCTTGATGCGCAGCATCTCCTTGCCGTATTGCTCGTAGCGGCCGGTCTCGCGCCACAGATCCGCCGGCTGGATCGCGGGCATGAGGATTTCCTGGCAGCCGGCCGCATCCATCTCCTCGCGCACGATCTGCTCGACCCGCTTGAGCACGCGCAGGCCCAGCGGCAGCCAGGAATAAATGCCGGCGCTCGACTGCCGGATCATGCCCGCGCGCAGCATGAGGCGGTGCGACGGAATCTGCGCCTCGCTCGGATTCTCGCGCAGCAGCGGCAGGAAGTATTGCGACAGGCGCATCGCGGGCCCTTCACTCGGGCAGAACGATCTTCGGGCTAAGACTTATGCCCGAAGGTGTGCGCCGTGGCAACGGCGGGGGACGTTCGGCGGCGGACGATCAGGGCGCGGTCGGCGCGGACGCGGACTCATCCAGGCGACGTCGGCACTCGGCGGCGATCGCGTTCTGCTCCTGCGAGCTCAGGCGCCGGCCGTCGAAGAAAAGCTCGCCGTCCTTGATGCGCACGACGCCGATATCGATTTCCGATTGGGCCACGGGCTCGAGATTGGAGCCGGCGGGAATGTCGATCGCCTGATTCAGCGGCACGAACACGCGGAGCCAATAGTCCTCGGGCAGATCGAGCCGTGCCTGCGGATCGACCTCGGCCGGCGGCAGCGGATTGCCGAACGCGTCCCGGTCCGGCGCATAGGCCACGTCGGGCGCCGGCTCATGGGCCGTGAGATAGTCGCACGCCCCAGGCTCGACGATCAGCAGGGCGTCGGCCGCGGCGAGGCGGGCGAAGGCCAAGATCAGGAGGGCGCCAGCCGCCACCAGAGAGAGCCGCATGGCCAAGGATTTACACCTTCTGGGTTAAGAATTTTTCCAACCTGGGGACCCGTTTCCCTGGTGACGAGAGGCCGAAGAGCCCCTACCAACGCGCTCCAAGAAGGCCCAGGGGGTGCGTTCGAGGCCCAAAGGCAGGGAGGGCCAGTGCCGCGGTCGCCGAGGCGATTGCGAAAGCAAGGGTCGCCGCGAAGCGGCCCGCAAAGAACGAAGACGCAGTGATCATCCAAGAGCAAGGCCATGCCTTGCTCTATTTTTTCGAGCGCTCCCCTCGGCGCGCAGCCACGGCGGCTTAAGCCGGGCGATCCGCGAGGTGACGGGGCAGCTTGCGCTATGGGCGCCCGGCAGATAGCCGGTGCTCATGAGGAACTCGTTCACGATCTCGGCCCCGGTGAACACGAAACTCGAGCGGAATAGGCTGACCCACTCGGGCTTCGAGCGCCGCACCTGCGCATCCAGCCAGGCCGCGAACGATCCGAACTCGTCCTGCAGGGCCGCGATGCGGCGCGCGTTCTCGATCGCGGCGTTGATCTTGAGGCGATTGCGGATGATGCCGGGATCGCCCAGCAGGCGCCGCCGCTCGCGCACACCGTAGCGGGCGACGCGAGCGACGTCGAATCCGTCGTAGGCCTCGCGGAACGCCGTGCGCTTCTTGAGCACCGTGAGCCAGGACAGGCCGGCCTGGTTGATCTCGAGCACGAGCCGTTCGAACAACGCATTGTCGTCCGCGAGCGGAAAGCCGTATTCATGATCGTGGTAGGGCCCGTGCCAGGGATCGCCGGGCGCGACATCGCAATAGCTCGTCACGGTTGCTCGGACATCTCGAGGAAGTCAACGAAGCGCGACTGCACGATCACGACAATGAGCGCGGTCAGCGCCGCGGCGACCCCGGTCGTGATCGCGGCCTTGAGCCAGAGCCGCGGCCGCGCCGGCGCGCTCTCGACCGCGCCCGCCGGCAGCTCGGATGGCGCCGCGGGCCGGTTGCCGTACGGCAGCACCATGAAGAACACGAGCCACCAGACGAGGACGAAGACGAGGACGATCGTGACGGCCGTCATCCGATCAGGTCTCCTCGAGCTCGATCAACGTGCCCGCGAAGTCCTTGGGATCGAGAAACAAAACCGGCTTGCCGTGGGCGCCGATCCGGGGCTCGCCGTCGCCCAGCACGCGCGCGCCCGAGGCCTTGAGGCGCTCGCGCGCGGCTCGGATGTCATCGACCTCGTAGCACAGGTGATGGACGCCCCCGGCCGGGTTGCGCGCCAGAAAATTCGCAATCGGCGAGCCGGGCCCCAGCGGCTCGAGCAGCTCGATCTTGGCGTTCGAGAGCTCGACGAAGGCCGTCGTGACGCCGTGCTCCGGCTGGGGCACGGCCGCCGACACC
>CAZVZP010000023.1:14501-14834 GCA_964631625.1 uncultured Hyphomicrobiales bacterium | reverse complement strand
ATACTGCGCCGCCGCCGCCGCGATATCGGGCACGGCGATGGCCACGTGATTGAGACGCCCGATCATTCTCTGTCTCCCTCGAGGCGGCGCGCGCGGCTCCTAACATAGCCCGTGGCCCTGCGCCATCAAGGCGCCGCCGGGCACACGCCGAGCACGAGCGGATCCGGGCAGCTCACGACGAGCTCGCGCTGGCGTTGCTGCCAGCTCCAGGCGCGTACGGCCTCGTAGTGATTCTCGGCGTAGTCGGTGATGAAGTCGGTGGGGTCGAGCAGATGCTCGCGCACGACGAGGCCCTCGCCCAGCGCCAGTGCGACGTATTCAAAGTCTTCGAGC
>CAZVZP010000023.1:4577-14491 GCA_964631625.1 uncultured Hyphomicrobiales bacterium | reverse complement strand
CGACCCCGAACCCGACCGCATCGCGCAGGTTTGTCGAACCGAAGAGCGGCAGCACGAGGTAGATGCCGTGCCCCACGCCCCAGCGATGAAGCGTCTGGCCGAAATCCGCGCGGTGCGGCGGCAGGCCCAACTCGGCCGCGACGTCGAACAGGCCGGCAAGGCCGAGCGTGCTGTTGATCGCGAAGCGGCCGAGCGCGATGCCCGCCCGTTCGAACTCCAGTTGCAGAAGATCGTTGCCGAACACGACCGGCATGGCGAGGTTGGCGAACGCCTGTCGGATATGGGGCTTCGCGGGATCCGGCATGGCGAAGCGGTAGGCGCGCGCGATGGGCTCGAACAAGAGAAAGTCGATGGTGCCGTTGACATAGAAGAACACGCTATTGATGGGACGCAGCGGGTCGTCGTCCGCGTAGCCGTCGGCGCCGCCTTCTTCCGGTAGGACCGGCCATTCGGGCGGGCGCGCGAAGGGCGCCGGCACGCCGGGAATCACCTTGGGCTGGAAGGCGAGCGATCTCGCCTCGATCTCCGCCGGCCCGCCCTCGCCCGCTTCGGCCACGAGACCCGGAAACGTCGCCGCGACCTCGCCCCGGAGGGCCTCCTCGGCGGCCGGATGCGCCGCGCCCGCACGGGCCAGCACGGCCTCGAGCAGAGCCGGCCGCTGCGCGACCTCCTCGATGACGACGGCGTTGAGCCAGGGGTCGGACACGGGGCCGGTGCCGGCGCTCGATCGCTGCCCCTCCCCGGCCGCCCGTTCGATGCGCGCGACGAGCTCGGCCGGTAGCTCGCTCGCCGAGGCGGCTACTGGCATGAACCAAGCCAGAGCGAGAAGCGTGAGCCCGCGCAGTGCCCGATGCATGGTCACGCCCGTACCACCTGCACCTCGATCAACGGGCGCTTGCCAGTGCGGGCCGCGTAGTGCCGGCGCAGCGCGAGACGGGCGGCTTCGTGCACGGCCTTATCGTCCACCCGCTCGGCTCGCGTCAGCGACTCGAGTGCGTCCTCCACGGCCCCAATCGCTTGCTCAAGGTCGGCCCCGCCGTTGCCCAGCCCCGGGGCCGAGAGCCGCGGCGGCGCGAGCAGCCGGCCACGATCATCGAGCACCAGGGTGAGCAGCACCACGCCGTGGTAGAGCATGCGCCGGCGCGTCTTGAACAAAGGGCTCTCGCCTTCGATCAACGCCGTGCCGTCGAGCAGCAGCCGGCCGGTTGGAACCCTGTCGACGACCTCCGCCGGTCCGGGCGCGAGACGCAGCACCTCGCCGTTCTCGATGACCTTGACGTCCGGCACCTGGAGCGAGGCGGCGAGCTCGCCGTGTTCGGCGAGGTGGCGCGTTTCGCCGTGCACGGGCACGGCGATGCGGGGCCGGATCCACCGATACATCTCGGCCAGCTCGTCGCGATTGGGGTGGCCGGAGACGTGCACGAAGTGGTCGCGCTCGCTGAGCACCCGGACGCCCTGGCGCACGAGCGCATTGTGCACTCGGCCGATGGCGCGCTCGTTGCCGGGGATGATCTTCGAGGAGAAGATCACGGTGTCGCCGGGTCCGAAGCGCAGGAAGGGATGGCCGCCGTCCACGATGCGCGAGAGCGCCGCGTTGGGCTCGCCCTGGCAACCGGTGAGCGCGTAGAGCACGCGCTCGGCCGGAAGCCGCTGCGCCTCCTCCTCGGACAGGAACGGTTCGAGGTCGCGCAGATATCCGGCGGCCTGGGCGGCCTCCATGTAACGGGCGAGCGAGCGGCCAAGCGCCGCGACCGCCCGCCGGTTCGACCGCGCGGCCTCGACCACCGACTCGAGACGGGCGATGTTCGAGGCGAACAAGGTGACGAAGACCCGGCCCGCGCAACCCGCAACGAGCTGCGCGAGGCTCACGCGCACGGCGGCCTCCGATCCGGAGGTGCCCGGCGCGAACACGTTGGTCGAATCGCAGACGAGCGCGAGCACCCCATCATCGCCCAGCGCCTTAAAAGCCGAACGATCCACGCGCCCGCCCACGAGCGGCTCCGGATCGAGCTTCCAGTCGCCGGTATGGAGCACGGTGCCAAACGGCGTCGTGAGCGCGAGCGCGTTGGGCTCGGGGATCGAGTGCGTGACGGTGAGGTAGCGCAGGCCGAAGGGTCCGAGCTCGAAGCTCCCGCTCAACGGGATCTCGCGCAAAGGCACCTCGTCCGCAAGGCCCACTTCGCGCAGCTTGGCGCGCAGCACTGCGGCGGTGAACGGCGTGGCGTAGACCGGCGCGCGCAGGCGCGGCCACAGGTGGGCCACGGCGCCCAAATGATCTTCGTGCGCGTGGGTCAGCACGATGCCGAGCAGGTCGCGCGAGCGCTCCTCGATGAAGCGCGGATCGGCCATGATCAAGTCGGCGCCGGGCGTGCGCTCGTCGCCGAAGGTGACGCCGAGATCGACCATCAGCCACTTGCCCCGGCAGGCGTAGAGATTGAGGTTCATGCCGATCTCGCCGCAGCCGCCGAGCGGAACGAAGTGGAGCGCGTCGGGGCTCAACGTCATGCCGCGTCCGGGCGATTGCGCCGGTGGATCTCGAGCAAGCCGAAGATCGTGAGGTCTTGGTCGAGATGGTCGATCGCCGAGGTCGCGCGGGCGAACAGCGGCGCAAGCCCGCCGGTCGCGATCACGGTCACCGGGCGGCACATCTCGTCCTTCATGCGCGCGACGATCCCCTCGATCAGGCCAACGTAGCCCCAGTAGACTCCGCTCTGCATGGCCGACACCGTGCCGGTGCCGATGACCCGCTTCGGCCTCTCCACCGCAACCCGCGGCAACATCGCCGCCGCGCCGTGCAGCGCCTCCAGCGAGAGATTGATGCCGGGCGCGATCACGCCGCCTTCGTAGACGCCGCCCTGGCCGATCGCGTCGAAGGTCGTCGCCGTGCCGAAATCGACGAGGATGAGCGCCCCGTCGTAGCGCGCGGCGGCGGCCACGGCGTTGACGAGGCGGTCGGCTCCCACCTCCTCGGGCCGAGGCACGGCAATCCGAATGCCGAGGTCGAGGGCCGGCGAGACGATGAGCGGCTCGGCTCGGGCATAGCGGCGGCACAATTCATCGAGCGCGCGCAAGCCTTGGGGAACCACCGTGCTGACGATCACGGAGTGGAGATCGCCGAACCCCAGGCCGTCGATGGCCATGAGCTGCGACAACCAGGCCACGTACTCCTCGGCCGTGCGCCGGGCGTCGGTGGCGATGCGCCACTGCGCCTTCAGCGCCTCGCCCTCGAACACCGCGAACACGGTGTTCGTGTTGCCCTGGTCAACCGCGAGCAGCATGGCCCCAGTCTCCGCGCCTGCGCACAAGGCGCACCTCGCCCGCGGCGAGGCAGCGTGTGCCGCCGTCGGGCAAGCTTACAACGAGCTCTCCCCCGGCCGTCAAATCGCGGAAGATTCCCGCAATGCGCTCCCCGGCCAGCGTGACCTCGACGCTCTCGCCCACGCCCGCTGCGCGCTCAAGCCATGCGGCACGCACCGGGGCGAAGCCTTGGTCGAGCCACTGCCGCTCCGCCTCGACGTAGGCCCCGGCAAAGCCCTCGATCAGCGCTTCGAGCGCTGGCGGGTTAAGGCCCAGCGCCGCTAGGCTGGTCGCGGGCTGAGCGTCTGAATCGCACACCTTCGGGTGACTTGCGACGTTGACGCCCACGCCTACGATTAACCAGTCGATCGCGCCCTCGGAGCGGCTTTCGGATTCGAGCAGGATGCCGGCGAGCTTGCGCCGGCCCAGGAGCACGTCGTTCGGCCATTTGCATTGGAAACCGGCGCCGGGAATGAGCCGCTCGAGCGCGCGGCAGGTCGCCACAGACGCGACGAAGGAGAGTTCGGCTCCCCGCGCGGCCGCGCAGGCGGGCCGGCGCAGCAGCGAGAGATAGAGATTGCCCGGGGGCGATTGCCAGGAGCGGCCGAGCCGGCCGCGGCCTTGGGTTTGGCTCTGGGCCCACACGAGCGCCCCCGCGGGCTCCCCGGCTTGCGCGAGTCGGCGCGCCTCGTCGTTCGTGCTCTCGACCCGCTCGAACGCGATCAGCCGAATGCCGGGCGGCAGTGCGAGGGTCACACGCCGCTCAAGGAAAGAGCGCCTGCGCCGCCGCTTCGGCTCCGGCGAGGATCGGTGTCGGGTAGGCGAAGAAGAACGCGGTGAAGATCGCGGATGCGCCGAGCACCACGGCGAGTTCGCGCCCCAGCGGCCGGTCGAAGGCCTCGGCCGGCGCATCGAAATACATCACCTTGACGATCCGGATGTAATAATAGGCCCCCACCACGCTCGTGATGACGCCGATGACGGCGAGGACAAAGAGCCGCGCCTCGATCGCCGCCAAGAACACATAAAGCTTGCCGAAGAAGCCCGCGAGCGGCGGGATGCCGGCCATCGAAAACATGAAGATCGCAAGGCAGAGCGCCAGGAACGGGTTGGTCTTCGACAGCCCGGCGAGGTCGTAGATGCCCTCGACCATGCGGCCCTTCTGACGCATGGCGAGAATGCAGCCGAAGGCGCCGACGGTCATGACCATGTAGATGGCCATATAGACCATGACGCCGCGCACGCCCTGCTCGGTGCCCGCCGCGAGGCCGACGAGCGCGTAGCCGATGTGGCCGATCGAGCTGTAGGCCATGAGCCGTTTGATATTGGTCTGGCCGATCGCGGCGAAAGCGCCGAGCGCCATGGAGAGCACCGCGAGCGCGAACACGATCTGCTGCCAGTCGCCGACGAGGTCCTGAAACGGCCCGGTCAGCACCCGGAGCAGCATGCCAACGGCCGCGATCTTGGGTGCCGCAGCGAAGAACGCCGTGACCGGGGTGGGTGCGCCCTCGTACACGTCCGGCGTCCACATATGGAACGGCACGGCCGAGACCTTGAACGCAAGCCCCGCCATGACGAACACCATGCCGATCAGGATGGCCACGGGATGTTCGCCGTCTTGCACGAGGGCCTGGGCCAGCCCCTCGAAGGCCGTGGTTCCGGTGAAGCCGTAGAGGAGCGAAGCGCCGTAGAGCAGCATGCCCGAGGACAGCGCGCCCAGGACGAAATACTTGAGCCCGGCCTCGCTCGAACGCACCGTGTCGCGCTTGAACGCCGCCACCACGTAGAGCGACAGGCTCTGCAGCTCGAGGCCCACGTAGAGCGCGATCAGATCGTTCGCGGACACCATCATAAGCATGCCCACGGCTGCGAACAGGATGAGCACGGGGTACTCGAAGAGCTCCATCGACTGACTGCGCAGGTAGCCGAGCGACATGGCGAGCGTCGCCGCCGCGCCGGCCAAGAGCAGCGCCTTCATGAACACGGCGAACAGATCGGTCACGTACATGCCGTAGAAAGCGGTCGCGCGCTCCGCGCCCGTACCGAGCACGAGGCCGAAGGCCACCGCGAGCGCGGCCACGGCGAGCCAGGCGATGAGGCGGCCCGAGCGCGCGCTGGTGAACACGCCCGCCATCAGGAGCGCGATCGCGGCGCCCGCGAGCACGATCTCGGGCAGCGCCGGTGCGAGGTCGGAGAAGGCGAGAGAGTCCATGCCCCTTCCCTAATGACCCGCCATCAGGGTCGCCATCGCCGGAAGCGCGCCGGGATCGCGCGCCAGCGCCGCCTGCTCGACGAGGGGCGCCACCGAGGCGTGCAGCGCATCGAGGAAGGGGAACGGATAGACGCCCATGAAGATCGCGAGCGCAACGAGGGGGGCGAACAGGGCCATCTCGCGCGGGCTCAAATCGGCAATGTGCCGCAACGATTCCTTGGTGAGCGCGCCGAAGATCACCCGACGGTAAAGCCACAGCATGTACGCCGCGCCCAGGATGACGCCCGTCATGGCGAGGCCGGCGACCCAGGTGTTGTCCTGGAACGCACCGACGAAGACGAGGAACTCGCCGACGAACCCACTCGTTCCGGGGAGGCCGACCGAGGCCAGCATGACCACCATGAACACGGCGGCATAGACCGGCATGCGCTGCACCAGCCCGCCGTAGGTCTCGATCAGCCGACTGTGCATGCGGTCGTAGACGACGCCGGCGATGAGGAACAGCGCGGCCGAGACGATGCCGTGGGAGAGCATCTGGAAGATGCCGCCCTCGATCCCCTGCCTTGTCGCCGTGAACAGGCCGATGGTGACGAAGCCCATGTGTGCGACCGAGGAGTAGGCGATGAGCTTCTTCATGTCGTCCTGCATGAGGGCGACGAAGGAGGTGTAGATCACGGCGACGATCGACAGCGTGTAGATGAGCGGCGTGAAGAACACCGACGCATCCGGGAACATGGGTAAGGAAAAGCGCAAGAATCCGTAGCCGCCGAGCTTGAGCAGGACGCCCGCCAGGATGACCGACCCGGCGGTCGGCGCCTCGACGTGGGCATCGGGCAGCCAGGTGTGCAACGGCCACATCGGGATCTTGACCGCGAAGGAGGCGAAACACGCGAGCCACAGCCAAATCTGCACCTCGGGCGCGAAATCGTGGGCCGCGACCGTCGGGATGTCGGTCGTTCCCACCTCCAAATAGATCGCCAGGATGCCAAGCAGGAAGAACACGGAGCCAAGCAGCGTGTAGAGGAAGAACTTGAACGCCGCATAGACGCGCCGCGGCCCGCCCCACACCCCGATGATGAGGAACATCGGGATCAGCATGCCCTCGAAGAAGATGAAGAAGGGGATAAAGTCGAGGGCGCAGAAGGCGCCGACGACGAGCGTCTCCATGGCAAGGAACACGATCATGTACTCGCGCACGCGCGTCTTGATCGCCTCCCAGCTCGACAGCACGCAGATCGGCGTTAAGAGCGCCGTCAGGATGACGAAGAAGATCGAGATGCCATCGATGCCGACGTGATAGCCGATGTTGTGCTCGGGCACCCAGGGGATGCGCTCGACGAACTGGTAGTCGGCGGTGTCGGGATCGAACAGGCCCCAGAGCAGGAGCGAAAGCGCGAAGGTGATGAGCGAGGTGAACAGCGCGACGGCGCGGGCGTTGCGCGCCACCGTCGCCTCCTCGCCCCGAATCAGGAGGATGAAGGCGATGCCGGCCAGCGGCAGGAAGATGATCGTCGAGACGAGCGGCCAGCCGATCATCATCCCCCCAGCCGGCTGAACAGATACCAGGTCACGAAGGCCGTAACGCCGATCAGCATCGCGAAGGCGTAGTGGTAGAGATAGCCGCTCTGCAGCTTGACCGCCCGGCGCGCGATCTCGATCACCGCTCCGGCCAGGCCGTCCGGGCCGATGCCGTCGATCAGGCCGCTGTCGCCGCCCTTCCACAGGGCACGCCCGAGCCGCTTCGCGCTCCGCGTGAAGAGGAGGTCGTAAAGCTCGTCGAAATACCACTTATTGAGCAGAAACAGGTAGGCGCCGCGGGCCTGCGCCGCGAGCATCGCCGGCAACTGGGGCAGAGCCATGTAGCCGAGATAGGCCAGCACGATGCCGAGCACGCCCACGATCGTGGGCAGCGCCTTGACCCAGAACGGCACATGATGGGCAGCCTCGAGGACCTCGTTCTCGGGCCGCACCAGGATCGAGGCGCCCCAGAACTCGGCCCCGGGCTCGACCAGGAACAACAGGAAGTAGCCCGAGAACACCGCGCCCAGCGCCAGCAGGATGAGCGGAATCGTCATCACCGGCGGCGCTTCGTGCACGTGCTCCATGGCGTGCGCATCCGCCCTCGGCCTGCCGTGGAAGGTCATGATGAGGAGACGCCAGGAATAGAGCGCGGTGAGCAGCGCGGCCAGGGTGCCCACGACGAAGGCAAACGTACCGAGCGCCGATTGATCCGCGTAGGCCGCCTCGAGAATCGTGTCCTTCGAGAAGAAGCCGGCGAAGAACGGGATGCCGGCGAGCGAGAGGGAACCGATCCACATGAGCGCGTAGGTGAGCGGAATGAGGCGCCAGATGCCGCCCATCTTGCGCATGTCCTGCTCGTCCGAGAGGGCGTGGATGACCGAGCCCGCGCCGAGGAACAGCAGCGCCTTGAAGAAGGCGTGGGTGGTCAAGTGGAAGATGCCGGCGGAATAGGCCGAGACGCCGCAGGCGAAGAACATATAGCCGAGCTGGCTCATGGTCGAATAGGCGATGACCCGCTTGATGTCGTTCTGCACCAGGCCCACGGTCGCGGCAAAGATCGCCGTCGCGGCGCCGACCACGGTCACGACGGCCAGCGCGGTCGGCGCGTACTCGAACATCGGCGAGCAGCGCGCCACCATGAAGACGCCCGCGGTCACCATGGTCGCCGCGTGGATCAGCGCCGAGACCGGGGTCGGACCTTCCATGGCATCGGGCAACCAGGTGTGCAGGCCGAGCTGCGCCGACTTCCCCATGGCGCCGATGAACAAGAGGATGCAGATCAGATTGAGCGTATCGAGATCAAGGCCCAGGAAATCGAGCCTTTCACCGGCGATGCCGGGGGTGGCCGCGAACACCACGTCGAAGTCGATCGAGCCATAGACCAGGAAGATCGCGACGATGCCGAGCCCGAAGCCGAAGTCGCCCACCCGGTTGACGATGAACGCCTTGATCGCCGCGGCGCAGGCCGAGGGCCGCGTGTACCAGAAGCCGATGAGGAGATAGGAGACGAGGCCGACGCCCTCCCAGCCGAAATAGAGCTGAACGAAATTGTTCGAGCTCACGAGCGCCAGCATGAAGAAGGTGAACAGCGACAGATACGCGAAGAAACGCGGGATCCCGGGATCCTTCGCCATGTAGCCGATCGAATAGACGTGGATCAGGAAGGACACCACCGTGACCATCCCGATCATGACCGCCGAGAGCTGATCGACGCGCACGCCCCAGTCGAGCGCGAAGCTGCCCGAATCGAACCAGGTGAAGAGCGCGATGTAGCGCGTCTCGCCCGAGACTCCCGCCTTGTAGAACACGATGGCGCCCAAGACCGCTGCGGCGCCCATGAGCGTGCAGCTCACGACCTGCGCGCCGCGGGCGCCAATCCAGGGGCCGCCCAACCCGGCGATGGCGGCGCCCAAGAGGGGCAGAAGGACGGGGGCAACGTAGAGCAGCACGAAGGGTTATCCCTTCATCACGTTGACGTCTTCCACCGCGATGCTGCGGCGGTTGCGGAAGTAGACGACGAGGATCGCGAGCCCGATCGCGGCCTCGGCGGCCGCCACCGTGAGCACGAACATGGCGAAGATCTGGCCCACGAGATCGGAGAGATGGGCCGAGAACGCGACCAGGTTGATGTTGACCGCGAGCAGCATGAGCTCGATCGAAAGCAGGATCACGATCACGTTCTTGCGGTTGAGGAAGATGCCGAAGATGCCGATGCTGAACAGCATCGCCGCGACCGTGAGGTAATGAGCGAGCCCGATCACCATCACGCGCCCTCCCCCGGACGGACGTCCTTGAGCTCGACGGACTGCGCGACGGAGCGGCCGACCTGCTCGCGGACCCGTTGCCGCCGCACCCCCGGGCGCTGCCGGAGCGTCAGCACGATCGCCCCGATCATGGCGACGAGCAGGATGACCCCCGCCGCCTCGAACAGATAGACGTAGCGGGTGTAGAGCAGGTTGCCGAGAGCCTCGGTGTTGTGAATCGCACCGGGGTCGGGCGTGGGCGCGAACCCCTGGGCCGCAACGCTCACATCGAAGGCGCCCGAGGTCACCACGAAGATAAGCTCGATCAGGAGCACCAGCCCGAGCAGGCCGCCCAGGGGCAGATAGCGCGCGAAGCCGGCGCGGAGCTCGGCGAAATCCACATCGAGCATCATCACGACGAACAGGAAGAGCACGGCCACGGCGCCGACGTAGACGATGACGAGCACCATGGCGATGAACTCGGCGCCCAGGAGCACGAAGAGCCCCGCCGAATTGAAGAAGGCGAGAATCAGGAACAGGACGGAGTGCACGGGATTGCGCGCCGCAACCACCATCACGCCCGCGGCGACCGTCAGGGCCGCAAACAAATAGAAGGCGATGGCGGCGACGATCATGCCCCT
>CAZVZP010000023.1:1347-4567 GCA_964631625.1 uncultured Hyphomicrobiales bacterium | reverse complement strand
GTCTCGGTCGCGAACTCGAAGTTGGGGCCCTCGACGATGGCGTCAACCGGACAGGCCTCCTCGCACAGGCCGCAGTAGATGCATTTGACCATGTCGATGTCGTAGCGCGTGGTGCGCCGGCTGCCGTCGGCCCGCTCCTCCGCCTCGATCGTGATCGCCTGCGCCGGGCAGATCGCCTCGCACAACTTGCACGCGATGCACCGCTCCTCGCCGTTGGGATAGCGCCGAAGCGCATGCTCGCCACGGAAGCGCGGGCTCAACGGCCCCTTCTCGTAGGGGTAGTTGAGCGTCGCCTTCTTCTTGAAAAAGTAGCGCAGCGTGAGCGCCATGCCCGAGGCGAGATCGCTCAAGAGAAAGGCCTTGGCCGCCTGCGCAATCGGCGTCATGGACCTCTCCTTTGCCCGCCGTTTCGTGCCGTGTGCCCCGCCATCCGCCGCCTCACTCCGGCAGCCAGCCAAACAGATGCAGCGCGCCGGCCGTGACGATCACGCCCACCAGCGTCGCCGGAAGGAAGATCTTCCAGCCGAGCCGCATGAGCTGATCGTAGCGGTAGCGCGGGAAGGTGGCCCGCACCCACAGGAACACGAACATCAGCACGCACAGCTTGAGCAGGAACCACACCGGCCCGGGCAGCCAGGTGAAGGGCTCGACGTGGAACGGCGGATACCAGCCGCCCAGGAACAGCGTCGTGCCGAGCGCGCCCATGACGAGCATGTTGCCGTACTCGCCCAGGAAGAAGAGCGCGAAGGTCATCGAGGAGTATTCCACGTTGTAGCCCGCGACCAGCTCGGCCTCGGCCTCCGGCAGGTCGAAGGGCAGCCGGTTGGTCTCGGCGAGCGCGCAGACAAGCCACACGACGAACATCGGGAAAAGCGGGATCACGAACCACAGGTCGCGCTGGGCCGCGACGATCTCGCTCAAGTTGAGCGAGCCCACGCACAGGAGCACGGTGATCAGCGCGAAGCCCATGGCGATTTCGTAGGAGACCATCTGCGCCGCCGAGCGCAGGGCGCCCAGGAAGGCGTATTTCGAGTTGCTCGCCCAGCCCGCCATGACGATGCCGTAGACGCCGAGCGATGAGATCGCGAAAACATAGAGCAGCCCCACGTTGATGTCGGCGAGCACCCAGCCCTCATCGAAGGGGATGACGACCCAGGCGACCATGGCGAGAACGAACGTCAACATGGGTGCAATCAGGAACACGACGCGGCTGGCGCCGCTTGGGATCACCGTCTCCTTGAACAGAAGCTTGACGCCATCCGCGATCGGCTGAAGCAGGCCGAACGGCCCCACGACGTTCGGGCCCTTGCGCAGCTGCATCGCCGCGATCACCTTGCGCTCCGCGTAGGTGAGGTAGGCGATCGCGAGCAGGAGCGGCAAGACGATCGCGAGCACGAAGCCCACGATCTTGAGGCCCGGCAGCGCGTAAACGGTCCAGAAGCTACCGTCCATCGGTACCGGTCGCCCTTCGGTTGGCGACAAAGGCGCGCGTGCACTCGGCCATGGTTTCGGAGGCGCGCGAGATCGGATCGGTCATGTAGTAGTTGTCGATGGGGCTTCTGAACGGCGCAGCGCCCATCGCCCCGGCCGCACCGAAGGCGCCCCAGGCCGCCGTCTCGACCCGGTCGATGGCCGCAAGATGAGGCGCGATCTCGGCCATGCGCCGCTGCGCTTCGTCGAGGGTGTCGTACGGCAGCCGAGCGCCCAGCGCCTCCGAGAGAGCGCGCAGGATCCGCCAGTCCTCCCGCGCCTCGCCCGGCGCGTTGACCGCGAGCACGCCCCGTTGGGGCCGTCCCTCGGTATTGACGTAGGTCGCGTGCTTTTCGGTGAAGGCGGCGCCGGGCAGAATGACGTCGGCGCGGTGCGCGCCCGCATCGCCGTGGTGGCCCTGATAGATGACGAAGGCGCCCGAGAGCCGCGCCATGTCGAACTCGTCGGCGCCGAGCAGGAACACCGTGTCGATCTTGCCGCTCCGGCAAGCGTCGAAGATGCCCTCGAGATCGCGGCCACCCGCTCCGGGCACGAAGCCCAGGTCGAGGGCGCCCACGCGCCCCGCGGCCGTGTGCAGAACATTGAAGCCGTTCCAGCCGTTCTTGATCAAACCGCAGCGCTCGGCGAGCGAGCGTGCGGCATGCAGCACCTGCGCACCATCGGGCCGGGCGAGCGCGCCCTGTCCTACGATCAGCATCGGGCGCGCGGCCCCATTGAGCGTGGCAGCGAAGCTGTGACGGCCCTCGACGAGCTCGCGCAGGGTCTCGGGCCCGCGCCCCAACCACTCGACCCGATAGGTCAGAGCGCAGGGCGCCCCGATGCCCGCGATCTTGAGGTCGCCTCCCGACTGGCGCCACGCCTTGCGGATGCGGGCGTTGATCAGCGCGGCCTCCCAGCGCGGGTTCGTGCCGACCAAGAGGAGCGCGTCGGCCTGCTCGATCCCGGCGATCGTCGTGTTGAAGAGATAGCCGGCGCGGCAGGAGGCATCGAGCTTGGCAGCGTCCTGCCGGCACTCGAGGTGCGGCGAGCCCAAGCGCGCCATCAGGTCCTTGAGCGCGACGATCGACTCGCAATCCGCGAGGTCGCCCACGATCGCCGCGATCCGGCGGCCGTCACGGCCTTTCAGACGAGTCGCGATGGCGCCGAACGCCTCGTCCCAACGGGCCTCGCGCAGCCGGCCGTCGCGGCGCACCAGGGGCCGGTCGAGGCGTTGACGCTTCAAGCCGTCGCCGGCGAAGCGTGTCTTGTCCGCGATCCATTCCTCGTTGATGTCCTCGTGCAGCCGCGGCAGGATGCGCATGACCTCGCGCCCGCGCGTATCGACGCGGATGTTCGATCCGACCGCATCGAAGACATCGACGGTTTCGATCTTGAGGAGCTCCCAGGACCGGGCGTGGAAGGCGAAGGGCTTTGAGGTCAGCGCGCCGACCGGGCAGATGTCGATCATGTTGCCGGAGAGCTCCGAGCTCACCGCGCGCTCCACATACGTACCGATCTCCATGTGCTCGCCGCGGCCCGTGGCACCGAGCTCCGGCACGCCGGCGATCTCATCGCCGAAGCGCACGCAGCGCGTGCAGTGGATGCAGCGGGTCATGATCGTCTTGATGAGCGGGCCGAGGTCCTTGTCCTTGACCGCGCGCTTGGCCTCGGTGAAGCGCGAGCCGTCGCGGCCATAGGCCATCGCCTGATCCTGCAGGTCGCACTCGCCGCCCTGGTCGCAGATCGGGCA
>CAZVZP010000023.1:0-1337 GCA_964631625.1 uncultured Hyphomicrobiales bacterium | reverse complement strand
CAATCGAGCGGGTGATTGATCAGTAGGAATTCCATCACGCCTTCGCGCGCCTTGCGCACCATCGGCGTTTTCGTATTGACCACCGGCGGCTCGCCCTTCGGCCCGGGCCGGCAGTCGCGCACATTCCATGCGCAGCTCGCCACCGGCTTGGGCGAGCCGACAAGTTCGACCAGGCACATGCGGCAATTGCCCGCGATCGAGAGCCGCTCGTGGTAGCAGAAATGAGGAATCTCGATGTCGAGCGCTTGGCAGGCCTGCAGCACCGTGGTGCCCGGCTCGACCGTGACCTGCTGTCCGTTGATCGTGAGCTTGGGCATCGGTGTTCTCACGCGGCGCGGCGCGGTTTGGTGCCGCGGCCCTTGTGCTCGAGAATGCGCCGCTCGAGCTCGGGCCGGAAATGGCGGATCAGGCCCTGCACCGGCCAGGCGGCGGCATCGCCGAGCGCGCAGATCGTGTGGCCTTCGATCTGGCCCACCACGTCCCACAGCCGGTCGATCTCCTCGATTTCCGCATCGCCCCGGATGAGCCGCGTCATCACCCGATACACCCAGCCCGTGCCCTCGCGGCACGGCGTGCATTGACCACAGCTCTCGTGCATGTAGAAGCGCGAGAGCCGTGCGATCGCGTAGACGATGTCGGTCGACTTGTCCATGACGATCACCGCGGCGGTGCCGAGGCCCGACTTGACCTCGAGGAGCGAATCGAAGTCCATGCGCACGGTGTCGCAGATCGCCTTGGGCAAGAGCGGCACCGAGGAGCCGCCCGGTATCACCGCGAGCAGGTTGTCCCAGCCGCCGCGCACGCCGCCCGCGTGCCTCTCGACGAGCTCCTTGAGCGGAATGCCCATCTCCTCCTCGACGTTGCACGGCTGATTGACGTGGCCCGAGATGCAGAAGATCTTCGTGCCCGTGTTCTTGGGCTGGCCGAGCCCGGCGAACCACGAAGGCCCGCGCCTCAAGATCGCGGGCGCGGCCGCAATAGTCTCGACGTTATTCACCGTCGTCGGGCAGCCGTAGAGGCCGGCCGCGGCGGGAAACGGAGGCTTCAAGCGCGGCATGCCCTTCTTGCCCTCGAGGCTCTCGAGGAGCCCTGTCTCCTCGCCGCAGATATAGGCCCCGGCGCCCCGATGCACGTAGAGGTCGAAGTCCCAGCCGGAGCCGCAGGCATTGCGGCCGATGAGGCCGGCGCCGGCGGCTTCCGCGATCGCCGCGTCGAGCCGTTCGGCCTCGCGGAAGAATTCGCCGCGGATGTAGATGTAGCCCGCGTGCGCGCCCATGGCGAAGCCCGCGATCAGTGCGCCTTCGATCAGCTTGTGCGGATCGTGGCGCATGATGTCG
>CAZVZP010000022.1:20035-22230 GCA_964631625.1 uncultured Hyphomicrobiales bacterium | reverse complement strand
CCGGTCGTTGGATCGCTGAAAGCGATTCCAACTGACCGGATGCTGCTCTAGGCGGGAGCTTGGCCTTCCCCTCCCCTAGGAGGGGGATCCGGGGAGGGGAAGGCAGAATGGCTTTGGTCGCCATCCGGAGCGGTCGCGCGCACGCTGTTCTTGGGCTAGCTCAACCGCTTGGACCGCTTCCTGATACGACTTGTAGCCTATTCCAAAGGTATTATCGACCGACGTCCTTAACGGCCGGTTAACGGCCCGGGCCATGGCGGCTCGGCGAGCCATGGAAGGGTCGTGGTGTGCTTAGGCGCTGTGGCAGGCACGCAGCGGGCCGAGCCGCCCCAAGGGCGTGCGGTCAAGGTTTAAGGGCAGGCCTACTTCCGTTGCCCCGTCTCGCCGGTGAAGCCTTTGAAGCGGCGGTTGAAACGGGAGAGCTGGCCGCCCGCATCGATGAGCCTCTGCTGGCCGCCGGTCCACGCCGGATGGGTCAGCGGGTCGATG
This sequence comes from uncultured Hyphomicrobiales bacterium, assembly GCA_964631625.1. GTDB lineage: Bacteria > Pseudomonadota > Alphaproteobacteria > UBA828 > JAPUJA01 > CAZVZP01. Next base: position 21,741 of record CAZVZP010000022.1, on the reverse strand, counting down.
TCGAGGGTGAGCGTGTCGCCCGCCTTGCCCAAGGTCGAGCGGGTCGTGTAGGTCGAGCCGTCGGTCATGACGACGGTGATCTCGTGGTAGTCGGGATGGATGCCTTTTTTCACGATCGGAGCTCTCGGTGGCGGCGCGGCTGACATATAGCGGCGGTGTGCGGCTCTGGCAAGCGCGCTGCGCCGGTTGCGGCGCAGCGCGCCTTGGGCTACCAAGCGGCCGGCAATAGCAGTTTGGGCATGGATCGCGTGTCGAGCCGTCCGGTCGAAAGCGTGGGTTTGGGCGCGCGCCGCGCGCCGGGCCGGTCGGGCCGCCCGGGCACCCGATGAGCTTCGGCACGCCTCGCCGGCGCAACCTGTTGCCCAAGCGGCCAACCGGGGGACGTTTCGCCGACCTCGCGCGCGTCGCGGGATTCCTTTCGCCCTACCGGTCCGCGCTGATCGGCGCCCTGCTGGCGCTGATTGCGACCGCGGGCACGGTGCTCGCCATGCCCTACGGTGTGCGCTCGCTCATCGACCGCGGGTTCCATAACATCGAAGAGGCGCACGCGCTCGACTATGCGCTGCTCGGGCTGTTCGGCCTCGTGCTCGTGCTCGCGGCCGCGACCTTCGCCCGCTACTACCTGGTCTCCTGGCTCGGCGAGCGCGTCGTCGCCGACATCCGCCGTGCGGTGTACGGCCATGTTCTGGGCCTCGATGCCGGCTTCTTCGAGACCACCAAGACGGGCGAAGTGCTCTCGCGCATCACGACCGACACCACGCTGCTGCAGACGGTGATCGCGGGGCAAGCCTCGCAGGCGCTGCGCAACCTGCTCCTGCTCCTGGGCTCGATCGCCATGATGCTGGTGACGAGCCCCAAGCTCACTGGTCTCGCGGCGCTGATCGTGCCCGCCGTGGTGCTCCCCCTCCTGGTGATCGGCCGGCGCGTGCGCGGCCTGTCGCGCCAAAGCCAGGACCGGGTCGGCGACCTCGCCGCGCAGGTCGAAGAGACGCTCAACGCCGTGCGCACGGTGCAGGCCTTCGGCCAGGAGGGCGCCGAGCGGGGCCGCTTCGGCAACGCAGTCGAGCGGGCGCTCGATACGGCCGTGCGCATGGTGCGGGCGCGCGCCGTCTTGACCGCGCTCGTCATTCTGATCGTGTTCTCCGGGGTCGGCATCGTGCTCTGGCAGGGCGGCCACGACGTGATTGCGCGGGGCTTGAGCGCCGGAGCCTTGTTTTCCTTCCTGCTCTACGCCGTGGTGCTGGCGACCTCGTTCGGCGCGCTCTCCGAGGTTTACGGCGATCTGCAGCGCGCCCTGGGCGCGACGAGCCGCCTGCTCGAGCTGCTCGACACGAAACCGGCGATCCTTATCGCCGATCAGCCGGTGCCGCTGCCCGAGCCGCCGGAAGGCCGCGTCGAGTTCGAGGCGGTGCGCTTCTGCTATCCCTCCCGGCCCGAACGCCCGGCGCTCGATGGCTTCTCGCTCAAGGTCGCCTCCGGCGAAAAGCTCGCGCTCGTCGGCCCCTCGGGCGCGGGCAAAACCACGGTGTTCCAGCTCCTCTTGCGCTTTTACGATCCGCAACAGGGGCGGGTCTTGCTCGATGGCGTCGAGCTCAAATGCGCGGTCCCCGAGGCGGTGCGCGGCCGCTTCGGCATCGTGCCGCAGGAGCCGGTGATCTTCGCGGCCGACGCGGCGGCCAACATCCGCTACAGCCGGCCCGAGGCGA
>CAZVZP010000022.1:15535-20025 GCA_964631625.1 uncultured Hyphomicrobiales bacterium | reverse complement strand
GAGCGATGCCGAGGTGCGCGCGGCGGCTCAGGCCGCGGGTGCGCTCGACTTCATCGAGCGGCTGCCCCAGGGGTTTTCGACCTTTCTGGGCGAGAGGGGCGTGCGCCTCTCGGGCGGACAGCGCCAGCGCATCGCGATCGCGCGGGCGCTCCTGCGCAATCCGCCTGTGCTTTTGCTCGACGAAGCGACGAGCGCGCTCGATTCCGAGAGCGAACGGCTCGTGCAGGAGGCGCTCGGCCGGCTCATGGCCGGGCGCACCACGCTCATCATCGCGCACCGTCTCGCCACCGTGCTCAAGGCCGACCGCATTGTGGTCATCGATCAGGGCCGCGTCGTCGCCGAGGGCACGCACGCGAGCCTGATGGCGGCGGGCGGCCTCTACGCGCGCTTGGCCGAGCTTCAGTTCGACGTGCCGCGCGAGGCGGCGGAGTGGCGCCCGGCCGGCAGCCCTTAGCGGACCGCGACGCTCTCGCGGTCGGTCAAGCGGAGCTCGATGCGCCGGTTGCGCTTGTAGGCGATCTCGTCGTCGGCCTGATCGATGGGTTGATAGGGGCCGTAGCCGGTGGCGGCGAGGCGCTCGGGCGGAATCCCCTGGGCGATGAGATAGCGCACGACCGCAAGCGCGCGCGCCTGCGAGAGCTCCCAATTGGAGGGAAAGAGCGGCGTGTTGATCGGCCGGATGTCCGTGTGCCCGTCGACCTGCAGGATCCAGCTGATCTCCGAGGGAATCTTGCCGGCGATCTCGTCGAGCGCCGCCGCGATCGCCGAGAGCTGCTGCTTCGCCTCGTCGGAAAGCTCGGCCGAGGCGCTCGCGAACAGCACGTCGGACTGGAACACGAAGCGGTCGCCGACGATGCGGATGTCGCTGCGCCCGGCGAGCACGTCGCGCAGGCGGCCGAAGAACTCGGAACGGTAGCGCGCGAGCTCCTCGACCTTGCCGGCGAGCGCCATGTTGAGCTGCTTACCCAGATCCGCGATGACGACTTCCCTAGACTCGACCTCCGTGCGCGCGATCTCGAGCGCCTCCTCGATGCGCGCGAGCTGCTCGCGGAACGCCGCGATCTGATCGTTGAGCAAGCGAATCTCCTCGCGCTGCTGGGCGGTCAGCGCCGACTCCTCGGAGAGCTCGCGCTGGGCAAGCGCCGTGCGCTCCTCTTCGCTCGAAAGGCGCGCCTCGAGCTCCATCGAGCGATCGCGCAGAGCCGTGAACTCCTCGCCGAGCTGCGTGAGCTCGCCCTCGCGCGTCTTAAGCGCGGCGGCCATCTGGCTCAGCTCGGCCTCGAGCTCGGCCTTCACCGCCTTGAGCGTCTCGATCTCTTCTTCGAGCGTCTGACGGCTGATGAGCAAGGTGTCGCTCTCGGCGGTCGAGGTCTGCAACTGGCCCGATAGACCGGCCACGGTGGCGCGCAACTCCGTGCTCGCTTGGCGTTCGAGCGCCAGCATTTCGGTGAGCTCGGCCACGTGTTGCGTCAGCTCCTTAAGCGCCTCCGAGCGGCCCGAGAGCACGCGCTCGAGGAAGAACTGCGAAAGCATGAAGACGACGAGCAGAAAGATGAAGACGAGGAGGAGAGTCGAGAGAACGTCGACAAAGGCCGGCCAGGTCGGTGCCCCGTGCGAGAAACGCCGGAAACGGACGTAGGGCACGGGGCGCTAGCGCCGGCGCGCTTCCTCGACGCTGCCCGCGATCGTGCGCGCGAGCATGCGGAGTTCGCCGCGTAGCTCGTTGATGAGTTGCGTGCGCCCGGCGATCGTCTCATCGACGAGCCGGGTCATGTGGACGTCGAGATTGCGCAGATGAGCCCGGCTCACTTCGTCGACCGGCGGCGCTTCGCGCGGCGCCTCGGTCACGCGCTGCAGGAGCCGACGCATGTCGACTTGGGTTTCGGCCATGCGCGCCATCAGGTCCTGCTCCGTGCGCATCTGGTCGATGAGCGTGGCCAGGTGATCGGAGAGCAGGGCAAAATGGCTGCTCGCGGCGGCGCGAGCCTCCTCGCCCCGGGCGATCGCCCGCTGCAGCTCGTCCAGGCTGTCGGCGGTGCGCTCCAGAAGGGCGCCAACATACGCGGGCACCGCCTGCTCGCCCTCGCCCAACATCCCGCCGCTCGAGAGCCGCGTGTGGCCCGAGAGCCATTCCTCGAACTCGTTGTAGAAGCGGTTCTGTGCCTGGCCCGCCTGCAGATCGAGGAAGCCCAAGACGAGCGAGCCCGCGAGGCCGAAGAGCGAGGAGCTGAAGGCCGTGCCCATGCCGCCCAGCGGATACTCGAGCCCGCTCTTGAGGGCATCGAAGGTGGCGGCGAGGTCGGAACTCTCGACCTCGAGCCCGGCGATCACGTCGCTGATCGAGGACACGGTCTGCAAGAGGCCCCAGAACGTGCCGAGCAGCCCCAGGAAGATGAGCAGGCCGATGAGATAGCGCGATAGCTCGCGCGATTCGTCGAGCCGCACCCCCACCGCGTCCAAGAGCGTGCGCATCGAGAGCGTCGAGAGCGACATCGTCGTGCGCCGGTCGGCAAGCATCTTGGCCATAGGCGCGAGCAGGCGCGTGGGCTGTTCCTGCGCGTGTTCGAGGCCGCCCTCGCCGAAGCGCTCGAGCCAAGCCTGTTCGCGCTGCAGGAGCACAACCTGGCGGAAGATGTAGCCGATGCCGAGCAGGAGCACCGCGATGATCAAGCCGTTGAGCGCGGGGTTGGCGAGGAAGGCGTCGATCAGGGTCGTGAACAGGAAGACCGCGACGCCGAGGCCCAGCGCGACGAACACGATCATCCGGGTGAGATAGGGGCGGTTCATCGGCGGTCCGTCAAATCAGGAGATTGTGGCGGCGCCAAGGCGCGCTAACGGGCGACGATGACGACATCCACCCGATCCTCGGGCCCGTCATCCTCCGGTATGCCGAGCGCGCGCACGTCGATGCGCGTGCTGCGTATGCCCCGCTCGATCAGGAACGAGCGCACCGCGAGCGCCCGCGACAGCGCGAGGCGGCGCGCCTGGCTCGCGGTCTCGGGCGTGCCGGCGGCATAGGCCTTGAGCTGAAGCCGTGCTTCCGGGTTCGCCTGAAGCTCGGCTGCGAGCTCACCGAGCCCGGCTTCGGCGCCCGGGGGCAGCGTGTCCGCCTGCGGGGCGAAGGAGAGCCGTAAGCGCGCGCCAGCGCTTGTCCCGGCCGCAGCGATTGCCGGCGACTCGAGCGCGGCAACGGTCGCGCTTTCCGGCGCGGCGCCGGCTGCCTCCGGGGTCGGGGCAACCGCGCTCGCGGCCACTTCCGCTCCGGCCGTAGCCGCGACATCGGGCGCTTCGGCTACGCCAAGCTCTTGCGTCTCTATGGTTTCCTCGGAGCTCGAGGCTTTATCGAGCGCCGCGGCCGGTTGGCTCGAGCCTTCTTGCGCCGCCGCCGCAGAACCCTCGGGCGCCTCGGCTGGCGCAGCCGATGGCGTGGCGCTGCTGGCTTCCGCGGCGGGAGGTTCGGCCTCGGCCGGCGCATTCGTGGCCCCGGCCTCACCGCCTTCGGACGCGGCCAGCGGCGCTGCAGCAGCGCTCGCTCCTTGCTCCTTGCTCGAGAGTTCGACGCCGAGCGCCGCTGCGGTTACGGCCTCGATCGCGGCCAAGGCGGAGGTTTCGTCCGTGCGCGGCTCGGCGGGCCCCTGCTCCGCTTCTTGGGATTCTGCGGGCGCCACGGGCGCGCTCACCGCCGGCTCCTCGGGGCTGGCCGGAGGCTCCGCAGGCTGTGGCGTCGGGGCCGCCGTGGCGACCGGCTTCGGCGCCACGAGAATGGGTTGTTGAGTGTGCGTGACGACGAGCTCGATGCCCTCGGGCGGCTTGAGCGTGATCCGCTCGCCCGAAGGCGCCGCGGGGCTTAAGACCCGAGGCTCGGAGGGCGTCCCGCTGGCGGAGACCCCGCTTGCCGCCGGATTGAGCTCGACCGCTGGCAGGCCGCTGCCGCCTACGATGATGGGCTCTGCAAGGGCGCCGCCGAGCGGCTCGATCAAGGCCGCCACCGCGACGCAAAGAGCACCGTAACGCACAGCTCGAAGGAGAGGATTGTGCCGCGAGGAGTTCGCCCTACCCATGGAAGCCGTGGCCCTGCTCAACCTCGCGCGGAAACCGCACACTCGATTAACCATATCTCAGATCGCCGCGTGCGCACAACGGACTCGGTCGAGAAGCCGTTGGCGGCGCAAGCGAATCGCCGAGCGAGGAGGGGTCAGTCGGGGGCCTCGAGCGCGCCCCGGAGGAGTTTGTGAACCGGGCCGTGCAGATGCGCGTTGGCGGCCAGTACGTTGCCGCTCTCGTACGGGTCGCCGTCGCCCTCGATTTCGCTCACAAAGCCGCCGGCCTCGCGCACCAGCAGGATGCCGGCTGCCACGTCCCACGGCTGAAGACCGTATTCCCAGAAGGCTTCGTAGCGGCCGGCTGCGACATAGGCCAAATCGAGGGACGCCGAGCCCATGCGCCGCACGCCCGCGACCCGGCTCATCGCCGCCCCGAGCTGGTCGAAA
>CAZVZP010000022.1:0-15486 GCA_964631625.1 uncultured Hyphomicrobiales bacterium | reverse complement strand
CGGCAGGCCCGTTGCGAGCAGCGCATCGGCGAGCAGCTTTCGTTCCGAGACACGCAGCCGGTGGTCGTTGACATAGGCGCCGGCGCCTTTTTCCGCCCAGAACATCTCATCGCGCAGGAAATCGTAAATGACGCCCGCGAGCAGCGCGCCGTCGCGCTCGACCCCGATCGAAATGGCGAAGTGCGGAAGGCCGTGCAGGAAGTTGGTGGTGCCGTCCAAGGGGTCGATCACCCAGCGCGGCGCGTTCGGCTCGCCGGGCCGCGCGCCGCCTTCTTCGAGCAGGAAGCCGAAGGCCGGGCGGGCGCGCTTGAGTTCCTCGACGAGCGTCCGCTCCGCGCGCAGATCCGCGGCCGTGACGAAGTCCGCCGGACCCTTCTTGGAGACCTGCAGGTTTTCGACCTCGCCGAAGTCGCGGGCCAGCGCGCGCGAGCATTTGCGCGCCGCGCGGACCATCACGGCGATCAGGGGCGATTGGATGACCATGGGCTTGACGCGCGGCCCGCGCCTAGTCGCGCGCGCGCTCCGAGTAGGTGGAATCCGCCGTGTTGACGACGATGCGCATGCCGGCTCCGATGAAGGGCGGCACCGTCAGGCGCACGCCGTTATCGAGCACCGCGGGCTTGTAGGAGGAGGCGGCGGTCTGCCCTCTCACGGTGGGCTCGCACTCCGTCACGGTGCGCACCACGGTTTCGGGCAAGTGCACGCCCATCGGGCGGCCCTCGTAGCTCTCGATCGTGACCGTCATCCCTTCTTCCAGGAACACCGCCTGCTCGCCGATGAAGTCGAGCGGCAGGCTCACCTGCTCGAAGGACTCGTTGTCCATGAAGGTCGCCATATCGCCCTCGGTGTAGAGGTATTGATACTCGCGCTGGTCGAGGCGCACGCGCTCGACGGTCTCGGCCGAGCGGAAGCGCTCGTTGAGCTTAGTACCAGCGACGATATCCTTGAGCTCGACCTGGAGGAACGCCCCGCCCTTGCCCGGCTGCACGTGCTGGATCTTGGTCGCGAGCCAGAGCCGGCCCTTGTGCTCGATGATCATGCCGGGCCGGATCGCGTTGCCGTCGATCTTCATGGCGGGCGTCTGTCGAAAAGCTCTCGGAAAGGCCGGGAATTCGGCGGCGGGGACCCTAGCTTAACTCAAAGGCCCTTTCAATCGCCTCCTCAAAGGCGCGCACGGCCGCGCCGGGCCCTTGGGCGCAGTCCCAGACGGCGCTCACGACCGCGAGGAAGTCGGCACCGGCCTCGACCAGGGGGCCGCAGTTTTCGGGCGTAATCCCGCCGATGGCGACGCAGGGCACGACGGCAAGCTCGCTCCACCAGCGCAAGAGATCGAGGCCCGCGCGCGCCCGGGGTTGCTTGGTGGCGGTCGCGAAGAACGCGCCGAAGGCGACGTAATCGGCACCCGCCTCGGCGGCCGCCATGGCCGCATGCCGGGAGTCATAGCAGCTCACGCCGACGATGGCGTCCGCGCCCACGAGCGCGCGCGCCCTGGCATACGGCACGTCTTCCGCGCCGATGTGCACGCCGTCGGCACCGGCGCGCGCGGCCAGGTCGGCCCGATCGTTGATGAGAAACGCGACATCGCGGCGACGGCACAGCGGCATGAGGATGCGTGCGGCCTCGAGCACCGCCTCGTCGGCAGCCTCCTTGAGCCTGAGCTGCACGCAGGCGGCATCGCCCGCGCCGAGCGCTTCCTCGAGGCGGGGAGCGAAGGCTCGGGGCTCGAGCGAAGGTGGCGTGATGAGATAGAGCCGGCAGCGGGCGGGTTCGATCGCCACCCGGCCCTGCGCCGGGGGCGACTGCCTGCGCGCGCGGGGCGCGCGTCGGGGGTTGGTCGCGCTCAGGCTTTGCCCTGGTAGATCTGGATGATGGTGTCGAGCATCTTGAGCGCCTCCTCGCGCGGCCGCTGGAAGGTGTTGCGGCCGATGATCGAGCCGTTGCCGCCGCCGTCGCGGATGGCGCGAATCTCCTCGTAGAGGCCCTGCTCGTCCTTGGCGGGACCGCCCGAGAATACGACGATGCGCTTGCCGGCGAAGCTCGACTGCATGACGTGCGCGACGCGCTCGGCGAGCGTTGCGCTCGCGATGCGGTGCTTCTCGTAAACCTTCTTCGCCGCATCCTGCTCGAGGAATGCGGTCGGCGGCTTGACCTTGATGATGTGCGCGCCCACGAGTGCCGCCAAGTGCGCGGCGTAGGCCACGACGTCGAGCGCCGTCTCGCCGTCCTTCGAGATCGCGCCGCCGCGCGGGTACGACCACACGACGACCGCGAGGCCGTGGGCCTTGGCCTCGAGCGCGAGCTCGCGCAGCTCCTCGATCTGATCGTAAGCCGCGTCGGAACCGGGGTAGATGGTGAAGCCGATCGCGGCGCAGCCAAGCCGCAGCGCATCGTGCACCGAGGCCGTCACCGCCTGGTCGGCGTTCTCCTTGCTCCGCGAGAGAGAATTGGCGCTGTTCACTTTGAGGATCGTGGGGATCTGGCCGGCGAAGCTCTCGGCGCCGGCCTCGATCATGCCGAGCACGCTCGCGAAGGCATTGAGGCCGGCATCGATGGCGAGCCGCCAGTGGTAGTGGGGATCGTAAGCCGGCGGATTGGGCGCGAAGCTGCGCGCCGGGCCGTGCTCGAAGCCCTGGTCCACGGGCAGGATGACGACGCGCCCGGTGCCGCCCAGGCGGCCGTGCATGAGAATCCGGGCGAGGTTGGCTTTGGTGCCGGGGTTGTCGCTCTCGTACCCGGACAGGATGTCCTTGACGCGCTTCGTCAGCTTCATCGCCCGCCGGTCTCCCTTGGCTTTGCCCCTTGAGGCCGTTGCTTAGCGCGCCACCCCTGGATTTGCAATCGGCTGTCGGTGCGCCTCTCAGCGGCCTCGCTCGGCCCCCTCGAGGACTCGCCGCACCGCATCGTAAGGCTCTGGCTCGTCGATCAGATCGAGGGCGGGGCGGCGCGAGCGAGCGGTCTCGCGCCGATACGTCGCCCCCATGCGCCGGGCGATGTTGGCCAGGCGCCGATCCGTTTGCGCTCCGGTTCGGCCGCAAAGATGCGTCAGCCCGTGCCGCAGCGCATTGAGCGCAAGGCCCGCGTCCTCGCCGCAGTCGAACCAGAAGACCCACTCAAGGCTCGTGTCGAACTCGGCCTCGAGCGCCTCGACGATCTTGCCGAAGAAGAGCGCGCCCGCGTAATGGCCGGCATCGGGCGCACTGCGCAGCGCGATGCGCGCGCCGAGATCGCGCGCGGCGTGGAGCGCGGCGTGCGCCTCGGCGAGCGAGTGGACGACGACCTCGGGGAAATCCGCGGACAGGCTCCGGCGCGGCGCCGCGCGTCGCGCGCGGCGCGACTTAAGCGCGCAGCGCCTCGACGCCCGGCAGAGGCTTGCCTTCGAGCCATTCGAGAAAAGCGCCGCCCGCGGTCGAGACATAGCTGAAGTCGTCCACGACGCCGGCATGGGCCAGGGCCGCCACGGTATCGCCGCCGCCCGCGACCGAGAGCAGCGTGCCGGCCTTGGTGAGACGGGCGGCCTCGCGTGCCACCTCGTTCGTCGCGCGGTCGAACGGAGGCAGCTCGAAGGCGCCGAGCGGCCCGTTCCAGACCAGGCTGCGGGAATCCCGCAGGCGATGATTGATGCCCTGAACCGTACGCGGGCCGAGATCGAGGATCATGGCGTCCTCCGGCACGGCATTCACGAGCACGGTTTGCGATGGCGCATTGCGCCGGAACTCGCGCGCGATCACCGCGTCGACCGGCAGCAGCAACGCGCAATCGGCGCCCCTTATCGCCTCGATCACGGTCCGCGCGGCCTCGAGCATGGCGTGCTCGCACAGCGACTTGCCGATCTTGACGCGGCCCGCGGCAAGGAACGTGTTGGCCATGCCGCCGCCGACGATCAGGAAGTTCACCTTCTTGACCAGGTTGCTCAGGAGCTCGAGCTTGGTCGAGATCTTGGCGCCGCCCACGATCGCGGCGAGCGGGCGCTCGGGCTTGTCAAGTGTGCGCGAGAGCGCCACCACCTCTTGCTCCATCAGCCGGCCGGCGGCCGAGGGCAGAAGCTGGGCCACGGCCGCGACCGAGGCGTGGGCTCGGTGCGAGGCCGAGAAGGCGTCGTTGACGTAGGCGTCGGCAAGTCCGGCCAGCGCCGCGGCGAAGCCCTTATCGTTCTTCTCCTCCTCGGGGTGAAAGCGCAGGTTCTCGAGCAGCAGCACGTCGCCGGGCTCGAGGGCCCGCGCCGCTTGGGCCGTGGCCTCGCCGATGCAATCCTCGGCGAAGGCGACCTTGCGGCCGCCCAGCGCCTCGCTCAGCGGCGCCGCCAGGGCCTCGAGCGACATCGAGGGCTGGCGCTTGCCCTTGGGCCGGCCGAAGTGGGAGATCACGACCAAGGCGGCGCCCCGCTCGAGCAGCTCCTTAAGCGTCGGCACGACGCGCGCAATGCGCGTCTTGTCGGTGATGACGCCCTCGTCCATGGGCACGTTGAGATCGAGCCGCACCAGGACCCGCTTGCCCCGGACGTCGAGATCGTCGAGGCGGCGGATGCCCGGTGCTCCCGCGGCCATGGGCTGACGCCCTAGAGCGTGCCCATGAGCACGGCCACATCGCTCATGCGATTGGAGAAGCCCCATTCGTTATCATACCACGCGAGCACGCGGCAGAAGGTGCCGTTCATGACGACGGTCTGCGTCAGATCGAAGGTCGAGCTGTTCGGGTTGTGGTTGAAGTCGATCGAGACGAGCGGCTCGTCGTTGACCCCGAGCACGCCCTTGAGCGGCCCGTCGGCGGCCTTGCGCATGGCGGCGTTGATCTCCTCCGCGCTGGTCGCCCGCTTGGCCACGAAGGTGAAGTCGATCATCGAGACGTTCAGCGTCGGCACGCGGATCGCGGTGCCGTCGAGCTTGCCCTTGAGTTCGGGCAGCACGAGGCCCACGGCCTTGGCGGCGCCGGTCGTGGTCGGGATCATCGAGACCGCCGCCGCGCGGGCCCGGCGCAGATCGCTGTGCAGGGTGTCGAGCACCGGCTGATCGAGCGTGTAGGCGTGCACGGTCGTCATGTAGCCGGTGGCAATCCCGATCGTTTCGTGCAGCACCTTGGCCACGGGGGCCAGGCAATTCGTCGTGCACGAGGCGTTCGAGACGACGGTGTGTGCTTGCGTCAGCTTCTCGTGGTTGACGCCGTAAACGACCGTCAAGTCCGCGTCGTTCGCGGGCGCGGAGATCAAGACCTTGCGTGCGCCGGCATCGAGGTGCTTGGCCGCCTGCTCGCGCTTCGTGAAGAGGCCCGTGCACTCGAGCGCGACATCGATACCGAGCTCCCGCCAGGGGAGCTTTGCGGGGTCCTTCTCGGCCAGCACCTTGATCGGACCGCTGCCGATGTCGATCGCACCGTCCCTGACCTTGACCGTGCCCGGGAAGGCCCCATGCACCGAATCGTGGCGCAGCAGAAACGCGTTGGTCTCGACCGGCCCGAGGTCGTTGAGCGCGACAACGTGAATGTCCTTGCGCTTGGACTCGAAGATGGCGCGCAAGATATGACGCCCGATGCGACCGAAGCCGTTGATCGCGACCTTGACGGTCATGCCCGGTCTTTCCCTCGATGATCTCGTCCGGTGCGTCCCGCGCGCTCCTTGTGGCGTTGGTACAGGTAAGCTTCGGACTGGTCAACGATGAAACCGGCGCTAACTTTTGGCCTATGGACGGCGCGCGGGCGAAAGGCTGGTCAGCACCGTTCAACGTGTTAGGATGGCGCCACAACCGCGGCAGAAGATCGCGGGGCTGGCCGAAAGGATCGTGGGAGGCATCGGCTGCCAATGTCGGTCGATCCGGACGTCCGAACCAGGGACATCGTGGTCGCGTCGCGCCAGGCGGCGCTCGCCTGCTACCGCGCGGTGCGCCTCCAGAGCGAGGCGCTCTGCCGCCCCCTCGCGATCGAGGACTACGGCGTGCAGTCCATGGCGGACGCGAGCCCGCCCAAATGGCACATCGCTCACATGACCTGGTTTTTTGAAACGTTCCTTCTCAAGCCGGAACAGCCCGGTTACCGCCCGTTCCATCCGGCCTACGAGTATCTGTTCAACTCGTACTACAACGCCGTCGGTCCGCAATACCCGCGCCCCGAGCGGGGGCTGCTGGCGCGACCGACCGTGGCTCAGGTTTATGCCTACCGCCGGCACGTGGACGAGGCGCTTGCGCGCCTTGTCGAGCGCGCGCCGGCCGCGGTATGGCCGCACCTCGCCGCGCTCCTCCTGCTCGGGATCAATCACGAGCAGCAGCACCAGGAACTGCTGCTCTACGACGTGAAGCACAACTTCGCGCACAACCCGCTCAAGCCCGCATATCGCCACGATCTCGCGCGCTCCAATGCGGAGGCCGATGGGACCGGCTGGCATTTCTTCGCGGGAGGCGTGCACGCCGTGGGTCATGGCGGGGAAGGCTTCGCCTTCGACAACGAAGGCCCCCGGCACGAGGTGCTGCTCGGCGACTTCCGGCTCGCGGGCCGGCTGATCACCAACGGCGAGTTCTTTGCCTTCATTGAGGATGGAGGCTACGCGCGCCCCGAGCTGTGGCTCTCGGACGGCTGGGCCACGGTGCAACGCGAAGGCTGGCGCGCGCCGCTTTATTGGGAGGCGCGCGAGGGCGCCTGGCGCATCATGACGCTCGGCGGCGAGCGCGAGGTGAATTGGGACGAGCCCGTCTGCCATGTGAGCTATTACGAGGCCGATGCCTTCGCCCGCTGGAGGGGCCAGCGGCTGCCGCTCGAAGAGGAGTGGGAGGTGGCGGCCGAGGCGCTTCCGCGCGAGGGCAACTTCGTCGAAGCCGATTATCTCCATCCGGTGCCTGCCGGGCCCGGCGCTCAAAGGCCGGCCCAGATGTTCGGCGATCTGTGGGAGTGGACGCGGAGCCCCTACGTGCCCTACCGGGGCTATCGCGCCCCGGCCGGCGGGGTCGGCGAATACAACGGCAAGTTCATGAGCAATCAGATGGTGCTGCGCGGCGGCTCCTGCGCGAGCCCTAAGGACCACATCCGCGCGAGCTACCGCAACTTCTTCTATCCGCACCAGCGCTGGATGTTCGCCGGCATCCGGCTCGCCGAGGACGTGCCATGAGCGCGCGCGCACCGGCGGTCGCACCGGCGGTCGCCTTCCACGACCTCGAGCCCGAGCTCTCGGATTTTCGGAGCGCGGTGTGGGCGGGGCTTGCCAAACCCCAGAAGGAGCTCCCGCCGAAGTTCTTCTACGATGCCCAAGGCTCGGCGCTGTTCGAGCGCATTTGCGGGCTGCCCGAGTATTATCTGACGCGCGCCGAGCTCGCGATCCTCAAGCGTCACGGCGCCGAGATCGTGGCGCTCGCCGGGCCGCGCCCAACCCTGGCCGAATTCGGCGTCGGCAGCGCGCGCAAGATCGGCACGCTTCTCGCCTCCTTCGAGCGGCCCTCGGCCTACATCGCCCTGGACATCGCCAAGAGGCCGTTGCTTCGGGCGTGCCACGAGGTGGCGGCCGCATGGCCCGCGCTCGAGGTGATCGCCGTGTGCGCGGACTATTCGAGGCCCTTGGCCTTGCCGAAGCCCAAGGCCGCCGACGGCGGGCGCCGCTTGGGCGCCTTCTTCGGCTCCTCGATCGGCAACTTCACGCCGCTCGAGGCCGTGCGTTTCTTACGCAGCCTGCGCACCACGTTGGGTCCGGGCGCGGCGCTGCTCGTCGGCGTCGATCTCAAGAAAGATCCCTCGGTGCTCGAGGCCGCGTACGACGACGCGCAAGGGATAACCGCGGCGTTCAACCTCAATCTGCTCGCGCGGATCAACCGCGAGCTTGACGGCGACTTCGAGCTCGCGCGCTTCCGCCACCGCGCCTGCTACAACGCCGCGCAGGGGCGCGTGGAAATGCACCTCGAGTGCCTCGCAGACCACGAGGTACGCATTTCGGGCCATCGCTTCGCCTTCGCGGCGGGCGAGACCATCCACACCGAGAACTCCTACAAGTACAGGAGCTCGGAGTTCCAGGACATGGCGGCGAGCGCCGACCTCCTGCCCGCGCGGCTCTTCACCGATCCGAACGGCCTGTTCAGCCTTCACGTTCTCGAGGTGCCGTAGGTCTTAGAGACCGTTTGAGACCTCCGGTTTCGCGCCGTTTTGAGGCCCGGTGGCAGCGAATGGCGCATCACGATCGCCCGGCGTTCGGCGGATTTCTGCGATTCTTGGGCGCGCGGTGTCCCATAAGACCAGCCGACGAAGCAGCCTGGAACCCATTTTCAAACGGTCTCTTAGAGGCGTTCCTTGACCGCCGCGACCACCGCCTCGGCCGTGATGCCGAGCTCCTTATAGAGCGTCGCGTAGGGCGCCGAGGCGCCGAAGCGGTTGAGGCCGATGACGGCGCCGTTCTCGCCGACGTAACGCTCCCAGCCGAAGGGACTTGCCGCCTCGATGGCGATGCGCAGCGTTCGCGGACCGAGAGTGCGCGCGCGCTCCTCGCCCGCTCGGCGCTCGAACAGCGCCCAGCAGGGCATCGAGACGACGCGCGTCGGAGAGCCCGCGCCCTCGAGCGCGCGGCGGGCCTCGAGCGCGATCGCCACCTCCGAGCCGCTCGCGAGAATCGTCGCTCGCGCCGCGCCTGTCGCGGGCGCGATCTCGTAGGCACCCTGCGCGCACAGGTTCTCCTCCGTGTGCACCGTGCGCAAGAGCGGCACCGATTGGCGCGTGAGCACGATCACCGAAGGGCCGTCGCGGCGCGCCAGCGCGAGCTCCCAGCACTCGGCGGTCTCGACCGCATCGGCCGGGCGCAGGACCCAAAGGTTGGGGATGGCGCGCAACGAGGGCAGGTGCTCGATCGGCTGATGGGTGGGGCCGTCCTCGCCGAGACCGATCGAATCGTGGGTCATGACATAGATCACGCGCTGCTTCATAAGCACGGCGAGGCGGATCGCCGGACGGCAATAATCGGTGAAGATGAGGAAGCTGCCGCCGTAGGGCACGACGCCCCGGTGCAGCGCCAGGCCCGTCATGACCGCGGCCATGGCGTGCTCGCGCACGCCGTAGCGGATGTAGCGACCCGAGAAATCGCCCGGCGCGATGTCCTTGAGATTGTCGGGGCGCGTGCCGTTCGAGCCCGTGAGGTCCGCCGAGCCGCCGACGAGCTCGGGGATCGCGGCGGTGAGCACGGCGAGCGCGTTGTGCGAGGCGACGCGTGTAGCGAGGGCTTTGGGTTCGCCGCTAAGCGTCCTCTTGTGGGCGCGCAGCTGGGCCGGCCAGCCCTCCGGCAGCTCGCCCGCGACACGGCGTTCGAATTCGCCGCCCCTCTCAGGCTCTTGGCGGGCCAGGCGCTCGCGCCAAGCCGCGCGCAGCGGCGCGCCGCGCGCACCGGCCTTGCGCCACGCCGCGAGCACGGCCGCGGGAATTTCGAAGGGCGGGTAGGCCCAGCCCAGTTGCTTGCGCGCCCCGGCCACCTCCTCCGGCCCGAGCGGGGCGCCGTGGGCCGCCGCCGTGCCCGCCTTCTTGGGCGCGCCGAAGGCGATGGTGGTGCGGCAGGCGATGAGCGAGGGGCGATCGCTCGCCCGCGCCCGAGCGAGCGCGGCGGCTACCGCCTCGGGGTCGTGCCCGTCGACGCGTTCCGAGGCCCAGCCGTAGGCCGCGAAGCGTTGGCACACCTCGTCGGATACGGTGAGCGAAGTCGGGCCGTCGATCGAGATGCGATTGTCGTCGAACAGCACGATCAGCTTGGCGAGCCTCAAGTGCCCGGCGAACGAGGCCGCCTCGTGGCTGATGCCTTCCATCAGGCAGCCGTCGCCCGCGATCACGTAGGTGTGGTGATCGACGAGCTCGGCGCCGAAGCGGGCCTGGAGCAGGCGCTCGGCCAGCGCCATGCCCACGGCGTTGGCCAGTCCCTGGCCGAGCGGCCCGGACGTGGTCTCGACCCCGGCCTCGAGGTCGTACTCCGGGTGGCCCGGTGTCCGGCTGCCCCATTGGCGAAAGCGCCGGAGCTCCTCGAGCGTCATCTTCTCGTAACCCGAAAGATGCAGGAGGGCGTAAAGCAGCATGGAGCCGTGACCCGCGGAGAGCATGAAGCGGTCGCGGTCGGGCCAGGCCGGGTCCGCGGGATCGAACTTGAGGAAGCGGGTGAACAGCACGCTGGCCGCGTCCGCCATGCCCATGGGCATGCCGGGATGGCCGGACTTGGCCTGCTCCACCGCATCCATGGCGAGCGCGCGGATGGCATTGGCCATGTCCGCGTGACCGGCCTTAAGGCTGGGCGCCGAAGCTGTCGCGTGGGGCGAGGCTCGATCCATGAGGCGGCGGGCTCCGTCGCTTAAGCCACGGGCAGGCGCACCATGACGAGCATCGGATCGGCCGTCAACCGCGCCACACCTGGGCATTTTTCTGCCGACGGGAGCGCCCTAAAGGTTGACGGCGGTGCGCATCGCGGGGTATTCGTGGCTGGTTAGAAACGCGTTGGGGAACGCGGTTCAACGGTTTGAAAAGTCAGACAATATGGTGAAGCTCGAGGAGGCTGCGGGGCGTCTGGAAGAGGCGCTCACCCGGCTCGGCAGCGCAACGGAGGCGTATCTCGCGGAATCCTCGGAGCTGGCCGCGCGCCCCTCCGCCGAACAATTCGCCGTGCTCGAGCAGGAACGTCGGGCGCTCAAGGATGAACTCGAACGCTTGCGCGCCGAGCATCGCCGCCTCTCCGCAGCGCTGCACGACGTTCAGGAGAACTACGCCTCAACCCAAGTCGTCAACGAAGCGGTCGCTGGCCGTCTCGACATCACGATCAACCAGCTCAATGCGATCCTGGAGACCTAGCCCATGGCCGAGATCGCCGTCACGATCCGCGGACGCAGCTATCCCATCGTGTGCGAGGACGGGCAGGAGGACCACATCGCACAGCTCGCCGAATACCTCGACCAGCGCGCCCAGGAGTTGCTCGAGCAGGTGGGTCAGGTGAGCTCGCCCCAGCTCATGGTCATGGTGGGACTCTTGGTCGCCGACGAGCTGTCGGACGCCTTCGAGCGCATCAACGGGCTCGAAAGCGACGCGGAGGCGCGCGCGGCGAAAGTACGCGAGGACGTTCTGCGCGGGTACAACGAGGAACTCGGTAAATTGCGCGTCGAGATGGTCGAGGCGGAAACCCGGGCGCGCCGTGCCGGCGTTGACGATGTCGAAGCCACGCTGGCGCCCCGTCTCATCGCCATGGCCGAACGGCTCGAGTCTATTGCCGCCCGCCTGCAGGCCGACTAGAGTCACGGTCGGGCGGTTGCTGTCCCTACCGTTAGGACACCGTACCCTGGGGCCAATACTCCTCGCTTGGGAGCTGTCCCTGCCGCGGGCCATGTTGCCCCTGGCATATGGCGCCCACCTGTGTAGCACAGGCCGCAGAGGGCGATCGTGAGCCGACGGCGGGTTGGCTCCGCCCACCCCAAGAGTCCGCGACCCTTGAGGGCCCCTGCGCAGGGCGCTGCTGCGCAGGGCGCTGCGCTTCGGGGCGCGAGGATGCGGCCGTGAGACTGCTTTTCTTGGGCGACGTGTACGGCCGGCCGGGCCGCGAGGCCGTGATCGCCCGCGTGCCCGAGCTCAGGCGCGAGCTGGACCTCGACTTCGTCGTCGCCAACGGCGAGAACGCGGCGGGCGGCTTCGGCATCACCGCCGAGATCTGCCGCGAGTTCTACGCCGCCGGCGTCGATGCCATCACCACCGGCAACCACGCCTGGGATCAGCGCGAGATCATCGGCTACATCGACAGCGATCCGCGCCTGCTGCGCCCGCAGAACTATCCGCCGGGCACGCCGGGCCGCGGCCTCGCCGTGTTCGACCTGCCGGCGGGGCGGCGCGTGGTCGTGATCCAGGTGATGCTCCAGCTCTTCATGCCGACCCTCGACGATCCCTTCGCTGCGATCGAGCAGGCGCTGGCGCCCTATCCGCTGGGCCGCGGCGCGCACGCGATCGTTCTCGACCTGCACGGCGAGGCCTCGAGCGAGAAGATGGCGCTCGCCCACTTCGTGGACGGGCGCGTGTCCATGGCGGTCGGCTCGCACACCCATATCCCGACCGCCGATTGGCAGATCCTGCCCAAGGGCACGGCCTATCAGACCGACGCCGGCATGTGCGGCAACTACGATTCGGTGATCGGGCTCGCCAAGGCCCAAGCGATCGAGAAGTTCGTGCGCAAGTTGCCCGTCGGCCGCATCGAGCCCGAGCCCGGGGAGGCGACGCTGTGCGGCCTCTTCGTCGAGACCGAGGATGCGAGCGGCCTCGCCCGCCGGGTGGAACCGTTGCGCCTGGGCGGCTTGCTGGTCCCGCACCGCCCCGTGGGCGGCCGGGATTTAGGCCGCGCGCAACGGATGGCCTAGCTTCGGCCGTCCTCGTCGAGCGCGCGCAGCGGCTCGAAGCCCGGCTGGGCGCTCTCCGTTCCGCTGCAGGCCTCGACATTGCGCGTGTTCGCTTCGCGCGCCTTGGCGCTGTCGTTGTACACGGCGACCGCGAGCTCCATGTCGAGTTCGACCACGCGGTTGATCGCCTGCACGATCGCCGCCAAGCGTGCCGGCTCGCCCTGGTAGGTCTCGATCGCCAGCTCGAGGATGCGCTTGAGCACGTGGCAATAGGCGCCCATGTACCAGCGCGGCTCGAGGCCGACGCGCTCGTGCGCCCGGCCGATCCGGCTCGTCTCGTTGAAGTAGCTGTCGTTGAGATCGCCGGCGAAGAGCGAGAGCCAGTGCTGCCCTTGCGTGCGGCGCAGGCAGGTCATGCCCTGTTCGTTCTCGATGAGAGCGCGGCATTCGGGCCAGGACGCCACGTAGGCGTCGAAGTCGCCCAAGACCTTGCTCAAGTTCGCTTCGAGCACCGGACGGAACGCGCGCAGGCTCGCCCGCGTCTCGGCGTCGATCTTGCCCGGCTCGGCGCGTCGGGCGACCCGCTGGGCGGAGTAGTCGACGATCTTGCGTTCGATCAAATCCTTGGTCATGGCGCTCGTGCCTGTGGCTCGCCAAGCGACTATAGGCGCAACTGTACTCCCGGGCTAAAAGAGCCCTTGCGCTCGAACGTGCCGGCCCACGCCCCAATCTTGCCATATTGGGCCCCTAGAGCTTAAAAGAAGGTCGTGCCGGTAACCACAGCATATTGGGGTCTCCCCATCGGAAGCCCCAAGATCGGCGGTCGAGGGGTGGGAGCGGCGTTACGGGGTCATGGCCGGCCACTCGCAATTCAAGAACATCATGTATCGCAAGGGCGCGCAGGACGCGAAGCGCGCCAAGGCGTTCACCAAGCTCATCCGCGAACTCACGGTGGCCGCGCGCGCCAACCCCGACCCTTCCGCCAACCCGAGGCTGCGCGCGGCGATCGCCGCGGCGCGCAACGCCAACATGTCGAAGGACACCATGGAGCGTGCGATCCGGCGCGGTGCCGGCGAGGGCGAGGCGGAGAACTACGCGGAGATTCGTTACGAGGGCTATGGCCCGGGCGGGGTGGCCGTGATCGTCGAGACGCTGACCGACAACCGCAATCGCACCGCCGCCGACGTGCGTGCCGCGTTCAGCAAGTTCGGTGGCTCGCTGGGCGAGACCGGGAGCGTGAGCTTCCAGTTCCAGCGCGTGGGCTCGATCCGCTATCCCCGTTCCGTCGCCGCGGAGGATGCCGTGTTCGAGGCCGCTCTGGAGGCGGGCGCGGACGACTGCGCGAGCGACGCCGAGGGCTACGAGGTGACGTGCGCGCCCGAGCGCTTCAACGACGTGCGCGAGGCGCTCGAAAAGCGCTTCGGGCGGGCGGAGAACCCGGGGCTCGTCTGGAAGCCGGCCAGCGCCGTGCCCTTGGGCGAAGCCGAGGCGAGCACGCTCCTCAAATTGCTGGGCGTGCTTGACGACAACGACGATGTGCAGCAGGTCTCGGCCAATTACGAGATCTCGGATGCGCTGCTGCACAAGCTGACCGCGTGAGGGAGGGCGAGGCGCCCATGCGCCTGCTTGGGCTCGATCCCGGCCTTCGGGTGACGGGATGGGGTGTCATCGAAACAGACGGCACGCGGCTCGGCTACGTCGCGAGCGGGACCCTGCGTCCCGATCCCGCGCTCCCGCTGGCCGCGCGCCTCGCGCAGTTGCACGAGGGCCTCGTTCGCGTGATCGCGGAGCATCGGCCCGAGGCTGCGGCGGTCGAAGAGACCTTCGTCAATCGCAACGCCGCCTCGGCGCTCAAGCTGGGCGCGGCGCGGGGCGTCGTGCTCTTGGCGCCGGCGCTGGCCGGCCTGCCGGTGAGCGAGTACGCCGCCAACCTGGTCAAGAAGTCCGTGGTCGGCGCCGGTCACGCGGCCAAGACCCAGGTCGCGCTCATGGTGCGCACGCTGTTGCCCGGCTGCCGCGCCGCCGATGCCGATGCCGCCGATGCCTTGGCGGTGGCGATCTGCCACGCCCACCATGCGGCGACCGAGCGCCGCTGGAGCGAGCGCGCCGAGGCCGGCGAGGTTCGGCCATGATCGCGAAGTTGACCGGCCGGCTGGACGCCGTGGGCGAGGGCTTCGTGATCCTCGACGTGGGCGGCGTCGGCTATCGGCTTCAGTGCTCGAGCCGCACGCTGGGCGAACTGCCGGGCATCGGCGCGGACATCGTGCTCCACGTCGAAACGCAGTTGCGCGAGGACAGCTTGACGCTATACGGCTTCCTGGATGAGACCGAGCGCGACTGGTTCCCCCTGCTGCAGAACGTGCAGGGCGTGGGCGCGCGCGTGGCGCTTGGCCTGCTGTCGATCCTGTCGCCCTCCGCGCTGGCCCAGGCCATCCTGACCGAGGACAAGGCAGCGCTCGCGCAGGCCACCAGCGTGGGCCCCAAGCTCGCGCAGCGCATCGTGAGCGAGCTTAAGGACAAGGTGGGCAAGCTGGCGGGCCGTCCGGGCCTGCGCGTGGTTGCGGGCGGCCCCGCGCCGCCAGCGGGTCCGGCCGCCGACGCGGTGTCCGCCCTGGTCAATTTGGGCTACCGCACGCCCGAGGCGCAGAGTGCCGTCGCCCTGGCGGCGCGCGAGCTCGGCCGCTCGGCCTCCCTCGAGGCCTTGATCCGCGAAGGCCTTAAAGGATTGAGCCGATGACGGCGGGCCGCGTGGTCGCACCCGACGCCAAGCCCGAGGATCGGAGTGAGCCGAGCTTACGCCCCGAGCGTCTGGCGGAGTTCGTCGGCCAGCGCACGTTGTGCGAGAACCTGAGCGTGTTCATCAAGGCCGCCCGGAGCCGCGGCGAAGCGCTCGACCATTTGCTGCTGCACGGGCCTGCCGGGCTGGGCAAGACCACGCTCGCACAGATCGTGGCGCGCGAGCTGGGCGTGGGCTTTCGCCCGACCTCGGGCCCGATCATCCAGCGCGCGGGCGACCTCGCCGCGATTCTGACCAACTTGAACGCGCGCGACGTCCTGTTCATCGACGAGATTCATCGCTTGAGCCCGCCGGTCGAGGAGGTGCTCTATCCGGCGCTCGAGGACTTCCGGCTCGACCTCATCATCGGCGAGGGGCCGGCGGCGCGCTCGGTGCGCATCGACCTGCCGCCGT
>CAZVZP010000021.1:8414-22255 GCA_964631625.1 uncultured Hyphomicrobiales bacterium | reverse complement strand
GAGCTCGGTGTGGCCCTTCTGCCGGCCGAAGCCGCGGGCCTCGACCACCGTGATGCCTTGGAGCCCGATCTCCTGGAGGGCGTCCTTCACGTCGTCGAGCTTGAACGGCTTGATGATGGCCTCGATCTTCTTCATGGCGTATCCCCCGCCGACCCGGGCCGGTCCGCTGACCGATCGGTCCATTGGTGTTGTGCCTCGGTGCCGCTATCTTAGCCCGAGGACGAAATCGGGCGGCAGCGCATTTCGATGATCCGGCTCGCGCAGCGCATGGGCCGTCTCGGCACCGAGACGGCGTTCGAGGTCCTGGCGCGCGTCGAGAAGCTCCGGGCCCAGGGCCGTTCGATCATCAACCTCGGCATCGGCAGCCCGGACTTCAAGACGCCGCCCCACATCGTCGAGGCGGCCTGCAAGGCCCTGCGCGACGGACACCACGGCTACACGCTGGCCAACGGCATTCTGCCCTTGCGCGAGGCGATCGCGGAGGACCTAAAGCGGCGCAGCGGCGCCGCGGTCGATCCCGACGCCATTCTCGTGACCCCCGGCGGCAAGGTGACCATGTTCTTCGCCTGTCTCGTGTTCGGCGAGCCCGGTGGCGAGATCATCTATCCGGACCCGGGCTTCCCCATCTACCGCTCGGCGGCCGAGTTCTCGGGCGCACGAGCCGTGCCCGCGGAGCTGAAGGAAGAGCACGGCTTCGCCTTCCGCGCCGACGACGTGCTCGAGAAGATCACCCCGCGCACCCGCCTTATCATCGTCAACAGCCCCGCGAACCCGACCGGCGGCGTCGCGCCGGGGGCCGAGCTCGACCGCTTCGTCCAGGGCCTCGAGGCCCATCCCCAGGTAGCCGTGCTGTCGGACGAGATCTATTCGTGCCTGACCTACGAGGACCGCCCGCACGTGAGCCTGCTCGGCTATCCGGCGCTGCGCGAGCGGCTGATCCTGCTCGACGGGTTGAGCAAGACCTACGCGATGACAGGCTGGCGCTTGGGCTACGGGGTGTGGCCCACGGGCGTGATCGAGCGGGCGGTCCGGCTTGCGGTCAACAGCTACTCTTGCGTCAACGGGCCGACGCAGTACGCGGGGATCGCTGCGCTTAACGGCCCGCAGGATTGCGTTAAGACCATGCGCCAAGCCTTTGCAAAGCGCCGCCGCGCGCTGGTCTCGGGTCTCAACCAGCTCCCGGGCGTGCGCTGCATCGAGCCCTTCGGCGCCTTCTATGCCATGCCCAACATCACCGGCACCGGGCTCACCTCGCGCGAGCTCGAGGTGCGCCTGCTCGAAGAGGCCGGGGTCGCAACAATCTCGGGCACGAGCTTCGGCGTGTTCGGCTAGGGCTATCTGCGCTTCTCCTATGCCGCCGATCTGGCCGAGATCGAGGAGGCGCTGGCGCGCATGGGCCGCTTCCTGGCCGAAACGGGCGGCGTAGGAGGGTGAAGTGGGTCGAGGAGTTGTCGACTACGGGGCTGCTTCCTGGCCGAACGGGCGGCGTAGGAGGGCCCACCCTGGCCATTGGCTTGACGGGCCGGCGCTCTTACCTTTAAGGAACGCCGTTTCAGGCGGTGGCGGGCGTAGCTCAGTTGGTTAGAGCGCCAGATTGTGGTTCTGGATGTCGCGGGTTCGAATCCCGTCGCTCGCCCCAACCACCTTCTCATTGATTATCAATTTGTTACGAGCGTTTGCTAAACTTCAGAAATAAAATAAATATAATCCAGCGAAGGCGGCGCGATTTCGGTCTGCGAGAGCATGTCGTGGACCTGACCCCGATGATGGGTCTGATGATTGAACAGCATGGTCAGGATGTCGGCGACCCGGTCGCTGCGCTCACGCTCGCCTTTGATTGTCCGGTAGGTGACCGTGGCGGCGAGCCGTTCGGCCTTAAGGTCGTCGACCAGCGAGAGGATGGCCTTGTCCTCCTCGACGCGCGCCGCCTTAAGGCTCGCAAAGTCGGCATAGAGCTCCTCGTCGAGCGCTGTGAAGCCGTGCGGGCGGCCGAAGATGCGCGCGGTATAGAGCCGGTCCACCAGAACCAGATGATTGAGGGTGTTGTGGATCGTCTTGAAGAACGCTCGGCGCGGCTTCTGGTATTCGGCTTCTGGCAGCTCCTCGCATGCGGCATAGATCCGGCGGTTCGCCCAGGCGTTGTAGCGGGCGAAGCTCTGGTAATGCTCGAGCAGGCTCGGTGTCATGGCCGTCCGTCTCCCGGGAGCGTGTCGCGGGCGCGGAGCGCAGCATAAGACCGGCCGGGGGCGAAGAGAATGGCTTTGGACCAAGCGAAAGCGGTGGTTCTCTTGAGCGGCGGGCTCGATTCCGCCACCACGCTCGCGCTCGCCGGTGAGACGGGCTTTCTGGCTTACGCGCTGTCTTTCCACTACGGACAGCGGCACGCGGTGGAGGTCGTGGCCGCGCGGCGTATCGCTCGAGCGCAGGGCGCACGGGAGCATCGGGTGCTCGACATCGCCGTAGGCGCGCTCGGAGGCTCGAGCCTGACCGGCGAGGGACCTGTGCCCAAGGGCCGCGCCCTCGAAGCGATCGGGCGGGGGATTCCGTCGACCTATGTGCCCGCGCGCAACACCATCTTCCTCGCCTACGCGCTCGGCTGGGCCGAGGTGCTGGGCGCCTTCGACATCTTCTTCGGCGCCAACGCGCTCGACTATTCGGGCTATCCCGACTGTCGCCCCGAATACATCGCGGCCTTCGAGAGGCTTGCCAATCTCGCCACCAAGGCGGCGGTCGAAGGCCACGGGCGCTACCGCATCCACGCCCCGCTCATCGGGCTTACGAAGGCGGAGATCATCGCGGAAGGCTTGCGCCTCGGCGTCGATTACGGCGCGAGCGTGAGCTGCTACGATGCGGACGAAGAGGGTCGCGCCTGCGGCGAATGCGATTCCTGCCGGCTCCGGCTCAAGGGCTTCGCCGAGCTGGGCGTGAGCGATCCCGCGCCCTATCGGAGCGTCGCATCGCCATGAGCTACGTCGTCAAGGAAATCTATTACACGCTGCAGGGCGAGGGTGCGAATGCGGGCCGCCCGGCGGTGTTCTGCCGCTTCGCCGGCTGCAACCTGTGGAGCGGCCGCGAGCAAGACCGAGCGGATGCCGTCTGCCGCTTCTGCGACACCGATTTCCTCGGCACCGATGGACCGGGCGGCGGCCGCTTCGCGAGCGCCGAGGCGCTTGCCCAGGCGGTGGCCGCGGCCTGGCCGTTTGCCGACGCCTCCCCGGTTCGCCCCTTCGCCGTGTGCACGGGCGGCGAGCCGTTGCTGCAGCTCGATGAGCCGTTGCTCGGCGCGCTCCATGAACGAGGCTTCGAGATCGCGGTCGAGACCAACGGGACCCGGCCGCGGCCCGCCGGCATCGACTGGCTGTGCGTGAGCCCCAAGGCCGACGCGCCGCTGGCACTCGCCTCGGGCGATGAGCTCAAGCTCGTCTATCCGCAAGAGGGCGGCGAGCCCGAGCGTTACGAACGGCTCGCCTTCCGCCACTTCTTCCTGCAGCCGATGGATGGGCCTGAGCGCGCGGCCAACACGGAACGCGCGGCCGGCTACTGCCTTGCGCATCCGCGCTGGCGCCTGAGCCTGCAGCTGCACAAGATCCTGGGCATCCCTTAAGGGCGATGGAAATCTTCAAGGAGTTCACCTTCGAGGCGGCGCACCGTCTGCCCAACGTGCCGGAGGGGCACAAATGCGCGCGGCTGCACGGCCATTCGTTCCGCGTCGAGCTGCGCATCGCGGGCGCGGTCGGCGAACGCTCGGGCTGGGTCATGGATTTCGCCCAGATCGACCAGGCGGCAAGCCCGGTCTTGGACGCGCTCGACCATCGCTATCTGAACGAGATCGAGGGCCTCGAGAACCCGACCAGCGAAAATCTCGCCCGCTGGCTCTGGCAACGGGTCAAGCCGCGGCTGCCTGAGCTCTCGGCCATCGTCGTCCGCGAGACCTGCGCCGACGGCTGCATCTACCGCGGCGAGGGCTAGAACGGGCGGGTTTCTAACCCGGCGAGGCGGCCCTTGCGGTTGACGAGATAGATGCCGGTGAACATGAGGACGAGTGCGCCCCAGATATAAGGGCTGTGCGTTTCGTGGAACAGCACCATGCCCCAGCCGACGCCGGCGAGGGTTTCGAGATAGGCAACCACCGAATAGGACACCGAGCCGGCTCGGGGCAGCAGCACGAAGGTCACGATCCACGCGCAGGCGGTGAGAGGTGCGGCGGCGAGGACGGCCCAATGGCCTGCGGAGAATGCGCCCTCGAAGAACCACCACTGGCCGCTGATGGCAACGAAGGGCAGTGTGGTCAGCGCGACCGCCAGCATGACGCCCGATGCCACCGCGACGGCATCGGCGCCGGGCACGAAGTAACGCTCGCCGGCCACGAGGCCGAGGGCGAAGGGCAGCGGGGCGATTAGTCCGACCAGCACCCAGGGCACCATCCGAGGGTCGGGCAGGCTCGTCTCCGGAAGCACGATGAGCAGCACGCCCGCGGCGCCGAGCGCCATGCCCAAGGCGCGGAGCCGGTGGAAGCGGTCCATGCCGAGGGCGACCGTGAGGGCGTAAACCATCATCGGGGCCAGCGTCAGCTCGAGCGCGGCGATCCCGGCCGGCACGTGGGGGGCGATGAAGGCGAGGGCGAGGTAAGACAGCGTGCCCGCCGAGAAGCCGGTCAGGAGGTAGTACTTGAGGTGAGCGCGCGTCACTCCCGGCGGCTTGCCGCGCGCAACGGCGATTAAGAGCAGCAGGCAGCCGCCGATCAGGCTGAACCAGAAAACGTAGGCCGCATAGGGCACCCCGGCCGTGGTCGCGATGCGGTTGAGCGCGATGACGAGGCCGAAGCTGAGCGAGCCCGCGATGAGCAGGGCGAAGGCTGGGACCAGGCCGAGAGCGGACCCGGTCTTGGGTCGTGCCGCCTCGCTCACGGCGCGGTGCGCGCCGCCGCGCTCGAGCGCGAGAGCGCGCGCCGTCGATTGACGAAGTAGAGGCCGGCGACGAGCAGGCCGAGCGCACCCCAGATGTAGGTGCTGTGCCGTTCGCCGAAGAAGAGCAGGCCGAAGGCGACCCCGGACAGCATGTCGACGTAGGCGACGGTCGAAAAGAACACGGCCCCGGCGAGCTCGACGACGATGAACAGCTGCACCCAGAGCAGCACCACCACGGGGATCGTCACGAGCACGACCCATTCGCCTTCGGAGAACGGCGCATCGAACACCCACCACTCGCCGCTAATCGCCATCGCGGGCAGCAGCGCAAGGCAGGCCACGGTGAGCAGGCCGGCGGAGAGCGACCAGGCGTCGCCGGTGGCCGGACGCATGCGTTGCGTGAGGATGACGGTGACCGAGAAGCAGGTGATGGCCGCAAGGCACAGGGGGATCCAGACGGCCATGCCGGGGTCGGGCAGACTCGCTTCCGGGAGCGCGATGAGCAGGATGCCGGCGAAGCCGCAGACGAGGCCGAAAAGCCGCAGCCACTGGAAACGGTCCATGCGCAGCCCCACCGCCATGGCATAGACGAGCATGGGCTCGAGCGCGAAGGTGAGGGCGATCACGCCCACCGGAATCTTGGGCGACACATAGGCCAGGATGCTCCAGGGCAGCGCGAGGCCGTTGATGCCCAGGGCCAGATAGAGCGCGAGATGCGCGCGGCTCAAGGGCGGCGGCCGTCGGCGCAAGAAGCAGAGAACGTGCAGGAACAGGGCGGCGCCCAGGGTCTGCCAGAAGATGTAGGGAAGGAAGGGGATGCCCTCGGCGGCGACGATCCGGTTGAGCGCAACCAGAAGCCCGTAGGCGGCGCCGCACACGATCAGCAAGGCCCAGGCCACGGGCAAGGCGTTCCGCGCCGGGGGCGCAGCGGCGCTCAGGAGCGGCATTTGCGGCATAGGGCTATGGGCGGCGCGGGGCCGGACCCCTCGGTGCTTGTCACAAGGCGGCGCTACCGTTAGGGGCGGCGCGCTTACGGGTCAAGCCTTCCGCTCCAGACGGTTGAGGGCGCGCGGCTTTTGCGAAATAATGCCCTGAATGGCGGTTCAGTCCCGGCCACGGGACGATAAGAGACGCGGGGCGCTCGAGCCTCGCCGGGCGGGCGAGTCCACGCTCGTGCTTCGGCCCGAGCAACTCAAGCTCGACCCGGGCGCGGGGTCCCTCGCGCTCGGCGAGGCGCGCGTGGAAAAGGTGGTGTTTCAGGGCAGCCACCTTCGGGTGAGCGCGCAGAGCGCAATGCCGGGCGTGGGCGAGCTGATCCTGCGGCTTCCGGCACACACGCCGATCGGGCGCGGCAAAAGCATCCGCGTGTTCGCCGAGCCCGACGACGTCGTGGTGTTGAACCACTAGGCGGGCGGGGAGACCTCATCGTGGCGGCCGTCATCGAAACAGGCAAAGCGCCCGCGCTGGCTCCGGCGCCCACGGGCAAGCGCGTCGATGAGCTCCTCGACATCGCGCTCGCGCTGTTTGCCCGCAAGGACTTCCGGGCGGTGTCGGTCAAGGAGCTGGCGCGCGCGAGCGGCATCTCGACTTCGCTCATCTACTACTACTTCGAGGACAAGCGGCACCTGTTCGACGCCGCGGCCGAGCACGCCATCGCCAAGACCCAGGCCCGCTACCGGGCCCTGGTTCGCGAGCACGAGAGCCCCGTGGAGCGGATCGAGGACTGGTTTGCCGTCAATGTGGCGATGCAGGACTCGCTCTGCCTTCTCGTGCGCATCATGTTCAACTATGCGGGGCAGGCGGAGCGCTCGGGACTCGTCGAGGACAAAGTCGCCGCGTTCTACGATTTCGAGCGCTCGCTCTTCGCCGAAAGCATCGCGGCCGGCAAGGCCCAGGCGCTGTTCCGCTGCGCCGATCCAGGCCAAATCGCACGCTTCGTCTCCATCCATCTCGACGGCGTCTTCCACGCCGCGATGGTGCAGCCGGGTTTCGATCTCGCGGACGCGATCGCCGATCTGAAGCAGGCGCTCTGGCAGCTGCTCGATTACCGCGAGGCCGCGGGCACGCCCCGACGGCCAGGTCGAGGGCACCGGTGAGCTTTTCGATTGACGGCGCGCGCGGCGATGCGCAGAGTTCCTGAACCGAGATTCAGGGCGCGTGGCGGGAGCTCGGCGGCGCAGCGGACGAATCAGCTTGCACAGGGAGAGGGACCTCGATGGCGCACGACAGCTATCTGACGTACGGCAAGCGGCAAGGTCAAAACGACTTTCCGACCCATCTTATTTCGGGTATCCCATCGTTTCTGAAAGGCGACGTGGTGCCGCCCGTTAAGGCGGAGCTCAAGAAGAAGAAGGTGCGGGCGGCCGTGCTCGGATTGCCCTGGGAGCACACCAACACCTGCCGGCCGGGCACCTCGATGGGCCCGCGCGCCATTCGCTGCGCGACCGACCATTACATCAGCCACCACGGCGAGTGGCAGGTCGATCTGTTCGACACGCTGAACATTGTCGACTGCGGCGACGTGCAGATCATCCCCGGCAATGCGCGCAAGACCTTCGATCGCGCCGAGGAGTGCATCGTCAATATCGTCGAGGCCGGCGCCGTGCCCTTCGTGTTCGGCGGCGACGATTCTTGCCCGATTCCGGTCACCGCGGCGATCTCGAAGACCTGCAAGAAGGGCGGGTTCGCCTACATCCACTTCGATTCGCACATGGATACCGCCAGGGACGTGGGCGGCGAGATTCTCAATCACGCCTGCCCGGTGAGCCGCACGGCGGAATTGCCGAACTGCAAGCGCATCGCGCTGCTCGGCATGAACGGCGCGCTCAACCCGCCGGAGGAGCGCAAGTTCGTCGAGGAGCATGGCATCCTCATGTTCACGATCTGGGATATCGAGGAGCAGGGCGTCGAGAAGGTCGCGCAGAAGGTCATCAAGCACTGCTGGACCAAGGGGGTCGAGAAGGTCGTGCTGCACACCGACCTCGACTGCATGGACCAGGGCTTTGTCCCCGGCGTCACGACGCCCGAGTGCGGCGGCATGACCCCGCGCGAGATGATCAAGTTCGTGCGCGCCTTCGCGCGCCAGGGCATCGATGCTTACGTGATCACCGAATGCAGCCCCGTGTACGACCCGGCGAACAACGCGGCGCGCGTCGCGGTCCGGCTCGCCATGGACGTCATGGGCCAGATGGCCAACCCGAAAGGCCGCGGCCGGGTTTGACGCTCCATCGCTCCCTAGAGCAATATCCACTCGGATTGAACCGTCCGGTTCGATCCGAGTGGATGAAATTGCTCTAGATTTAAAGACGATAGAGCAGCTTTATCCGGTCGTTGGATCGCTGAAAGCGATTCCAACTGACCGGATGCTGCTCTAGTCGTGACGAAGGCGGCGCCCACAGGCGCCGCCGCCTCGCTCGTTGGCCCGAGCCCCGAGAAAAGCGCGGCGGGGCCTCAGCGCCAGATCGCCGGATAGTACGGCGGCTCCTCCTGCCACACCTTCTTCACCCGGTCGGTGTCGAGGAAGTATTTCTTGTCCTTGATCTCGAACATGCGCCGGCCTAAGTCGCGCGAGTGATCGAGCGGCTTCGAGGGATCCTGCTTCACGTCGCCGCGCGCATTGCCGATGCCCACCACGAAGCCCACCAGATCATGGTGGAGATACCGGCAGTTCTCCTCCAGGTGCCCGAACACGCCGAGGCGCGCCGGCAAGCTGCTTTCTTCCGCGCTCATCAGGATGGCCGCGCGCTTGTTCGGAAGCTCCCGGTAGACCCGGGGCGAGACGGGCGAGGCCACCGACATGTAGCAGAAGATGCGGTCGAGGAAGGTCTTCATATAGGCCGAGACGCCGTACCACCAGAGCGGCGTGGCGTAGACCCAGCCGTCCGCCGGCAGGGCGATGGTGGTCAGCAACTCTTCGAAGCGGTCGTCGATTGCGCAGGAGCCGTCGGGGCGGCGGCATTCCTTGCAGTCGCGCAGCATCTCTCGAACGTAATCGGGCAGATGGACCAGGATGGGCTCGTTCTTGGCCTCGCGCACGCCCTCGGCGAACGCCTCGGCCATGAGGCGCGAGTTGCCGTTGCGCCGCGGGCTGCCGCAAAAGATCGCGACCTTGCGGCCCGTCGCACGAAAGCCCACGCTCTGATCCTTCATCGGTGCCATGGCGGTTCATCCCCCCTTCGTTGACGGCGAAGCCGAGTCCGCCACGCTTACCAGCGCGCCGCGGCGGTCGTGCGGTTGACCAGATACACGCCGGGCACGAGCAGCACAAGAGCACCCCAGACCCACAGGCTGTGACGCTCGGCGAGCAGCAGGATGCCCCAGCCGACGCCCGCGAGCGTTGCCACATTGTCGAACAGGCTCATGAACACCGGGCCCGAGATGATCGTCATCTCGAGAGCGAGCCACCACAAGAGCGCCACGATGACCATCGAGGCGATCGGCGTGAGCCAGCTCGGGTCGAACGGGCCGTCGAACGCCCACAGGCCGTGAAATCCGAGCGCGACGGGCAAGATGATCGCGGCCGCGAGCGTCTGGATGCCGGCGGCGAAACTGAGCGACGTCGTACCCGGTGGCCACAGCCGAAGCATCGCGATGTTGGCGCTCGCGATCCCGAACGCGCCCACGAGCGAGACGAGCACCCACGCGGCCATGCCGGGTTCGGGCAGGCTCGTCCGCGGCAGGACGACGAGCAGGATGCCGCCGATACCGAGGAACATGCCGGCAAGGCGCCAGAGATTGAACCGCTCGAGGCGCAGGGCGAGTGCGAGCAGCAACGTCAGCGAAGGGGCGAGCGAGAGCGCGAGGCTCACGATGCCCGCGGGCAGCTTGTCGGAGACAAGGGCGAAGACGCCGAAGGGGACGAGCGAGCAGAACCCGACCACCGCGTAGGCGCGCACGTTGCGCGGAGCGAACCGTGGCGGTTGCCGAAGCAGATACGAGAGGGCCAGCAGCAGCACGGCGCCGCCGAAGGTCTGCCAAAATACGTAGGCCAAGAACGGAACCCCGCCGGTAATGCCGATGCGCATGAGCGAGATATTCAGACCAAGGCCCACTCCGGCGATCGTCAGATAGACGACGCTCGAGACGGCGCCCCCGGGCAAGACCGTGGGGGTTGCCGCTGGCCTCTTGTCGCTGGTCATGGCGTGATCGTGCCGGCTTGGCGCTCGCGAGGATGATCGAGGGAGAGAATTCAACGCCTGACGGACGGGTGCCGATCCGCCTCGCGCCGGTCCGAAAGCGGGGTACAATATCTTGTTATTTTTTGGAAGTCTGCTACCTAATACCGCGCATTGTCCAAGGGTCGACATCTCGCCGATATGCCCCGCTCGCGGCGCGCCGCCCGCGCCAAGCCCGATCGAAAAGCCCGCCGCAAGGTCAAGGAACCGGCCGTGCGCCGCGCCGCGGCACGTCAAAAGAGTGTGCGCGGCCAGGGCGAGCTGTTCTCGCCTGAGGCCCGGCCCCGCGGGTCCGCCAGCTACACGGCGAAGGACATCGAGGTTCTCGAAGGGCTCGAGCCGGTGCGCCGGCGCCCGGGGATGTATATCGGCGGCACCGACGAACGGGCGCTGCAGCACCTCGTCGCCGAGGTTCTGGATAACGCGATGGACGAAGCCATCGCGGGGCACGCGAGCTGGATCGAGCTCGAGCTCGATGCGCAAGGTTTCGTCACCGTCCGCGACAACGGCCGGGGCATTCCGGTCGACCCCCATCCCAAGTTCAAGAACAAGACCGCGCTCGAAGTGATCCTCACCATGCTCCACACGGGCGGCAAGTTCGGCGGCTCGTCCTACATCACCTCGGGCGGTCTGCACGGCGTCGGCCTTTCGGTGGTCAATGCCTTGTCCGACAGCCTCACCGTCGAAGTTGCGCGCGATCGGGTGTTGTGGGCGCAGGAGTATTCGCGGGGCGTGCCCCGGGGCAAGTTGCGCAGGCTGGGCTCGGCAGCGAACCGGCGGGGCACGCTGGTGCGCTTTCACCCCGATCCGCAGATCTTCGGCCCCGACTTGGCCTTTCAGCCAGCGGCGCTCTATGCGCTTGCGCGCGACAAGGCGTATCTGTTCCGAGGCGTCGAAATCCGCTGGCGCTGCGCCAAGGAGCGGCTGGGCAAGGGGCGTGCGACGCCCGAAGCCGACATCCTGCACTACCCCGGCGGTCTCACGGATTTCCTCGCCTCTCTCTTGGGGGAGGACAAGACCGGGACGGCCAAGCCGTTCACGGGCGAGGCGACATTCGCCGACGGGCAGGGCCGCGTCGAATGGGCGGTGGCGTTTCCGCTGCGGGGCGAGGGCGTCGTGCACTCCTATTGCAACACCGTGCCGACGCCCGAAGGCGGCAGCCACGAGCAGGGCCTGCGCGCCGCGCTCGTCAAAGGGCTCAAGGGTTATGGCGAGTTCACCAGCGTGCGGCAGGCGAGGGACTTGAGCGCCGAGGACGTGATGGAGGGGACGCTCGCCATCCTCTCGCTCTTCCTTCGCTCACCCCAGTTCCAAGGCCAGACCAAGGAGCGGCTGTCCAATCCCGAGGCGGTCCGGCTCATCGAGCCGGTGGTGCGCGATCACTTCGATCATTGGCTGAGCGCCGATCCGGCTGCGGCCGATGCCCTGCTCGCGGGCGCGATCGAGCGGGCCGAGGAGCGGGCGCGCCGGCGCCAGGAAAAGGAAATCTCGCGCAAGGCGGCGACACGCAAGCTCCGGCTTCCGGGTAAGCTCACCGATTGCACGCGCGCCGAGCGCGAGGGCACCGAGATCTTCCTGGTCGAGGGCGATTCCGCGGGCGGCTCGGCCAAGCAGGCGCGCCGGCGGGATACCCAGGCCGTGCTCCCCTTGCGCGGCAAGATTCTCAACGTCGCCAACGCCAGCGCCGACAAGGTGCGCCAGAACCAGGAGCTCAACGATCTTGTCCAGGCCTTGGGCTGCGGCTCGGGCAAGGCCTACGACGACTCGAAACTGCGCTACGAGCGGGTCATCATCATGACAGACGCCGACGTCGACGGCGCGCACATCGCCTCCCTCCTCATGACCTTCTTCTACCGCGAGATGCCGAGCCTCATCGAGCGCGGCCACCTGTACCTCGCCCAGCCGCCGCTCTATCGCTTAGGCCAGGGACCCCATGTGATTTTTGCGCGCGATGACGCGGAACGGGATCGGCTCATCAAGACCGCCTTCAACGGGCGGGGCACCGTCGACGTGAGCCGCTTCAAGGGCCTCGGTGAAATGCCGGCGCACCAGCTCAAGGAGACCACCATGGACCCGGCCAAGCGCCATCTGTGGCGCGTCGTGGTCACGCCGGATGAGGCCAAACGCACGGCGCGCCAGGTCGAGCGGCTCATGGGCCGCAAGCCCGAGCTGCGCTTCGCCTTCATCCAGGAGCACGCCAAAGAGGTCCGGGAGCTTGACATCTGATGGAGGATTGCGATCTTGAACGGCGTGCGCCGCTTCCCAAATCAAATGCTATGATGTCTTTTGCGCGTCGCCGCCCTCCCGCCGCTCCGAGAATGCGTGGGCCCATCTCTTACCCACATCGGTTGCCATGAACGTGGACCCGGACAGTCCCCGGCTTGACGCCGACCCGGACGCGGAAAACGCGCCGTTCGATGCCTTCGGCCTCAGTGCCGATGGGCTCAAGGCCGTGCGCGACGCAGGCTTTAGCGAACCGACGCCGGTGCAACGCCTGGCTATCCCCGCGGTGCTCTTGGGGCTTGACGTGGTCGCGCGCGCACAGACCGGAACCGGCAAGACGGCGGCCTTCGCGCTGCCCATGATCGACATTCTGTCGAAGGGCCGGGCGCGGGCGCGCATGCCGCGTGCGCTCGTGCTCGCGCCGACGCGCGAGCTCGCGGCCCAGATCGCCGAGAGCTTCGCCGTGCTCGGCAAGTACCATCCGCTGTCCATGGCGCTCTTGATCGGCGGCGTGTCGATCGAGGACCAGGAGAAGAAGCTCGATCGTGGCGTCGACGTGCTGGTCGCCACGCCCGGACGCCTGCTCGACCACTTCGAGCGCGGCGGCCTGATCCTGCACGGCGTCCATATCCTCGTGATCGACGAGGCGGATCGGATGCTCGACATGGGTTTCATTCCGGATGTCGAGCGGATCATCAAGCTGCTGCCCACCAAGCGACAGACGCTGATGTTCTCGGCGACGATTCCGGCGGAGGTGCGGCGCATCGCCGACGCCTTCACGGTCCATCCCAAGGAGATCAGCGTCACGCCGAAGGTCGCGGCCGCCGAGAACGTCGATCATTCGCTTATCATGCTGTCCCAGGGCGACGCGAAGAGCAAACGGGCGGCCTTGCGCCGGCTGCTCGATGAGGAGCGGATCGGCGACGCGCTGATCTTTTGCAACCGCAAGCGCGACGTCGACGTGCTGCGCGCCTCGCTTGCGCGTCACGGTTACGCGGCCGTGGGCGCGCTGCATGGGGACATGGCACAGGCCGAGCGCACGGCGACCCTGCAGGCCTTCCGGGAGGGGCGCGTGCGCCTGCTGGTTGCGAGCGATGTCGCGGGCCGCGGCCTCGATATCACCGAGCTTCCGTGCGTGATCAACTTCGACGTGCCTCACCACTCGGAGGACTATGTGCACCGCATTGGGCGCACCGGGCGCGCGGGCCGCGCGGGCCGTGCCTTCACCCTGGCCGTCACGCGAGGCGACGAGAAGGCGCTCGCCGCCATCGAGCGGCTGCTCGGCGGGCCGATCCCCCGGCGCGGCGCAAGCCGGGAGGCGCCGGGCGAGACGGCGCGAGAGGAGGCCTCAACGCCGAGCGCGGCCGAGCGCCGCGAGCCGGATCGTTCGCGCTCGCAGGGTCAGCCGGCAGAGGGCCAGGCAAGAGGGCGGCGCCGGCGGGGTGGGCGCGGGCGGGACGAGCGCAAGGCGCCAGCCAAAGCGGTACCGGCCGCCGAGGAGCCTGGCCAAGGGCGCGGGCCGGCGCCCCGCGGCTCC
>CAZVZP010000021.1:0-8404 GCA_964631625.1 uncultured Hyphomicrobiales bacterium | reverse complement strand
TCATACGCCGGCGTTCCTGAAGCGTTAGCAGGCTGCTCGCTACTCGCCGATGATCTTGACGAGCACCCGTTTCGGGCGCTTGCCGTCGAACTCCCCGTAGAAAATCTGTTCCCAGGTGCCGAAGTCGAGCCGCCCCTCGGTGATGGCGACGACGACCTCGCGCCCCATCACTTGGCGTTTGATGTGCGCGTCCGCGTTGTCCTCGCCGGTGTCGTTGTGCCGGTATTGGTCCGTCGGAGCGTGGGGCGCCAAGCGTTCGAGGAAGGCCTCGTAGTCGTGATGGAGGCCCGGCTCGTCATCGTTGATGAAGACCGAGGCGGTGATGTGCATCGGGTTGACGAGGCATAAGCCCTCGCGCACGCCGCTGTCGCGCACCGCCTCCTCGACGGCCTTCGTGATGTTCACGAAGCCCATCCGCCGCGGCACCTTGAGCATGATCTCCTTGCGATGGGTCTTCATCGCGCCAGCCCGCTACAGGAACAGCGTGAGCACGCCGGTGTAGCCGTACAGGCGGTCGTGCGAGATTTCGCCGTTGCAGTAGAACCCGGTCAGGGGAAAGTCGCCCAAGACCTCGCGGATCATGGCGAGCTCCTCGGCCTCGGTCGCGAACAGATTGGGGCCGCGGGCGAGACACGAGTAGTAGAGACCGCCCTTGATCGAAGGGCCCGCGCGGCGCGCGAGATCGCGCAGCATGCGCTGGAAATCCTGGCGCGCCGCCGCTTGGTCGCGCCGGACCCAGAGCAGGGAATCGCCGGGCCCCACCCGCTCGCCGATGGCGATGAGCTTGCGCTCGGGGTCGATGCCCAAGAGATTGCGCACGAGGTAGTCGGCGGTATCGGTGCCGCGCACCGGGAGCGCGGCGAAGATCGACCCGGCGGCCCGCCGCAGATCGCTCGCAAGGAGCTCGCCTGCGTCCTCGAGAAAGACCTCGAGCGCCGGGCGTCCGTCGAGCTCGAGCAGCAGATTCTGTTCACACGCCGTGATCTCGTGCACGGGACCGATCGGCGCGCAGCTCTGGCTCAACGCGGTCGCCACCGGCACGGCGCCGCTTAAGAGCACGCCCGAGAGCCCGCCCTCGCCGACGGTGTCGGCGACCTGCGGAAAGCATCCGCGCGAGGAGGTGAGCCCGCCGACGAGGAACCCGTCGAGCGCGCCCGCGAGGCCGTGGATCGCGCGGCCGAGCTGCTCGGTACGCGGATCCGCGTGCACCACCGCGAAGCGCGCCCCGTGGCGCTCGGCCCACGCGCGCTCCGCGTCCGATAGCGCCTCGTCGCCCGCGCCGCGGCGGGCGAGCAAGCGAAAGCTGTCGGGCTCGAGCGGCGCGACCATGAGCGAAAGCGCAGGCTTCTCGAAATAGACCGTTCCGGGCGCGCAGATGCCGACGCCGACCGTGCCGATCCAGGCTCGCACCCCGGAACGTTCGCGCACGTACGCATGGAGATCGCCGAACGAGGGTGCGAAGGCCTCGGTGGCGTAAAGGAAGCCGAGGCCATGGGAAGGCTGGGGGCCGAGCGCGGCCAAACATTGGGAGGCCGCGATCTCCCAGTCGGGAGCGGCGGCGTGGGCCGCGACGAAGCGGCCGCTCACCGGGGGACTCCGAGGCGCTCGGCGATGGCTAGCGCGGCGCCCAGCACGGCCGCATCCTGGCCGCGCGGGGCAACCACCTGAAGGCCAACGGGAAGCCCCTTTGAGCCTGTGAACGCGGGGACGGTCACGGCCGGGGCGCCGAGCAGGGTCCAGAGCAGGCAAAAGACGGGATCGCCCGTGGTGTCCAGGCCCCGTGGCGCCTCGCCCCTGGCAGGCGGCGTGATCGCCGCATCGAAACCGTCCATGAGCTCGGCGAAGGCGCGCCGCATCGAGCGCGTCTTGCGCTTGGCGGCGAGGTAGTCCTGGGCGGAATAGCGCTCGCCCTCGTCCAGCATGTCGATCAGGAGAGCGGGCAGCCGAGCGCGGGCGCGCGCGAGCACGGGGCCTAGAGCCTCGCGTGCTTCCACGGTCATGATCACCCGCTGGGTCTTGGCCGCGTCGTCGAACGGCTCCGCCGGCAGCACGAGCTCTTCCGCCCCCAGGGACGACGCCGTCTGCTCGTAGAGCGCAGCGAGCCCCGGCTCGAGCTCGGGCCAAGCAAAGCTGCGCACCAAGGCAATACGGGGCCGGGTGTTCGCACGCTCGAGCGCCGCGAGCAGGCGCAGCGGCGCGGCGCCGTACGTGGCCTCGTCCTCGCCATCGTCCCCGGACACGACATCGAGTACGAGGGCGAGGTCGCGCGCCGAGCGGGCGAAGGCGCCCGGCGTATCGAGCGAGGGCGCCAATGGGCAATAGCCGGTCGCGGGAATCGCCCCGTAGCTTGGCTTCATACCCCAAACGCCGCAGAAGGCGGCCGGCCGGATAACCGAGCCTACGGTCTGGCTGCCGAGCGCGACCGGCACCATGCCCGAGGCCACCGCCGCCGCCGAGCCGCTCGAGGAGCCGCCCGGTGTGTGCTCGAGGTGGTGCGGATTACGGGTCTTGCCGGGCGTGTAATAGGCATAGACCGTGGTGACGAGCTTGCCCGGAAAGATGGCCCCCGCGCGCCGCAAACGCAGGGCGACGGTGGCATCGCGCGCGGGCCGGCGGCCTTCGTCCACCACCGAACCGTTCTCGGTCGGCATGTCCGCTGTATCGATGGTGTCCTTCAGTCCCACGGGGACGCCGGCGAGCGCGCCCCGGGCGCCGCTCGCATCGAGCGCTTGCGCCGCGCGTCGCGCCTGGTCCGGATCGAGGGTGTGCCAGGCTTTGACCGCGTCCTCGAGGGCCGCGATGCGCTCAAGACAGGCCTCGATGACGACGCGCGCGCTCAGCCGTCCGCTGCGCACGTCGGCGGCCGTCTGCTCGGCGCTCGGGCACGCCGCCAACTCGGCCCGGCTTCTTGCTCCGGCCGGTGCGGCGGAGTCCGTCCTCGCATGATCCCGCACGGTGTCTCCGGCTTGCGGACGGCCGCACCGGCGAGCGAGAGACAATCCGGCCGCGGCCGCGTTATGTTTCCCTAGAGAGACTAGGGTCACGCGGCTGTGGGTCAAGCGATGAACGCTGATGTTCGGGCGCTCGAGCTCTTGAGCGTCGATCAGACCTACCGGGCCGATCAAGCGGCGGCGGAGGCCGGCGTTTCGGGCGCGGCGCTGATGGAGGCCGCAGGCCGCGCGGTGGCGGAGGCCATGCGCAAGAATTACGCGCCGTGCTCCGTGCTCGTGCTCTGCGGCCCGGGCAACAACGGCGGCGACGGCTTCGTCGCCGCCCGCCATCTGAAGAGCGCAGGCTGGCCGGCGCGCGTCGCGCTCTTGGGTGAGCGGGGTGCGCTCAAGGGCGATGCGGCGGCCATGGCGGCGCGCTGGGACGGCGTCCTCGAGCCGCTTCGACCCGATGCCCTGTCCGGCGCGGCTCTCGTCGTGGACGCTCTGTTCGGCGCCGGGCTCGCGCGTCCGCTCGAGGGTGTCGCGCGTGCCTGCGTCGAGGCGATCGACCGCGCGGGCGTGCCGTGCGTTTCGATCGACATCCCGAGCGGGGTCGAGGCTGACAGCGGCGCGGTCCTGGGCGCGGCGCCGCGCGCCGCACTCACGGTCACGTTCTGCCGGCGCAAGCCGGGACATCTGTTGCTGCCGGGCCGTTTGCTCGCGGGGCGCGTCATCGTCGCCGATATCGGCATCAGCGACGCCGTGGTCGCATCGCTCAAGCCCGACACCTTCGAAAACGGACCCGCGCTCTGGCTCTCGAAGCTTCCGCGGCACGATCCCGAAGGACACAAGTACGGCCGCGGTCACGCGGTGGTCGTGGGCGGCGGCAGCGCCACCTCGGGCGCCGCGCGGCTGGGCGCGCGCGGGGCGCTGCGCATCGGCGCGGGGCTGGTCACCACGGCCTTTCCGCCGGAGGCCTTGCCGGTCTACGCGGCGCACCAGACGGCCGTGATGAATGCGCCCATCGCCGACACCGGCGCGTTGGTCGATTTGCTCGCCGACGAACGGCGCAACGCGGTGCTCCTGGGTCCCGGTCTGGGGCTGACGGCCGAGACCGCGGAGAAGGTTCTGGCCGTGCTTTCGCTCAAGCGCCGCACGGTTCTCGATGCGGATGCCTTGACGGTCTTTGAAGGAAAGCGCGATCAGCTGGTTAAGGCCCTTCACTCAGACGTCGTCTTAACTCCGCACGAGGGCGAGTACGCGCGTCTCTTCCGGTCCGGGACAAGCAAGCTCGAGCGCGCGCGCGTGGCCGCACGAGAGAGCGGGGCGGTCATATTGCTCAAGGGCGGCGACAGCGTGATCGCGGCGCCCGACGGACGCGCGGCCATCAACACCAACGGGTCGGCCGAGCTTGCCACGGCCGGAGCGGGCGACGTGCTCGCGGGCTTCGTGCTCGGTCTGATGGCGCAGGGCATGGCGGCGTTCGAGTCGGCGGCCGCGGCGTGCTGGTTGCACGGCGAATCGGCGCGCGCCGCGGGCCGCGGACTCATCGCGGAGGATTTGCCCGAGCACTTGCCCCCGGTTCTCGCGCAACTTCTCGGTCCGCTGTAAGAACGACTCGTCTCGCCGGCGTGAGCGAATCGGCGTGGCACTAACATGCGGTGACTGCTTTGTGCTAGGAATCGACGACGGACGGCGCCGATGGCGGGGCGCCGCCGTCATAGGGGTCGATGCCCGGTCCACGGAAGTTTGCGAACCTGACCCGCAACGGCGGCGTGGCCGCCGGCCTCGGCCTTTCGGCAATTTGGCTCGGCGTCGTCGCTTACTACCTGCACGCCAATGTGGGTTCGGGCGGCATCCTGTACATGCTGCCGCATGAGATCGGCCTGTTCTTCGCGGGCGTGTTCGCGCCGCTCGCTTTCATCTGGTTCGTGCTCGCGTACTTGGGCCGCGACGTCGTGTTGCGTCAGACGGCGAACGATCTGCGCGAGGAGTTGCGCCGTCTCACCTATCCCAACGAGCAGGCGGAAGCGCGGATCGCCGAGGTGAGCCGCGCGCTGCGCGCCCAGGCAGGTGATTTGCGCGGCGCCTCCGAGCAGGCTCTGCGCCAAGGACACGAGCTGAGCGAGCATCTCGAGATTCTCGTGCAGCGCCTGTCGGTGCGCTCGGACGAGGCGCTCGATCGCGCGCGCAGCGTGCGGGCCCTGATGGAAGAGCAGCACCGGGCGGTCGCGGCCCACGCCGCACAAGCGAACGCCCAGATCGCCCAGGCGACGGCGCTGCTGGGCGAGCAGTCGCAGACGCTCGAGGGAGCGCTGGCGCGGGTCTCGGAGCGGGCCGGGGAGGCCCGTGGGGCGGCGAACCGGGAGGTCGACGCATTCTTGCTTGGGCTCGATCGGGCGCTCGAGGGCGTGCGCAACGCGGGCTCGCTCGCGGCGCGCCAGGCGCAGGAGCTCGCGCTCGCCTCGGATCTCGCGGGCGGGCGCATGGCAACGCTTTCCGAGGGCTTCGGCGAAGCGGCGCAGGCGCTCGGCACGGCGGCGAGCGAGGCGCTGGAGCGCGTGCGCAACGCCCGCGACACGTTCAACACCGAGACCGAGGCGCTGGCGGCCAGTGCCGGGCGTCTCGTAGCCCAGGCCAGCGCCGCAG
This sequence comes from uncultured Hyphomicrobiales bacterium, assembly GCA_964631625.1. Taxonomy (GTDB): domain Bacteria; phylum Pseudomonadota; class Alphaproteobacteria; order UBA828; family JAPUJA01; genus CAZVZP01. The sequence continues at coordinate 2,825 of CAZVZP010000021.1, read as the reverse complement.
GCTCCGCGCTCAAGAGTCAGTCGGAGACGATCGATGCCGTGGCGGCACGTACCGAGCAGCGCATCTCCGAGGGCGCCAAGGCTCTGGGCGTGATCGCGGAGGAGTTGGGCGCGGCCGGGCAGCGCACGGTCGCGCGCGTGGCGGACCAGGCCGCAGAAGCCGGCCATGCGCTCCGTCGTCAGGCGCAGGAGTTCAGCGCCGCAGCGGAAACCATGGCCAGCGATGCCGGGGCGCGTGCCGGGCAGATCGGCGAGGCGCTGAGGGCCATGATCGACGAATGCGTTGCGGCCCACGCGCGCGCCGCGGACGGGGTCAGGGTCGGTGCCCAGGCCATGGGCGAGGCGCTTCAGCGCGATCGGAGGGCCTTTGCCGCCGTGACCGAGGATCTCGCGGCACAAGCCTTGGGCAAGTGCGAGATCGTCGGCCGCGCCCTCGAGAAGCAGTCGGTGGAGCTGACGCTCACGGCCGACCGGCTCGGCGAGCAGGCCGTGCGCAAGCTCGCCGATGTGGGCGCGGCGCTGCGCGCGGCCGCGGGCGAGTTCGAGCGTACGGCCGAGGTCGCCGCGGGCGCGGCGCGCTTCCAGGCCAAAGAAACCGGCGAGGCGCTCGCGCTCCAGCAGGCGCAGCTTGCACGCCTGACCACGACCGCCTCGGAGCAGGCGCTGCGCCGCACCGAGGCGCTGGGTGTGGCGCTGCAGGCCTTGAGTACCGAGTTTGCGCGCACGGCGGACGGCGCGGTCGCCAAGGTCCACGCCGTGGTCGAGGAAACGGGCAAGGCCCTTGCCGTGCAGCAGGCGAGCGCCGAGGAAGCCGCGGGTGGGGCCGCGCACGTGGCGTTCGCACGGATGGGCGAGGTCAGGGGCGCGCTGGACGCGCTCGGCCGGGAGTTCGGCCGCACCGCGGATCAGGCGGTGCTGCGCGTGCACGCGGGGGCGAGCGAGACCGCCAAGGCTCTCGAGGCTCAGCAGGCGGACCTCCTGCGCGCGGCACAGGGGGGCGCCGATACGGCGCAACAGAAGATGGCGCAGGTCGAGCAGGCCTTGAGCGCGTTGAGCACGAGTTTTGCGCGCATGACCGAACGGGCGGTGACGCAGGTGCACGTCGCGGCAGCCGAGACGGGACAGGCGCTCCAGCGCCGGCAGGGCGAATTCGCCGAGGCGGCAGCCGGGGCCGGACGCGAGGTCGAGGTGCGCACGGGCGAGATGGGGCGGGCGCTCGAGGCGCTCACCCTCGAGTTCCAGCGGGCGCTCGAGGAAGGTGGCGCCGCGCTCCAGGCGCAGGTCGCGGTCACCGAGCAGGCGTTGCAAAAGCAGCAATCGGCCATGAGCGCCGCGGCGACGCATGCCGCGGGCGATGCCATCGTCAAGCTCGACGGTGTCGCGCGCACGTTGAAAGCCCAGGGCGCGGTCATGCTCGCGGCTTCCGAGGATGCTTCTGCCAAGGCCAAGGCCAAGCTCGAAGAGATCGGCGTTGCCTTGGGCCGGCTCGCCGGCGAGATGTCGGCGGCGGCTCGGCGCGTCACGACGCAAGCCCGCGAGGAGTTCGGCGAGTTGGAGGGCAGCCTCGTGCGTCAGTCCGAAGCGCTCGAGGCGGTCTCCGAGCGAGCGGGCCGGCGGGCAGAATTCATCGGCCAGGCTCTCGAAGGTTCGGTGCGCGCCTTCGATGAGCGGACCGAGCACGCGGCGCGCCAGGTCGAGACGATCGGCGTAAGCGTGGAGCGCCAGACGATGCGGCTCGGCGAGGCGGCGGAGCTCGCCGTCGATCGCTCGGGCCGTGCCACGGCCGCCTTCGAGCGGCAGACGGAAGCGTTGCTCGTGGCTTCGAACCGGGCCGAGGCGCGGGCCCGCGAGGTGGCCGATCTCGTGGAGCGCCAGAGCCTGGCGTTCGACCAACTGGTCGAGGGTCTGGTTCAGCGGACGACGCAGCTCGGCGAGCAGTTGCGTGCCCGCACGGTCGAGGTGAACCAAGCCGCGGAGCAGGCCACGAACGAGATCGCCGCGGTCGTGCTCACGCTCCAGCGTCAAGTCGATCAGGTTTCGGGCCTCAGTCGGCGAGCCCGGGAGGAGGGCACGGAAACGACCCGCGTCTTGCGCGAAGAGGCCGAGGTCGTCGGCCAAACCGCAGGCCAAGTCAACGAGGAGCTGCGCGGAATCGCCGAGCGCTTCGGCCGTCAGACTGCGGCGCTCAAGGAAGGCGCCGGATTGGCATTGCGCCAAGTGGCCGAGGCGGGCGAGAGCCTGCGCCACCATACCGAGACGATGAAGGCGGCGCTGGCGGGCGTCGCGGACGAGGCGGACGATCTCGTGCGCGTCTTCACCCAGCAGACGGGGGCGCTTAAGGCTGCCGCGCAAGAGGCGGAGTCGAGCGCGCAGCGCGTGCGACTGAACAGCTTCGAGGAGCGGCGCGATGCCTTCCTACGCACCTCGAAGCTCATTATGGAGGACTTGACCTCGGCTGCGATCGACCTGAACCGCATCCTCAACCACCGGGCGGCCGAGCGCCTGTGGCCCAAGTTCGCCCGGGGCGACCGGGGCATCTTCGTGCGCGCCATGCTGGGCGATGAGGAAACGAAGGCGCACTCGATCATTCGCAAGAAATACGAGGAGGACGACGCCTTCCGCCGGCACGTGACGCGCTACCTCGACCATTTCGAGAAGTTGATCGCCGAGGCGAACGAAACGGACTCGGAATCCCTGTTGAGCGCGGCCTTCGTATCGGCCGACGTAGGCAAGCTCTATCTCCTGCTCGCACGAGCCGTCGGGCGGATGACCTAGCGGTCTCGTTTCAACACATGAGTCCCCGATGACCCTCATCCTTCGAGACGC